>NZ_MJGL01000009.1:108566-177752 GCF_001864855.1 Curtobacterium sp. MCBA15_005
CGTGCCCCGGGCCTCCCGTCTGTACGCTCGATCCCATGCCGTTCTCGGAGACCGCCGTCGCGCACCCGACCCCGTTCGTGGAGATCCCGCGTGACGAGTGGTCCCAGCTCGCCCCGAAGGAGCACCTGTCGCTCACCGAGACCGAGATCGTGCAGCTGCGCGGACTCGGCGACCGGCTGGACATGCAGGAGGTGCAGGAGGTCTACCTGCCCCTGTCCCGCCTGCTCACGCTCTACGCCGCCGGTGCGCGCAACCTGCACGCCGAGACGAGCCGGTTCCTCGGGGAGCGCGCCGGACGCACGCCCTTCGTCATCGGCGTCGCGGGCTCCGTCGCGGTCGGCAAGTCCACGGTCGCCCGTCTGCTGCGCGAGCTGACGAAGCGCTGGCCGGACACCCCTCGGGTCGAGCTCGTGACGACCGACGGCTTCCTGTACCCGAACGCCGAGCTGGAGCGACGCGGGATCATGGACCGGAAGGGCTTCCCGGAGTCGTACGACCGCCGCTCCCTGCTGCGCTTCGTGAGTCAGGTGAAGAGCGGGGCGACCGAGGTCCGCGCGCCGTACTACTCGCACCTGGTCTACGACATCGTGCCCGATGCCGAGATCGTCGTCCGGCAGCCCGACGTGCTCATCGTCGAGGGCCTCAACGTGCTGGCGCCCCCGGTGCACGGGCGGCTCGCGCTGTCCGACCTGTTCGACTTCACGATCTACGTGGACGCGAAGACGAAGGACATCGAGTCCTGGTACGTCGACCGGTTCCTCGCCCTGCAGGAAGAGGCGTTCTCGAGCCCCGACTCGTTCTTCCACCGGTTCGCCTCGCTCTCGCGTGAGGACGCGGTACGGACGGCGACCGAGGTCTGGCGGGCGATCAACGAGCCGAACCTGATCGAGAACGTGCTGCCCACGCGCTCCCGCGCCACCCTGGTGCTGAAGAAGGGCGCGAACCACAAGGTGAACTCGGTCCTGCTCCGCAAGATCTGAGCTGGGGGGGGAAACAGCAAAACACCGGTGTTCGCGAGCTGAACCGCGGTCTGCGCGTGTTCAACCGGCGAACACCGGTGTCTTGCGGAGGAAACCCCTACGCGGCGTCGAGCGCCAGGCGGTCCTGCACGACGGCGGCGAGCTCCTCGGCGATGCGCTGGGCATCGTCCTGCGAGGCAGCCTCGACCATGACGCGCACGACCGGCTCGGTGCCCGACGGACGGAGCAGCACACGGCCGCTGTCCCCGAGCGCCTCGCTGGCGGCGGCGATGGCGTCCTGCACGCCCTGGTCGGCGAGCCCGTGACGATCGACGCCCCGGACGTTGAGCAGCACCTGCGGGAACACGGTCATGCACGAGGCGAGCTCCTGCAGCGACTTCCCCGTCCGCGCCATCTCGGCCACCAGGTGCAGCCCGGTCAGGATGCCGTCGCCCGTGGTGGCGAACTCGTTGAAGATGATGTGGCCGGACTGCTCGCCACCGATGGAGTAGTCGCCCTCGGTCATCTTCTCGAGCACGTAGCGGTCGCCCACGCCGGCCTCGATCACGGTGATGCCCGCGTCGGCCATGGCGCGCTTCAGCCCGAGGTTCGACATGACCGTCGCGACGAGGGTGTCGTCCTTCAGGCGGCCGCGCTCCTGCAGGGACAGCGCGAGGATCGCCATGATCTGGTCACCGTCGATCGCGTTGCCCGCGGCGTCGACCGCCAGGCAACGGTCCGCGTCACCGTCGTGCGCGATGCCGACGTCGGCACCGTGCTCGAGCACCGCGCGGGCGAGGTTGTCGATGTGGGTCGAACCGACGCCGTCGTTGATGTTCCAGCCGTCGGGGTCGGCGCCGATGAGCGTCACGCGGGCCCCCGCGTTGACGAAGACCTCGGGCGAGACGCCGGCGGCGGCACCGTTGGCGCAGTCGAGCACCACGTGGATGCCGTCGAGCCGGTGCGGCAGCGTGCCGAGCAGGTGCACCACGTAGCGGTCCTCGGCGTCGGCGAACCGCGAGATGCGCCCGACGTCGATGCCGGTGGGGGTGGGTGCGGAGTGGTCGTGCATGGCCGCTTCGATGCGGTCCTCGACCTCGTCCGGCAGCTTGCGGCCACCCGTGGCGAAGAACTTGATCCCGTTGTCGGGAGCGGGGTTGTGCGATGCGGAGATCATCACGCCGAAGTCGGCGTCGATGTCCGCGACGAGGAACGCCGCGGCGGGGGTGGGGATGACCCCGGCGTCGAGCACGTCGACGCCGGCCGAGGCGAGCCCGGCCGCGACGGCGGCACCGAGGAACTCGCCGGAGACGCGCGGGTCACGCGCGAGGACCGCGCGCGGGCGCGGTCGACCCGACGCCCGGCGGGCGTCGGCATGGTGTCCGTGTGTGAGGACGGCCGCGCTCGCCTGGGCAAGACCCAGTGCGAGCGCGGCCGTCAGCTCGCCGTTGGCGAGACCACGAACCCCGTCGGTACCGAACAGACGCGGCATGGCGATCTTCAGCCGGTGACGACTAGCGCTTCGAGAACTGCGACGCCTTGCGGGCCTTCTTGAGACCGGCCTTCTTGCGCTCGATGACGCGGGCGTCACGGGTGAGGAAGCCGGCCTTCTTGAGGGTCGCGCGGTTGTTCTCGCGGTCGATCTCGTTCAGGGTGCGGGCGATGGCGAGGCGGAGCGCGCCGGCCTGACCCGAGGGGCCACCACCGGTGATGCGGGCGACGACGTCGTACGAGCCGAGGAGCTCGAGCACCTTGAAGGGGTCGTTGATGAGCTGCTGGTGCAGCTTGTTCGGGAAGTAGTCCTCGAGCGTGCGGCCGTTCACGACGAACGTGCCGGAGCCCGGGACGAGCCGGACGCGCGCGATGGCCTCCTTGCGGCGCCCGACGGCACCGCCGGAGACGTTGAGGATCTGACGGGGAGCAGCCTCGGCAGCGGCGGGTGCGCTCTCCGTGGTGAAGCTCTCCGGGGTCTGGTCGAGGGAATCAGCGATCTGAGCCATGAGTTTTCTGTGTCCTTGAAGTCGTCGTGGCCGGAACTACTGTGCGACCTGGTCGAAGATGTACGGCTTGGGCTGCTGCGCGGCGTGCGGGTGCTCCGCGCCGGCGTAGACCTTCAGCTTCTTGAGCTGCTCGCGGCCGAGGGTGTTCTTCGGCAGCATGCCGCGGATCGCCTTCTCGACGGCGCGGGTGGGGTGCTTCTCGAGCATCTCCGGGTAGGAGGTCGCCGTCAGGCCGCCCGGGTAGCCCGAGTGACGGTAGTAGACCTTCTTCGCGAGCTTCGAACCGGTCAGGGCGACCTTGTCGGCGTTCACGATGATGACGAAGTCACCCATGTCCATGTGCTGGGCGAAGGTGGCCTTGTGCTTGCCGCGCAGGAGCGCCGCGGCGTGGGTGGCGAGACGGCCGAGGACGACGTCGGTGGCGTCGATGACGATCCAGTCGTGCTGGACGTCTGCCGGCTTCGGTGAGAACGTGCGAGTCACAGGAGTGCTGCTTTCGTGTCGAGGTGAGGAGTCCGTGAATCCCACTCCGGTCGGGAGTTCCGCGAGCAGAAGCACGGGGAACACCTCGGTTGGAGGGCTCATCTGACTGTCCGCGCGCGGGGCGCACAGACCAAGGTGAGAGCCTAGCCGACGCGGGGTACGTCGGTCAAACGCGTCCCGCTACCGGCCTGGAGGCGCGGGGCGGCCCCGCACCGCGCCTCCCGTCCGTCGCACGGTCGCGCCCACCGCCCATCCTGCGCAGCAATGGTCGGGTCCCCACTGCGGACCCGACCATTCCTGCACACCATCCACCCCCGTGGGGCGCGGGGACTACTCCGCAGCCACCGTCCGACGTCGGCGACGCACGACCAGCACACCCGCACCCGCCGCGAGCAGCAGGAACGCCACCAACGCACCGGCACCGAGCCCTGCGGCACCCGTGAACGCGAGCTGCCCGTCCGTGGTGACCGTGATCGGGGTCCACCCGATCAGACTCCCGTCAGCAGCCGTCACCGCCAACCGGTGCACACCAGCCACCGTGTCAGATGGGATCGTCACCCGAACCGTCCCGTCAGCAGCCACCACCGCGGTCCCGATCAACGTCGGCTCCGAGAACAGCCACACGTTCACCGTGTCACCGGCCGACGCAGTGCCCACCGTCACCGTGATCGTCTCCCCCGCACGAGCCGACGCCGGAGCCGACACCCCACCACGGTTCGCCTCCGTCAACAGCGACCCCGACGGCGCCACCGGAGCAACCGGCGGGGTGATCCCGTCGACCGGCGGCACCGGGGTCGGGGTCGGGGTCGGCACCGGCGTCGGGGTCGGGGTCGGCACCGGCGTCGGGTCCGTGCCCGGGTCGGTGCCCGCGGCGTCGAGGTCGAAGCCGACCAGGATCGGGTCGTGGTCGCTCGCCCGGTACACGTCGTCGTCGTACAGGTTCGTGGCGTTGTAGTTGTAGCGGCTGTACTCCAGGCCCACCGACTCGACCGAGTTGATGTTCCAGATGTCCACGCCCGTGACCGTCTCGAGCGCGGCCTTCGACGCGAACACGTGGTCGAGCGAGCCGCTCAGGCCGGAGAACACGTACGAGTACTCGGTGCTGTCGAGCGCCGGGCCGAGGTCGGTGTAACCGGCCTCGTCGAGGACCACCACCGGGTCCTCCTTGCTGTAGGCGTTGAAGTCGCCGAGCATGAACACCTTGTCGGTGCCGTACTGCTCCTGCATGTCGGTGGAGAACGTCACCAGGGCCTTCGCCTGCTCGACGCGGTCGGCGTTCGACGCACCCTGCCCGTCGCCCTGGTCGGCGTTCTCGCCGGTGCCGGAGCCCTTGGACTTGAAGTGGTTCGCGATCACCAGGAAGTCGTCGTCCGCGGTGCCGCCGACCGGGCGGAACGCGTCCGCGACGGGCTGGCGGGCGTTCGTGAACGCGTCGTCGAGCAGGATCGTCGACTCGCCGACGGGCTCGACGCGGTCCTTCTTGTAGATCAGAGCGAGGCGGATGACGTCCTCGCTCGCGGGCACGACGGCCGGGGACTTCGCGTAGGCCCAGGTGTCCTGGCCGGTGGCGGCGTTGAGCGCGTCGACCAGGGTGGCCACGGCGGCGTCACGGTCCTGACCGAAGCGGACGGAGTTCTCGATCTCCTCGAGCGAGACGACGTCGGCGTCCAGGCCGTTGATCGCCTTGACGATCTTGACCTGCTGACGCAGGAAGTCCTCCTGCTCGGCGGCACCGCGGGCGTCGCAGCCCGAGTTGACCGTGACGGGGTCTCCGGCGCGGTCCGTGTAGTACTTGCAGCCGGTGAGCTCGTCGCCCGTGGTCGGGAAGTAGTTGAGGACGTTGAAGCCGGCGAGCTTCAGGTCACCACCGACGTCCTGCGGCGCCGGCTGGCGCACCTTCGAGAACGACGCCGGCAGTTCGGCGGCCGGGGTCGCACCCGTGATCGGCGCGGTCGGCTGGAACTTCCACCCGTTGTTGCGGTAGTCCAGGACGACCGGCTCGGTGAAGGTGGCGGCGGCCCCGACGGTGACCGGGCCCTGGGTGAGCCACGACACCGGGATGCCCTGGTTCGCCTGGGTCAGGAAGTTGGTGCTCGCACCGTCGTCGAGCGTGACCTTGCGCGCGGCGTTGTCGGCCTCGACGGCCTTCGCCGCGGCGCTGCCCGGGCGGCCGACCTCGGTCGGCTGGATCAGACGCTTCGTGCCGCTGGCGAGCACGACCTCGCCGTACTGGTTCGTCGTGTAGTTGTCGGCGACGGTGTACGCCCCCTGGGGAGCGACGAGCATGCTCTCGAGCGACTCGCGCTGGGCGTCGGACGACGGGAACGCGACCGCGGCCGGCTGCGGTGCCGCGACGTTGTCGTCCAGCTGCTGCAGCGACGAGGCCCCGGACACCGTGAGCTCGGTCAGGCCGAAGTACTCGGACACGGCGCCGGTGACCCGCACGTGGTCGCCCTCGTGCACCAGCCCGGCGGTGGCGGACGAGAAGACGAACACGGCGTCGGACGCGGTGTGGGCGCCTTGGTCGATCGCGCCGCCGGTGCCCGGGGTCTGGATCGTGTAGCCGTTGAAGCCGCCGGTGCCGTAGACCGCGGTGACGACGCCGTCGGTCGTGACGTTCTTGCCGGCGTACGGCGAGGTGTCCGTGGTGCCCTGCAGCTGGGCGATGGTCACCGTCTCGGCGGGGGTGCCGGGCGTGGGGGTCCCGCCGTCACCCGGGTCGGTCGGTTCCGTGGGCGCGGTCGGTGCCGTGGTCTCGCCCGCGGCGTTCCGCGGGGTGAGCGTCGTCGTCACCGTGAAGTCCACCCCGTTGACGTCGGTGTCCGTGGTGCCCTGGCGGACCAGGCCGTTCGGCACGGAGTTGTCCCCGGTCACGGTGCGCACGGCCGACTCGTACGTGTTCGAGGCGCCGTAGCCGAGCAGGTCGACCACGCCGTCGGTGCCGGTGGCGACGGGTCCGGCGGCGAGCGCCAGGGGTGCGGTGGCGTCGGACAGCACGAGCGTGCCGGTGGTGCCCGACGGGTTGAGCGTCGCGGTGTCGTCGGCTGCGGGCAGGTCCTCGCCAGCCGGGCTGGCCCCGCCGTTGCCCGCCATCGACACCAGGAAGGTGCCCTTCGCCGGCACGGTGCCCTGGAGCGCACTGGCCGAGAACGTGCCGGCGCCCGTCGCGGACCGGTACTGCAACGACCACCCGTCGAGCGACACGGCGGCGTCGGTCGGGTTGCCGATCTCGACGAACTTCTCGTTGTAGAACGCGCCCTTGCTCCCCGCCTTCAGGTAGGCCTCCTCGATGACGAGGCCGGTCCCCTCGGGGTTCGCGGTCGCTGCGGTGACGGTGACGAGTGGGGCCGCGAGGAGCGTCGCGGCCGCCGTGGCGCACAGCAGAGTGCGCCCGAGGGTGTTGGCCATGCCCGCACGCTACCGACCTGCGGGGACATTCAGGTTGCGTCGAGGTAAATGATTGCGTTCGGCAACATCAGCCGATCGCGCGGCATCAGCCGATCGGCATCCAGGTCCCGCCCACACGTCGGACGGCCGGTCCGTGTCCCGGCAGCACGAGGGCCGGGAACGGCAGCGCCCGTGCCGACTCGAGCGCGCGGTCCTGGTCGGCGGTGAAGAACGGTGTGATCATCCGCGGGCGCGGGGCCCACGACCCCGGCTGGGTGTCGTGTCGGCTGACGACCGCGTCGCCCGTGACGATCGCATCCGCCGCGGGCAGCAGGTACGCGGTCGAGCCGTCGGTGTGGCCGACGGCCGGGAACGGCGAGATCGCCCGACCTGCGAAGTCCGCACCGGTGAACGCGCGAGCGGACGGCACGGTGGTGGGTCGCAGGGCGTCGGATCGGATGGCCCGCGCCAGCCAGGCGAGCACGCGGGGGCTGGCGAGCCGGCCGCCGATCTCCGCCGGCGTGACCTGCTGCCGTTCCGGTCCGCGCACGTTGGCGAGCTCGTCGGCGTGGGCGAGCACCTCGACGTCGGGGTACCGCTCGAGGATCCCGGGGATGCCGCCGACGTGGTCGACGTGTCCGTGCGTCACGTAGACGCGACGCAGGTCTGCGGGGTCGTGTCCGGCGGCGCGCACGGTGTCGAGCACGAGTTCGGTGTCGGCCGGGTACCCGGCGTCGATCAGCGCGACGCCGTCCTCCTCCGCCAGCACCACCCAGTTGGACACCGGGCCCTCGACGAAGACGACTCCGGGGGCGACGGACACGACGGAACGGGGTTCGCGCGGGCTCATCCCTCGACGGTACCGTCCACCGACCGTCGGGCCCGGGTCTGCTCCGCCCGCTCCGCGAGCTCAGCGTCCGCCGGGTACCCCACCTCGGTCAGCGTCAGTCCCTTCGCCGGCGCCGTCTTGAAGGCGCTCGTGCGCTCCTCGGCGACGCGCAGTTCCTCGAGGCGGTCCGGGCCGAAACGGCCCTCGCCCACGGCGATGGTCGCGCCGACCATCGCCCGCACCATCGAGTGGCAGAAGGCGTCGGCCTGGAGGCGCGCCACCAGCACACCGTCCGGCTCGCGGTCCCAGCGGAACTGCTGCAACGTCCGGATGGTCGTCGCCCCCTCGCGCGGCTTGCAGAACGTCGCGAAGTCGTGCAGCCCGAGCAACGTCAGCGCACCGCGCTCCATCGCTGCCGGATCGAGCCGCGCCGCGTGCCAGACCGTGTGCCCACGACGACGTGGATCGCGCGGGGCGTCGGCGTCCGCGATCCGGTACTCGTACCGGCGCCAGAGCGGGGAGAACCGCGCGTCGAACCCGGCGGGCGCCACCGAGGCACCGGTGACGACGACGTCCCCCTCGGGTGCCGCGATGCCGTTGACCCGCTTGAGCAGCCCGTCGAGCGGTGAGCGGCCCGTCCCGCGCTTGGCGGTGAGCGCTGCCCACTGCTCCGCCGACAGGTCCAGGTGTGCGACCTGCCCCGTGGCGTGCACCCCGGCGTCGGTGCGTCCGGCGACGGTGAGCAGCGGCGGTTCGCCCCAGCGGGTGAAGACGGTGGCGAGTGCGGTCTCGAGCGCGCCCTGCACGGTCCGGAGCCCGGGCTGCCGGGCCCACCCGGAGAACGCCGCCCCGTCGTAGGCGATGTCCAACCGCAGCCGCACGTCGCCCGTGCTGTCGGGGTCCTGGAAGCCGACCGTCTCGTCCACGTGACCACCGTAGCGGGGGTGATCCGTGCCTCCCGGCCCGCGCTGGATCTGCCGGACGGCGACCGCCCGCGCCCGCTCAGCCCCGCGGACGACCGAACGCCGACGGACCCGTCCGGGTGTCGAGGTCGTCGGTGGCGCGTCGCTCGGACTCGACGATCCCGCGCAGGGCGACGAGCGCGGCCGAGGTGACCGCGACGTGGGAGGGGTTCTCACGCGAGGCGTCGAGCGCTGCCTCGAGTCGAGCGATGGCTTCTTCGGCCTGGTCCTCCGGGGAGTCCCCGCGGATCGTGCTGGCGATCTTCCGCAGGGCCTCGGCGATGGGGGTGGCGAACGCCGGGTCCGGACGCCCGACGCCCTCGGACACCGGGCCGGAGCGTGCCACGAGTTCGGTGAGGTCGGTCGTGTACCAGGCGACCCGCTCCAGGGCCCGGAAGCGTCCGCCGTCCTTCTGGAGCCGCGCTCGCGACCCGCGCAGTGCACCACGGGGGTTGAGCCGTCGGCTCTCGTGCGCGATCGCCACCCGCGACCGCACGTCCGCGATCGCGCGGTCCAGGCGGTCCTGCTGGTGGTCCCACACTTTCTCGTCGCGCTTGCCCTCCTCGAGCACGGCCGCCAGCCCGTCGAGGTGGTCCGCCAGCACACCGTTCACCGCGTCGATGCGGTGTTCGGCGTCCCAGAAGTGCAGCGGCGGGAACACCAGGAAGTTGACCAACAGTCCGATGACGACCCCCACGGCCATCTGCACGAGGTAGCCGAGCGAGTAACCCTCGGCGTTCGCGCCGCCGACGAGCAGCACGAAGAGCGCCGCGGTGGACACCCACGAGCTGCCCTCCCCCAGCACGCGGAACCCGCCGACCAGCACCCCGACACCGACCGCGAGCGCGATCGCGAGGAAGCCGGGGTCGCCGACCCACATCGTGAACGCGGCGATGAGGATGCCCAGGGCGATCCCGACCAGGGTCTGCACGCCACTCCGGATGCCCGCGAACACCGTGGTCTGCATCGCGACGACGGCGCCGAGCGGTGCGTAGTACGGGTACTCGGCCGCGACGCCCGGGATGTGCCGCGCCACGAACCACGCGATCACGGCGGCGGCGGCGGCCTTGCCGGCGTGCAGCAGGCGCGGCTGCGTGCCCGAGGTCCGGCTCCACCGCCAGACCCTCGTCCCCAGACCCGCAACGTGCTGGAACGCCATGACTTCCTTCCCTCGCACCCGGCCGGGGACGTTACGCCGAGCCGTCCGTGCCCGTGACCAGCCTCGGACGCGAGGAAGCCCCCGCGACCTGGGTCGCGGGGGCTTCCTCGTGGTGGTGCAGCGCCCCGGAGGGCACCGGACTACTTGGTGTCGGCGTCGTCCGACTTCTCGGCGGCGTCGGCCTCGACCTCGGCGGCAGCCTCGGTCTCGGACTCGGTCTCGACCGGAGCGGACTCCTCGGTGGTCTCGGTCTCCTCGACCGGGGCCTCCTCGGTGGTCTCGTCAGCGGCGGGCTCGTCGACCGGAGCGGCAGCAGCGGCCGGAGCCGAGTTGCGCTTGACCGGAGCGGGCGTGCTCGAGACGGGCTCGAGGACGAGCTCGATCGACGCCAGCGGGGCGTTGTCGCCCTTGCGGAAGCCGAGCTTCGTGATGCGGGTGTAACCGCCCTGGCGGTCCTCGACCTGGGGGGCGATCTCGGTGAACAGCGTGTGCACGACGGACTTGTCGCGCAGGATGCTGATCACACGACGACGCGCGTGCAGGTCGCCGCGCTTCGCGAACGTGATGAGACGCTCGGCGACCGGACGGAGGCGCTTGGCCTTCGTCTCGGTGGTCGTGATGCGACCGTGCGTGAAGAGGGCGTTGGCGAGGTTGCTCAGGAGCAGGCGCTCGTGGGCGGGACCGCCACCGAGGCGGGGGCCCTTGGTGGGCTTCGGCATGTCAGTTCTCCAGTGGTGAAAGTGGTGCGCGCGGTGTCAGCGCGCTTGCGCGTGAGCGCGAGGTCAGTTGTTGGACTCGTCCTCGTCGTACCCGCTGTAGAAGTGGGCGCCGTCGAATCCGGGGACGGTGTCCTTGAGGGACAGGCCGAGCTCGGTGAGCTTGTCCTTGACCTCGTCCACCGACTTCTGACCGAAGTTGCGGATGTTCATGAGCTGCGTCTCCGACAGGGCGACGAGCTCGGACACCGTGTTGATGCCCTCCCGCTTCAGGCAGTTGTAGCTGCGGACCGACAGGTCGAGGTCCTCGATCGGGGTCTGCAGTTCGTTCGAGAGCACGGCGTCGACCGGCGCGGGGCCGATCTCGATGCCCTCGGCCGCCGTGTTGAGCTCGCGAGCGAGCCCGAACAGCTCGACCAGCGTGCGACCGGCCGACGCGATGGCGTCGCGCGGCGTGATGGCCGGCTTCGCCTCGACGTCGACGACCAGGCGGTCGAAGTCCGTGCGCTCACCGGCACGCGTCGCCTCGACGCGGTAGGTGACCTTGAGGACCGGCGAGTAGATCGAGTCGATCGGGATCTGACCGGCTTCGCTGAACTCGGAACGGTTCTGCGTCGCCGAGACGTAGCCACGGCCACGCTCGATCGTGAGCTCGAGCTCGAAGCGCGCGGTGTCGTTCAGGGTCGCGATGACGAGTTCCGGGTTGTGGATCTCGACGCCGGCCGGAGCGGAGATGTCCGCTGCGGTGACCTGACCGGCACCCTGCTTGCGCAGGTACGCCGTGATGGGCTCGTCGTGCTCGCTGGAGACGACCAGGCTCTTGATGTTGAGGATGATCTCGGTGACGTCTTCCTTGACACCGGGAACGGTGCTGAACTCGTGGAGGACGCCGTCGATGCGGATGCTGGTGACAGCCGCGCCGGGGATCGAGGAGAGGAGCGTGCGGCGCAGCGAGTTGCCGAGGGTGTAACCGAAGCCCGGCTCGAGCGGCTCGATGACGAAGCGCGAGCGGTGCTCGGAGATCGGCTCCTCGGTCAGGGTGGGGCGCTGTGCAATGAGCACTGTGGGATTCCTTTCGGCGAAGTGTCCGCTATATGACACTTGGCGGTACGACGGGGCCGCATGGGCCCCGACGGGTCTGTTGAGTTGTGATCACGCGCACACACGTGCGCGATCGAACGACCAGGAATGGCCGCGGGCCCTGCCCGCCCTCGCCGGAACGGATCCGGTCAGGGGACGAGCAGGGCGCGGCCGGTTGCTCCTCGCGTCAGACGCGACGGCGCTTGGGCGGGCGGCACCCGTTGTGCGCCTGCGGCGTGACGTCGTTGATCGAGCCGACCTCGAGGCCAGCGGCCTGGAGGGAGCGGATCGCGGTCTCGCGACCCGAACCCGGGCCCTTCACGAAGACGTCGACCTTCTTGACGCCGTGCTCCTGCGCCTGACGCGCAGCGGACTCGGCGGCGAGCTGCGCCGCGAACGGCGTCGACTTGCGCGAACCCTTGAAGCCCACGGCACCCGAGGACGCCCAGCTGAGGACGGCACCCGACGGGTCGGTGATGCTGACGATCGTGTTGTTGAACGTGCTCTTGATGTGGGCCTGGCCCACAGCGACGTTCTTCTTCTCCTTGCGGCGCGGCTTGCGCGCGGCAGTCTTGGGGGTAGCCATCGGGGTCTCCTATCGAGCCTTCTTCTTGCCTGCCACGGTGCGCTTCGGGCCCTTGCGGGTACGAGCGTTGGTCTTGGTGCGCTGACCGCGCACCGGGAGACCACGACGGTGGCGGAGACCCTCGTAGCTGCCGATCTCGACCTTGCGGCGGATGTCGGCGGCGACCTCACGGCGGAGGTCACCCTCGACCTTGAAGTTGCCCTCGATGAAGTCACGGAGGGCGACGAGCTGGTCGTCGGTCAGGTCCTTGACGCGGATGTCACCGGAGATACCGGTCTCCGTCAGTGCCTGGACGGCGCGGGTACGGCCGACGCCGTAGATGTACGTGAGTGCGATCTCCACGCGCTTCTCGCGCGGGATGTCGACGCCTGCTAGACGTGCCATGTGATGGCTGCTCCTGTTGTCGATGGAGGTGTGGCGCAGTACCGGTGCTCGGGCCTCCGCCCCGAGGTGTCCCCCGGCCGTCGTGCGACCGGGTTCTGGTACTGCGTTGTCGATCTTCAGTTGTGGGTCGTGCTCGAGCAGCCTGGTGTCCGAGGGACACCGGTGCCGGTCACGCGCCCGGGACTAGCCCTGGCGCTGCTTGTGACGCGGGTTGCTCTTGCAGATCACCATGACGCGGCCCTTGCGGCGAATCACACGGCAGTGTTCGCAGATGGGCTTGACGCTGGGGTTGACCTTCATGGTTCTTTCCTCGTGCTCGCTGGCTTCGTGCTCGGCAGGATTGCCGTGCCGTTCCTTTCCAGCTCGCGGATCACTTGTAGCGGTAGACGATCCGGCCGCGGGTCAGGTCGTACGGGCTCAGCTCCACGATCACGCGGTCCTCGGGGAGGATGCGGATGTAGTGCTGGCGCATCTTCCCGGAGATGTGCGCGAGGACCTTGTGTCCGTTCGTCAGCTCAACGCGGAACATCGCGTTGGGCAGAGCTTCGAGCACCGAGCCTTCGATCTCGATGACGCCGTCTTTCTTGGCCATAGCCTCACTGTCGCTTGGTTGTGGAACAGGTGTGATCCCCGAACCGGTCTGCGGGTCGGTCGCCACACCCGAGAGGGCATGACACACCAAAGATCGATCTTATGTGGTAAACCCGCAATTGCCAAGTGGGGATGCGGAACACCCCACGTCTGGGGCTTCCGGAACCGTGGCTGAGCGTTCCACAGTGGTTTGACGGCGCGCTCAGGGCGCGCACCAGCGCGCGAACCGTAGTTTGGCTCCGCAGCCACGTCCGCCGCACCAGCAGTTCGCGCCGGACCACCGAACGGAGAACACGTGCCCGACGCCACCCGACGCCCCTTCGCCAGCCACGGCAAGCAGGCCCGTCGTCGGGGTTGGGGCACGCTCGTCACCGTCGTCGCGGCCACCGTCGCCGTCCTGCTCGTCAGCGGCACCAGCGTCGCCGCGATCGCCGGGGCGCAGCTCGCCACCGCCCCGCAGACCGTCGCACTGAGCACCGACGACCAGAACACCGCCAAGACCGCGGACATCTCGGCGATCAAGGGCGGGGCGAACATCCTGCTCATCGGCAGCGACACCAGGGTCGGCCAGTTCGACTCCGACGAGGACGTCGAGGGCGCCCGCAACGACGTCACGATGCTCATCCACATCTCGGCGGACCACCAACAGCTCACCGCGGTCAGCTTCCCCCGTGACCTGATGGTCCCGATCCCGGCCTGCACCAACCCCGCGACCGGCACGACCTACCCCGCGTCCACCTCGGCGATGTTCAACACCGCGCTCGGCAACGGCGGTGTCTCCTGCGTCGTGGACACGGTCGAGAACCTGACCGGCCTGAGCATCCCCTACGCAGGGCTCATCACCTTCGACGGCGTGATCGAGATGTCGAACGCCCTCGGCGGCGTGGACGTGTGCGTCGCCGAGCCGATCGACGACACGTTCACCGGCCTGCACCTCACGACGGGCTCGCACTCCCTCGAGGGCTCGGACGCCCTCGCCTTCCTGCGCACCCGCCACGGGGTCGGCGACGGCAGCGACCTCGCCCGCATCAGCTCGCAGCAGGTGTTCCTGTCGGCGCTCCTCCGCAAGGTCACCTCGGACGGCACGCTCTCGAACCCGATCACGCTCTACAAGCTGGCCGGTGCCGCCCTGTCCAACATGACGCTGTCCGACGGCCTGGCCCAGACCGGCACCCTGGTCAAGCTCGCCGCGGCGCTGCGGGGGATGAGCACGGCCAACATGCTCTTCGTGCAGTACCCGGTGGCCGACGACCCCGACGACAGCGCCCGGGTGATCGTCGACCAGGAGACGGCCCACACCCTGAACGTGGCGCTGCAGAACGACGTCCGGTCCTCGCTGAGCGACTCGAGCACCGGTCGCGCGTCCGAGGAGTCGCCGTCGGGCGGCGGGACCTCGACCGGCACCGGGTCGTCCGGCACCACGGGTTCGTCCGGGACCCCGTCGACCGCCGGCACGCCGTCAGCGACGCCGAGCGCGACCGCCACTCGGACGCCGACCGCGTCGGCGACGCCGCTGCCCTCGTCGATCACCGGGCAGAGCGCCTCCGAGGAGACCTGCTCCGTCGGCAACTGACCCGTCGCCACGGGGTCCGTCCGGCACTGGTCGGGTGGGTCCGCGCGAGGTGGGCGACGCGTCGGACGTCAGCCGGGCCTCCCGGCCGTCGCGTCGCGCAGATGCGCGCGTCGCGCAGGTACGCCGAGCGTGGGCACCGGATCCGGACCGGAGGCCCGTCCTACGGGATCGGGACGGGCGTCACACCCAGCGGGGCCAGCCCCCGAGCGCCGCCGTCGGCGGCCGTGAGCACCCAGACCCCAGCCGCGTGCACCGCGACGCTGTGCTCCCAGTGGGCGGCGTCGGAGCCGTCGAGCGTGCGGACGGTCCAGTCGTCGTCGTCCGTCGAGCTGTCGATCGTGCCGGCCGTGACCATGGGCTCGATGGCGACCACCAGCCCCGGCTTGACGGCAGGGCCGGCACCACGGACGCGGTAGTTGAAGACCGGCGGGTCCTCGTGCATCGACCGGCCGATGCCGTGACCGGTGTAGTCCTCGACGATGCCCCACGCGCCGGTCTCGTCGATCGCGTCTTCCACGGCGGAGCCGACCTCGTGCAGGTTCTTCGCGTGGGCGAGCGCGGCGATGCCGTGCCAGAGCGACCGCTCGGTCGTGTCGCAGAGCGTCTGCCGCGCTGCGGTGACCGTGGCGTCGCCACCGGGCACGACCGTCGTGAACGCGCTGTCGCCGTTCCAGCCGTCGACCTCGGCGCCGGCGTCCACCGACACGATGTCGCCGGGCGCGAGCACGCGCTCACCGGGGATCCCGTGCACGATCTCGTCGTTCACGGACACGCACAGCGTGTGGCGGTAGCCGGGCACGAGCTGGAAGTTCGGGATGCCGCCGCCGTCACGGATGGTGCGCTCGGCGATCGCGTCGAGTTCGCCGGTCGTGATGCCCGGGCGGATCGCTGCACGGACGGCGTCGAGCGCCTCGGCGGTCAGCAGGCCCGGCCGGACCATCGCCCGGAGCTCGTCCGGGGTCTTGTAGATCGAGGGCTTCTTGAACCGCACCACGCTGGTCAGACGGTCGCGGAGAGCCCGCGGCCCGCCAGTGCCGTCTGGATGCGGTCGCCGACCTCGTCGATCGCGCCGAGGCCGTCGACGTCGACCACCAGGCCACGCTCGCCGTACGCCGCCACGATGGGCGCCGTCTGCTCGGCGTACACCTGCTGACGGCGACGGATCGTCTCCTCGTTGTCGTCGCTGCGACCCTGGTCCTCGGCACGCTTGAGCAGGCGGCCGACGAGCTCGTCCTGGTCGGCGACGAGCTGCACGACGGCGTCGATCGCGGTGCCGTGCTCGGCGAGCAGCGCGTCGAGGTACTCGACCTGACCGACCGTGCGCGGGTACCCGTCCAGCAGGAACCCGTGCTCGGCGTCGGGCTCCTGCAGCCGGGACTTCACGAGCTCGTTCGTCAGGGAGTCCGGCACGTAGTCGCCGGCGTCCATGATCGCCTTCGCCTGCACGCCGAGTGGGGTGCCCTCTGCCACGTTCTTGCGGAAGATGTCCCCGGTCGAGATCGCGGGGATCCCGAGGGAGTCAGCGATGCGGCCGGCCTGGGTGCCCTTCCCGGCTCCGGGAGGTCCGACGATGATGAGACGTGCGCTCAACGGAGAAGCCCTTCGTAGTGACGCTGCTGCAGCTGCGAGTCGATCTGCTTCACGGTCTCGAGACCGACACCCACGATGATGAGGATGCTCGCGCCACCGAACGGGAAGTTCTGGTTCGCGCCGAACAGCGCCAGTGCTGCCAGCGGGATGAGCGCGATGAGACCGAGGTAGAGCGAGCCGGGCAGCGTCACCCGGGTGAGGACGTAGTCGAGGTACTCGGCGGTCGGACGACCGGCACGGATGCCGGGGATGAACCCGCCGTACTTCTTCATGTTGTCGGCGACCTCTTCGGGGTTGAAGGTGATCGCCACGTAGAAGTACGTGAACCCGACGATGAGCAGGAAGTACAGGACCATGTAGAACCAGTTGTCACCCGAGGTCAGGTTGTTCTGGATCCAGGTCACCCACGCGGCCGGCTCGGAGCCGTCCGAGGGCTGGTTGAACTGCGCGATCAGGGCCGGCAGGTACAGCAGCGACGAGGCGAAGATGACGGGCACGACGCCGGCCATGTTGACCTTGATGGGGATGTAGGTGTTGTTGCCGCCGTACGTCCGCCGCCCGACCATGCGCTTGGCGTACTGCACGGGGATCCGCCGCTGTGACTGCTCGACGAACACGACGGCCATCATGATCACGAGTCCGACCAGGATCACGAACAGGAAGAGCTCGAACGACTGCGACTGCTCGATCGCCCAGAGCGCCGACGGGAACTGCGCCGCGATCGACGTGAAGATCAGGAGGGACATGCCGTTGCCGATGCCGCGCTCGGTGACGAGCTCGCCCATCCACATGATGAGGCCGGTGCCGGCAGTCAGCGTGACGACCATCAGCATGATGGCGTACCAGCTGTCGTTCGAGATGATCGAGGTGCAGGACGCGGAGGCGTTGGTGCCGAACAGGGCGCCGGAGCGGGCGACCGTGATCAGCGTCGTGGACTGCAGGACACCGAGTGCGATCGTGAGGTAGCGCGTGTACTGCGTCAGCTTCGCCTGGCCCGACTGGCCCTCCTTGTAGAGGGTGTCGAAGTGCGGGATGACCACACGCAGGAGCTGCACGATGATCGACGACGTGATGTACGGCATGATGCCGAGCGCGAAGACCGAGAGCTTCAGCAGCGCGCCGCCGGAGAAGAGGTTGATGAGGTCGTAGAGACCGCCGGAGGACGACGCGCTGGCGAGACAGCTCTGCACGGCGGCGTAGTCGACGAACGGTGCCGGGATGTACGACCCGAGACGGAACAGCGCGATGATCGCGAGGGTGAAGCCGATCTTCTTGCGAAGATCAGGGGTGCGCATGATGCGCGCGACCGCTCTGAACACGATGACTCCGAACTTGTGGGACCGGGGCCGTCGATCGCGGCCGGACCGGTTTCGGTCGGCAGGGCCGACCTGGCCGACGGATGCCGGCCACTGTCAAGGAAACCGTAACGGCGGCCCGTGCGCAAACGCACGGGCCGCCGACGGGGGTTACTGGGAGACGGTGCCGCCAGCAGCCACGATCTTCTCGGCGGCGGACGCCGAGACCTTGTCGACCGTGACCGTGATCTTCACGGTGATGTCACCCTGACCGAGAACCTTGACCTTCTCGTTCTTGCGGACGGCGCCCTTGGCGACCAGGCCCGCAACGGTGACGTCGCCACCATCGGGGTAGAGCTCCGAGATCTTGTCCAGGTTCACGACCTGGTACTCGACCCGGAACGGGTTCTTGAACCCGCGGAGCTTCGGGGTGCGCATGTGCAGCGGCATCTGCCCACCCTCGAAGCCGACCCGGACCTGGTAACGGGCCTTCGTGCCCTTGGTACCACGCCCAGCGGTCTTGCCCTTCGAGCCCTCACCGCGACCCACGCGGGTGCGGTCCTTCTTGGCGCCCTCTGCGGGACGGAGGTGGTGCAGCTTCAGCACCTGCACGCGCTCGTTCTTCTCGTCGCTCATGCGTCGACCTCCTCGACCTTCACGAGGTGCGCCACCGTCGCGATGTACCCGCGGTTCTGGGAGTTGTCCTCACGCTCGACCGAACGGCCGATGCGCTTGAGGCCCAGGCTGCGCAGGGTGTCGCGCTGGTACTGCTTCTCGCTGATAACGGACTTGATCTGCGTGATCTTCAGCATCGCCATCACGCACCTGCCTTCTCGGTCGCGGCACGCAGGGCTGCGGCCTCGGCCTGGAGCAGACGGGCCGGGACGACCCGCTCGACGTCGAGGCCACGACGGCTCGCGACGGCGCGGGGCTCCTCGAGCTGCTTCAGAGCCTCGACGGTCGCGTGCACGATGTTGATGGTGTTCGACGAGCCGAGCGACTTGCTCAGGACGTCGTGGATGCCGGCGCACTCGAGCACGGCGCGGACCGGACCACCGGCGATGACACCGGTACCGGGGCCGGCCGGACGCAGGAGGACGACGCCAGCGGCGGCTTCACCCTGCACCGGGTGCGGGATCGTGTTGCCGACGCGGGGGACGCGGAAGAAGTTCTTCTTCGCCTCTTCGACACCCTTGGAGATCGCCGTGGGGACCTCCTTGGCCTTGCCGTAGCCGACGCCCACGAGGCCGTTGCCGTCACCGACGACGACGAGCGCCGTGAAGCTGAAGCGACGACCACCCTTGACGACCTTCGAGACGCGGTTGATGGTCACCACGCGCTCGAGGAACTGGCTGTCGCCACCGCGGTTGTTGCGGTCGCGGCCCTGCTGACGGTCACGACCGCCACCACGACGGCCACGGTTGTCAGCGGAGTCGCGGTTGTTGGACGCGGAGCCCGCGGCGGTCTCGACCGGACGCTCGGCGACGGCAGGTGCCTCCGCCTCCTTGCCGGTCTTGGCGCCCTCGGTGGTCGCCTCGGTGGCCGTGGCCTCCGTGCTCGCCTCGGTGGTCTCCGTGGTCTCGACTGCCTCGGTCTCCGTGGCCTCGACGGCCTCGGTCTTGGCGTCTTCGTTGGTGTTCGCGTTGTCGCTCACAGGTTCAGCCCTCCTTCACGGGCACCATCGGCGATCGCGGCGACGCGACCGGCGTACTTGCTGCCACCGCGGTCGAAGACCACGGCCTCGACGCCAGCCGACTTCGCGCGCTCGGCGAGGAGCTCACCGACGCGACGGGCCTTGGCGGTCTTGTCGCCGTCGAACGAGCGGAGGTCTGCCTCCATCGTCGAGGCGCTGGCGAGGGTGTGACCCTTCGAGTCGTCGATGACCTGCACGAACACGTGACGCGACGAGCGGGTGACGGCGAGACGGGGACGAGCCTCGGTGCCGGTGATCTTCTTGCGGAGACGGTTGTGACGACGCGCCTTGGCGGCCGCCTTGCTCTTGCCTCGTGTCTTGAGGAGTCCCATGATCACTTACCTGACTTTCCGGCCTTGCGGCGCACGTTCTCGCCGGCGTAACGGACACCCTTGCCCTTGTAGGGCTCGGGCTTCCGGAGCTTCCGGATGTTCGCGGCGACCTCGCCGACAGCCTGCTTGTCGATACCGGCGACGGTGACCTTGTTGTTGCCCTCCACCGCGAAGCTGATGCCCGCCGGCGGCTCGACCGTGATCGAGTGGGAGTACCCGAGCGCGAACTCGAGGTTCGAGCCCTTGGCCGCGACACGGTAACCGGTGCCGACGACCTCGAGGCCCTTGGTGTAGCCCTGGGTCACGCCGATGATGTTGTTGGCGATGAGGGTCCGGGTCAGTCCGTGGAGCGAACGCGACTCGCGCTCGTCGTCCGGACGGGTGACGAGGACCTGGTTCTCCTCGACCTTGGCCTGGATGGGCTCCGCGATGACGAGCGCGAGCTCGCCCTTCGGGCCCTTG
The DNA here is from genome assembly GCF_001864855.1 of Curtobacterium sp. MCBA15_005. Lineage (NCBI taxonomy): Bacteria > Bacillati > Actinomycetota > Actinomycetes > Micrococcales > Microbacteriaceae > Curtobacterium > Curtobacterium sp. MCBA15_005. Next base: position 128,648 of record NZ_MJGL01000009.1, read on the forward strand.
ACCGCCACGTTCTGACCGTCAACGGAGACGGTGACGCCGGCGGGGATGTCGATGGGGAGACGTCCGATTCGTGACATTGTCGATCACCACACGTAGGCGAGGACTTCCCCACCCACGCCCTTCTGCTCGGCTTCGCGGTCGGTCAAGAGGCCGGAGGAGGTCGAGAGGATCGCCACGCCGAGGCCACCGAGGACCTGGGGGATCTCCGTCGACTTCGCGTAGACCCGGAGGCCCGGCTTCGAGACGCGCTTGATGCCGGCGATCGAACGCTCGCGCTCGGGGCCGTACTTCAGGTCGATGGTGAGGGTCTGCCCGACTCGGGCGTCCTCCACCTTCCACTCGCTGATGTAGCCCTCACGCTTGAGGATGTCGGCGATGTTCTTCTTGAGCTTGGAGCTCGGGAGCGCGACTGCGTCGTGGTGCGCGGAGTTCGCGTTCCGCAATCTGGTCAGCATGTCTGCGACCGGATCGGTCATCGTCATGATGTTCGTCCATTTCTCGCCTGGTTTCGACACCCGTTCCACGAATGCCGACCTGAGCGATCGAGTGATCCCGGGGCGGTTCCCCGAGATCGGTGTGTTCGTGCGTGCGGGCCGGAGGACGTGAATCCTCCGGCCCGCACCGCCCGAAGTAGTTTAGACCGTCTGCTCGTTGGAGCGGAACGGGAAGCCGAGCTGGCGGAGCAGCGCGCGTCCCTCGTCGTCCGTCTTCGCGGTGGTCACGACAGTGATGTCGAAGCCGCGGACACGGTCGATGCGGTCCTGGTCGATCTCGTGGAACACGGACTGCTCCGTGAGACCGAACGTGTAGTTGCCGTTGCCGTCGAACTGCTTGTCGCTGAGACCGCGGAAGTCGCGGATGCGGGGCAGTGCGAGCGTCACCAGGCGGTCGAGGAACTCCCACGCGCGGTCACCGCGGAGGGTGACGTGCGCGCCGATGGCCTGACCCTCGCGCAGCTTGAACTGTGCGATGGACTTGCGGGCGATGTTGACCTGGGGCTTCTGACCCGTGATCGCCGTGAGGTCCTTGATGGCCCCCTCGATGATCTTCGAGTCACGAGCGGCCTCGCCGACACCGGTGTTCACGACGACCTTGACCAGGCCGGGGACCTGGTTGACGTTCGCGTAACCGAACTGCTCGGTGAGGGCCGTCTTGATCTCGGCCAGGTACTTCTGCTTGAGGCGCGGCTGGATCTTGCCAGCGGGCGCAGCAGTCGTGTCAGTCATCAGAGCTTCTCACCAGACTTCTTCGCGTAGCGGACACGGACGGTCTTCTTGACGCCGTCCTTCTCCACCTCTTCGGTGCGGAAACCGACACGCGTCGGCTTCTTCGTCTTCGGGTCGACGAGTGCGACGTTCGAGACGTGGATCGAGGCTTCGTGCTGCTCGATGCCACCGGTCTTCGAACCACGCTGCGTCTGACCGACGCGGACGTGCTTCGTGACGAAGTTCACGCCCTCGACGACGACGCGGTTCTTGTCCTTGAGGACCTCGATGACCTTGCCCTGCTTGCCACGGTCGCCGCCACGCTCCTGCGTCGCGCCCGTGATGACCTGGACGAGGTCACCCTTCTTGATGTTCGCCATGGCTTACAGCACCTCCGGCGCGAGCGAGATGATCTTCATGAACTTCTTGTCACGGAGCTCGCGACCGACCGGACCGAAGATGCGCGTACCGCGCGGGTCGCCGTCGGCCTTGAGGATCACTGCCGCGTTCTCGTCGAACTTGATGTAGGAGCCGTCCTGACGACGGGTCTCCTTCTTGGTGCGAACGATGACCGCCTTGACGACGTCACCCTTCTTCACGTTGCCGCCGGGGATGGCGTCCTTCACCGTGGCGACGATGACGTCACCGAGACCGGCGTAGCGACGACCCGAGCCACCGAGCACGCGGATGGTCAAGATCTCCTTGGCACCCGTGTTGTCGGCGACCTTCAGGCGGGATTCCTGCTGAATCACTGCTGTCTCCTATTCCGAAGCAGGCCGAGGCCTACTTGGCCTTCTCGAGGATCTCGACCAGGCGCCAGCGCTTGGACGCGCTGAGGGGACGGGTCTCGCTGATCACGACGAGGTCGCCGACACCAGCGGTGCCGAGCTCGTCGTGGGCCTTCACCTTGGACGTACGACGGATGATCTTGCCGTAGAGCGCGTGCTTCACGCGGTCCTCGACCTCGACCACGATGGTCTTGTCCATCTTGTCGCTCGTCACGTAGCCGCGACGCGTCTTGCGGTAGCCGCGAGTGAGGGCGGCGGAGTTCTTCTCTTCGTTCGCCATTACTTCTCCTCGGCGGTCTCGGCCTCGGTCGACTCGGCCGGCTTGTCAGCCTTCTTCGTCGTCTTCTTGGCCTTGGGGGCGGTCTCGACGGGCGCGGGAGTGGCACGGATGCCGAGCTCGCGCTCGCGGAGGACGGTGTAGATGCGGGCGATGTCGCGCTTGACGGCACGGAGACGACCGTGGCTCTCCAGCTGGCCGGTGGCCGACTGGAAGCGGAGGTTGAAGAGTTCCTCCTTGGCCTTCTTCAGCTCGTCAGCGAGACGCTCGTTCTCGAACGTGTCGAGCTCCGTCGGACGGAGCTCCTTGGAACCGATCGCCATTATGCGTCGCCCTCCTCGCGCTTGATGATGCGTGCCTTGAGGGGCAGCTTGTGGATTGCACGAGTCAACGCCTCACGGGCGATCTCCTCGCTGACGCCGGAGAGCTCGAAGAGCACCCGGCCCGGCTTCACGTTCGCGACCCACCACTCGGGCGAACCCTTACCGGAACCCATGCGGGTCTCGGCGGGCTTCTTGGTCAGCGGACGGTCCGGGTAGATGTTGATCCAGACCTTGCCACCACGCTTGATGTGACGCGTCATGGCGATACGAGCGGACTCGATCTGACGGTTGGTCACGTACGCCGGGGTGAGGGCCTGGATGCCGTAGTCGCCGAAGCTGACCTTGGTACCACCGGTGGCCTGACCCGAACGCTTCGGGTGGTGCTGCTTGCGGTGCTTGACTCGACGGGGAATAAGCATGGTTACGCCTCAACTCCTGCGCCGGCCGGCGCGTCCTGCGGGGCCTGCTGCGGGCGACGGTCACCGCGGTCGCCGCCACGACGGTCGCCGCCACGGTCGCCGCGCTCACCGCGCGGGCCGCCACGACGCTCGGGGCGCGACGAACGCTGGTTCGCCTGCTCGCGAGCGAGCTCCTTGTTCGTGATGTCGCCCTTGTAGATCCAGACCTTCACGCCGATGCGGCCGAACGTGGTCCGGGCCTCGTAGAAGCCGTAGTCGATGTTCGCGCGGAGGGTGTGCAGCGGCACACGGCCTTCGCGGTAGAACTCCGAACGGGACATCTCGGCGCCGCCGAGACGGCCCGACACCTGGATGCGGACACCCTTGGCGCCGGCGCGCTGTGCACCCTGCAGGCCCTTGCGCATGGCGCGACGGAACGCGACACGAGCGGAGAGCTGCTCGGCGATGCCCTGCGCGACGAGCTGGGCCTCGGTCTCGGGGTTCTTGACCTCGAGGATGTTCAGCTGGATCTGCTTCTTGGTGAGCTTCTCGAGCTCACCGCGAACGCGCTCCGCCTCGGCGCCGCGGCGGCCGATGACGATGCCCGGACGAGCCGTGTGGATGTCCACGCGGACACGGTCACGGGTGCGCTCGAGCTCGATGCGTGCAACACCGGCGCGGTCGAGGGTCTTCTTCAGATACTCGCGCACCTTGATGTCCTCGGCCACGTAGTCGGCGTAGCGCTGACCGGCCTTCTTGCTGTCGGTGAACCAGTGCGAGACGTGGTCCGTCGTGATCCCGAGACGGAAGCCGTACGGGTTGACCTTCTGGCCCATTACTTGCTCGCCTTCTTGCTCGTCGCGGCAACCTCGGCCTCGTCGGGCGTCGCGAGGACGACCGTGATGTGGCTGGTGCGCTTGTTGATGCGGAAGGCGCGGCCCTGGGCGCGCGGCTGGAACCGCTTCAGGGTCGTGCCCTCGTCGACGAAGACGCGGCTCACGTAGAGGTCGCGCTCGTCGAGGAAGCTGTTCGTCGAGTCCGCCTTGACCCGTGCGTTCGCGATCGCCGAGGCGACCAGCTTGTACACGGGCTCCGAAGCGCCCTGGGGGGCGAACTTCAGGATGGCGAGGGCCTCGTGGGCCTGCTTGCCGCGGATCAGCTCGATGACGCGACGGGCCTTCTGAGGCGTGACGCGGATGTGTCGCACGCGTGCGATCGACTCCACCATTTCGTTCCTCCTCTGCGTCGCCGCCTCAGCGGCGACGGCCCTTCTTGTCGTCCTTCACGTGACCACGGAAGGTGCGGGTCGGCGCGAACTCGCCGAGCTTGTGACCGACCATCGACTCGGTGACGAACACCGGGATGTGCTTGCGGCCGTCGTGGACGGCGATCGTGTGCCCGAGCATGTTCGGGACGATCATCGACCGACGCGACCACGTGCGGATCACGTTCTTGGTGTTGGCCTCGTTCTGCGTGACGACCTTGCGGAGCAGGTGCTCGTCGACGAAGGGGCCCTTCTTCAGACTGCGTGGCATCTTCTGAACTCCTACTTGCGCTTCTTGCCGGCGTTACGGCGACGGACGATGAGCTTGTCGCTCGGCTTGTTCGGCTTGCGCGTACGGCCCTCGGACTGACCCCAGGGGCTGACCGGGTGACGACCACCGGACGTCTTGCCCTCACCACCACCGTGCGGGTGGTCGACCGGGTTCATGGCGACACCACGGACGGTCGGGCGGACGCCCTTCCAGCGCATGCGGCCGGCCTTGCCCCAGTTGATGTTCGACTGCTCGGCGTTGCCGACCTCGCCGATGGTGGCGCGGCAGCGTGCGTCGACGTTGCGGACCTCACCCGACGGCAGACGGAGCTGCGCGTAGGGGCCGTCCTTGGCGACGAGGCGGACCGAGGCGCCGGCGGAGCGAGCCATCTTGGCGCCGCCACCGGGGCGGAGCTCGATGGCGTGCACGACGGTACCCACGGGGATGTTGCGCAGCGGCAGGTTGTTGCCGGGCTTGATGTCGGCGCCGGGGCCCTGCTCGATGACGTCGCCCTGCTTCAGCTTGTTCGGCGCGATGATGTACCGCTTCGTGCCGTCCACGTAGTGCAGGAGCGCGATGCGCGCAGTGCGGTTGGGGTCGTACTCGATGTGAGCGACCTTGGCGTCGACGCCGTCCTTGTCGGAGCGACGGAAGTCGATCACGCGGTACTGGCGCTTGTGGCCACCACCGATGTGACGCGTGGTGATACGGCCGGAGCTGTTGCGACCACCGGTCTTCGGCAGCGGACGAAGCAGGGACTTCTCCGGAGTCGAACGGGTGATCTCAGCGAAGTCTGCGACCGACGAGCCGCGACGACCGGGGGTCGTCGGCTTGTAGTTACGAATAGCCATGATTTATCCCTCTGGTCCTCAGCCGACAGCCGTGAAGATGTCGATCGAACCGGACTTGAGCGTCACGATGGCGCGCTTGGTGTCCTTGCGCTTGCCGAGACCGAACTTGGTGCGACGGGTCTTGCCCGGGCGGTTCAGCGTGTTGATGCTCGCGACCTTGACGTCGAAGATCTTCTCGATGGCGAGCTTGATCTCGGTCTTGTTCGAGCGGGGGTCCACGATGAACGTGTACTTGCCCTGGTCGATGAGCGCGTAGCTCTTCTCCGAGACGACCGGCGAGATGATGACGTCGCGCGGGTCCTTGTTGAAGCCGCTCATGCGGTGATCTCCTTCGCGGTCTTCGACGCGATGAAGGCGTCGAGGGCGCTCTTGCTGAAGACGACGGCGTCCGAACGCAGCACGTCGTAGGCGTTGAGCTGGCCGTACGAGAGCGCGTGGACGTTCGACAGGTTGCGGATCGACTTGAGCGTCAGCTCGTCGTCCGTCTCGAGCACGACGAGCACGTTCTTGACGGGCGCGACCTTCTCGAGGAGCGTGCGGGCGGTCTTGGTCGACGGCAGTTCAGCCGCGACGAAGCCCTCCACAGCGGAGATGCGGCCACCGCGGGCGCGGTCCGAGAGCGAGCCGAGCAGAGCAGCGGCGATCATCTTCTTCGGGGTGCGCTGCGAGTAGTCGCGCGGGGTCGGTCCGTGGACGACGCCACCGCCGGTGTGCTCCGGAGCACGGACGGAACCCTGACGGGCGCGGCCGGTGCCCTTCTGCTTGAACGGCTTGCGACCGGCACCGCGGACTTCGCCGCGGTTCTTGGTCTTGTGGGTGCCCTGACGCGCGGCTGCGAGCTGCGCGGTGACGACCTGGTGGATCAGCGGGACGTTGGTCTCGACGTCGAAGAGAGCTGCGGGCAGCTCGACGGTGCCGGACTTGGCACCCGATGCGTCGAGGACGTCGATCGTGGTTGCGGTCGTGGTGGCCATGATCACTTACCCTTCACGGCGGTGCGGACGAAGACGGAGCGGCCACGAGCACCGGGGACGGCGCCCTTGACGAGCAGCAGACCCTTCTCGGCGTCGACGGCGTGCACCGTGAGGTTGAGGACGGTCACGCGGTCGCCACCCATACGACCAGCCATGCGCATGCCCTTGAAGACGCGCGACGGGGTCGAGGAAGCACCGATCGAGCCGGGCTTGCGGTGGTTGCGGTGCGCACCGTGCGAGGCACCGACGCCGTGGAAGCCGTGGCGCTTCATGACACCGGCGAAGCCCTTGCCCTTGGAGGTACCGACGACGTCGACCTTCTGGCCCGCCGTGAACGTGCCGTCCACGGTGAGCTCCTGGCCGAGCGTGTACTCAGCGGAGTCGTTGGTACGGATCTCGGTGAGGGTGCGACGCGGGGTCACGCCAGCGGCCTCGAAGTGGCCAGCGGCCGGCTTGTTGACCTTGCGCGGGTCGATGGCGCCGGCGGCGATCTGGATCGCCTCGTAGCCGTCGCGCTCAGCGTTGCGGATCTGGGTGACCACGTTCGGGCCGACCTCGATCACGGTGACGGGGATGAACTTGTTGTTCTCGTCCCACACCTGCGTCATGCCGAGCTTCTTGCCGAGGAGGCCCTTGACGGTCTTGGTTGAGTTCGCCATTGGTCAGCCCCCTTACAGCTTGATCTCGATGTTGACGTCTGCCGGCAGGTCGAGTCGCATGAGCGAGTCCACGGCCTTCGGCGTCGGGTCGACGATGTCGATGACCCGCTTGTGCGTGCGCTTCTCGAAGTGCTCGCGCGAGTCCTTGTACTTGTGAGGGGAACGGATCACTGCGATCACGTTCTTCTCGGTGGGGAGCGGCACCGGGCCGACCACGGTTGCACCGGCACGGGTCACCGTGTCGACGATCTTCCGGGCCGACGTGTCGATGACCTCGTGGTCATACGACTTGAGCCGGATGCGGATCTTCTGTCCCGCCATGTGTCTCTTGTCCTCTCTGCGCCGCGCACCCTCTGGCCGCCTGACGCCGCTCGGTTCCGCATTCCTGCGGACCGTGCTGTTTTCCTGAACCAACCGGCCGCATCCACTGGGGATGACCGCTGTTCACCTGTCAACCTCGCGGGCGACCGTGGCCGTCCAGCGTGGGCAATCGACTGCCTCGTGCTCCGGGCGCAGCAGTGGTACACCGCGTCCGTCACATCTCGGGGAGTCGTGTTCTGCTGCCTGCGGCCCAACCCAGCCCTGCTGAACAAGGGGGTTGTGCACTGCCAGAGCAGTGATCCTGTGGGCGTACACCCACGGGGAATTCGGAACCGGACAAGTCTCGCATAGCCCCGCCCCACGTGCAACCCGGGCGTGTCGCGAATTGCCGGGCGTGTCCCGCCGGCTCGCTTCCGCGGATCCACGCGGATCGAACGGCCTGGAGGCCCGGCTCGGCCCCGCAACGCGACGCACCCTCCGGACGGGGTCCGGAGGGTGCGTCGACACGGGTCAGGAGACCGTCACTCGGCGGTCACCGGGGGCACGAACCACGGCGGGAAGACGGCCACTCGCGGAGCGTGTCCACCGTGGTCGGCGAGCACGGCGCGGACGGTCTGCCGGGCCTTGTCGTTCGGCACGCCGATGACCGCGACCGACGTGAACGGCACACTCGGACCGGCGAGCAGCTCGAGGCCGTGCATCTCCGGGTCGGTGAAGTCGGTGCGGCGGATCAGGTTCGTGCCGGCGTCCGGGCCGACGGCGAACCGGACGTCGTCGGCGTCGGCGTCCTGGTCGGCGACGATCACCGAGGCACCGAACGCCGAGACCGGCACGACGAGCACGACGTAGTCGATCGCCCGGGTACGGCGGGCCGCGTCCGACCAGCGCTCACCGTCGGCGCCCGTGCGGAGTTCGTCCCAGCGGGTGGCGTCGGGCGACAGCGTGAACGGCACGTGGCCGGCGATCGAGGAGCCGTCGGGGGCCTCGGCCTCGGCGCGGGCGGCACGGGTCTCGGCGGAACTGACGTCCACGACCGGCTCGGCCTGGTCGGACGCCAGGATCGCCCCGGCACCGACGATGCCGTCGAGGTTGTCGATGTGGGTCACGTGGTGGGCGCGGAGCGCTGCGAACTCACGTGCCTCGGGCAGGTCAGCTGACGACGAACGGAGCGACGTCGGCGACCGGAGCGACGTCCCGGGGCCGGAGGCCGGCGGGTCGACGCGCAGGTTGGTGGTGATGCGGGTCCGGCGGGGGGCCGGGGTGGCTGGGATCTCCGACGCCTCGCGCTGCCGGGGTGCGCAGATGTCGCAGAGCTCGGTGGGGAATCCGTGGATGCACTCGTCGGTCACGACTGTTGTGGGTCCTTCCGTGCCGTGTGGGGGTGGTCCGGCACGTCGACCAACGCTACGTCATCCGGACGGCCCCCGGGTCATTGTCGGTAGAGCAGTGCCCGGACCTCGGCCTCGGCGGACGCCAGGCGGTTCGGGTCGATGGTCTCCCCGTGGTCGTACGCGTCGAGCAACCGGGGGTCGATGTAGCTCTGTCGGCACACCGTCGGGGTGTTGCCGAGCTCGTCGCTGGCGGCCTTCACCGCGTGCGAGACGGCCTTCTTCCGCTTCGCCTGGGACGACTGCGGTCCGGTCTTGGCCAGGTCGACCGCGGCCGCGACCGTCCCGTGCAGGGTCCGGAAGTCCTTCGCGGTGAACTCGTCGCCCGCACGTTCCTTCACGTAGGCGTTGATGTCCTCGGCCGAGAGCGGTTCCCACTCCGCTCCGCGGCGCTCCCGGAACGAGAGCAACCGCGCGTTGGGCCCACGACGCTTCATGCCCGCGATCACCCGCGCCAGGTCGTGGTCGTGGATCGACGACGACCACTCCTGCCCGCTCTTGCCGGGGAAGTCGAGCTCGATGTCGTCGCCGGAGACGTGCGCGTGCGCGCAGAGCAGGGTGGACAGTCCCCGACTGCCGTGCTCGGTGGCGTACCGCTCGGACCCGACCCGGAGGGACCCCTGGTCGAGCATCCGGAACGCTGCGGCCAGCGCACGGCGGCGGTCCGGCTCGGGGCGACGGAGGTCCTGCGTGACGCCGCGGCGGGCGACCGGCAACGACTCGGCCAGTGCCAGCGCACGGTCGTACTTGATCCGGTCCATCCGTTCACGCCAGGACGGGTGGTACATGTACTGGCGGCGTCCCGCGCCGTCCGTGCCAGTCGCCAGGATGTGGCCGTTCTCGTACGGGGAGATCCAGACGTCGTCCCACGCCGGCGGGATCACGAACTCCTCGAGCCGACGGCGTTCGTCCGGGTCCGTCACGGTGTTGCCGTCGGGGTCGCGGAACGAGAAACCGCGTCCTGAACGGACGCGGTGGTAGCCGCGACCAGAGGTCGCGGATCTGCGGAGGCGTGTCACGACGTCGAGCCAACTCCGTGCCGCCTGTGACGGGTCACGGGGCGGACTGGAGGCCCGTGGCGGGCCCCGCCCCGATCCTCCTGTCCGGCGCCCTGTACGCGCGCCAGGGGCCGGACACGACGAAGCGGGGCCGGGCCCGAAGGCCCGACCCCGCTGTCGCAAGGAACCGGAGTTACTTGATGATCTTCTCGACCGTACCGGCACCGACCGTACGACCACCCTCACGGATGGCGAAACGGAGGCCCTCTTCCATGGCGATCGGCTGGATCAGCTCGACCGTCATGGCGACGGTGTCACCGGGCATGACCATCTCGGTGCCCTCGGGCAGCGTGATGACGCCGGTGACGTCCGTGGTGCGGAAGTAGAACTGCGGGCGGTAGTTCGCGTAGAACGGGTTGTGACGCCCACCCTCGTCCTTGGTCAGGATGTACGCGTTCGCCTGGAACTCGGTGTGCGGCGTGACCGAACCCGGCTTCACGACGACCTGGCCGCGCTCCACGTCCTCGCGCTTGAGGCCACGGATCAGCAGACCGGTGTTGTCACCGGCGACCGCCTGGTCGAGCAGCTTGCGGAACATCTCGATGCCCGTGACGGTGGTCTTCTGCGTCGCGCGGATGCCGACGATCTCGACCTCGGCGTTCAGGTTGAGCGTGCCACGCTCGACGCGACCGGTGACGACCGTGCCACGACCGGTGATCGTGAAGACGTCCTCGATCGGCATCAGGAACGGCTGGTCGGTGGCGCGCACCGGGTCCGGCACGTGCTCGTCGACCTGGGCCATGAGGTCCTGGACCGACTTGACCCACTTCTCGTCGCCCTCGAGCGCCTTGAGCGCCGAGACCTGCACGACGGGGGCGTCCTCGTCGAACTGCTGCGAGCCGAGGAGCTCGCGGACCTCGAGCTCGACGAGCTCCAGGATCTCCTCGTCGTCCACCATGTCGGACTTGTTCAGTGCGACGACGATGTAGGGGACGCCGACCTGGCGGGCGAGCAGCACGTGCTCACGCGTCTGGGGCATCGGGCCGTCGGTGGCGGCGACCACGAGGATCGCGCCGTCCATCTGTGCCGCACCCGTGATCATGTTCTTCACGTAGTCGGCGTGACCGGGGGCGTCGACGTGCGCGTAGTGACGCTTCTCGGTCTGGTACTCGACGTGCGAGATGTTGATCGTGATGCCGCGCTGGCGCTCCTCGGGAGCGTTGTCGATCTGCGCGAAGTCGCGGGCCTCGTTGAGGTCCGGGTACTGGTCGTGCAGAACCTTGGTGATCGCCGCCGTGAGCGTGGTCTTGCCGTGGTCGACGTGACCGATGGTTCCGATGTTGACGTGCGGCTTGGTGCGCTCGAACTTGGCCTTGGCCACTGTGGGTCCTCCTCAGGACTCGGAAGCGTCACCCCCGGCCGGCCCTGGATGGGCTCGGAACCGTTGGTGCGCGGTGTGTGTCTGTACTTTACTTGGTGGCGAGGGGCCCGTCGCCGGGCGCCCCCGCCTGTGGAGAAGCGCTGAGCGCTACTCCCCCGCGTTCTTCGCGATGATCTCCTCGGCGACCTTGGCCGGGACCTGGCTGTAGGTCTCGAAGGTCATCGAGTAGACCGCACGACCAGAGGTCTTCGACCGCAGGTCGCCGACGTAGCCGAACATCTCGGACAGCGGCACGCTCGCGCGGACCACCTTGACGCCCGAGGCGTCCTCCATCGAGGCGATCTGGCCACGACGGGAGTTCAGGTCACCGATGACGTCGCCCATGTACTCCTCAGGAGTACGGACCTCGACGGCCATGATCGGCTCGAGGATCGCCGGACCGGCCTTGCGAGCCGCTTCCTTGTAGGCGATCGAGCCGGCGATCTTGAACGCCATCTCGGACGAGTCGACGTCGTGCGCCGCGCCGTCCTTGAGGATGGCCTTCACGCCGACCGTCGGGTAACCCGCGAGGATGCCGACCTGCATGGCGTCCTGGATACCGGCGTCGACCGACGGGATGTACTCGCGCGGGACACGGCCACCGGAGGTCGCGTTGACGAACTCGTAGACCTTCTCGCTCGTGACCTCCATCGGCTCGAGCGCGATCTGCACCTTCGCGAACTGGCCGGAACCACCGGTCTGCTTCTTGTGGGTGTAGTCGTAGCGCTCGACGATCTTGGTGAGCGTCTCGCGGTAGGCCACCTGGGGCTTGCCGACGCTCGCCTCGACGTGGAACTCACGCTTCATGCGGTCGACGAGGATGTCGAGGTGGAGCTCGCCCATGCCCTTGATCGTCGTCTGACCGGTCTCGGCGTTGAGCTCGACGCGGAACGTCGGGTCCTCTTCGGCGAGCTTCTGGATGGCCGTGGAGAGCTTCTCCTGGTCAGCCTTCGTGTTCGGCTCGATGGCGACCTCGATGACCGGCTCCGGGAACGTCATCGACTCGAGGACGACCTGGTTGGTCGGGTCGCACAGGGTGTCACCGGTGGTGGTGTCCTTGAGGCCGATGACCGCGTAGATGTGGCCAGCGGTCACGTTGGCGACCGGGTTCTCCTTGTTGGAGTGCATCTGGAAGATCTTGCCGATGCGCTCCTTCTTGCCCTTGGTCGAGTTGATGACCTGGGCACCGGACTCGATCGAGCCGGAGTAGACGCGCACGTAGGTCAGACGACCGAAGAAGGGGTGCACCGCGACCTTGAACGCGAGGGCCGAGAACGGCTCGGACGCGTCGGGCTTGCGGATGATCTCCTTCTCCTCGTCCTTGACGTCGTGGCCGATCATCGGCGGCACGTCGAGCGGGGACGGGAGGTAGTCGATGACGGCGTCGAGCATCGGCTGGACACCACGGTTCTTGAACGCGGAACCGCAGAGGACCGGGTAGAGCGTGCTGCTCACCGTGAGGGCACGGATGGCTGCCTTGATCTCGGCGACCGAGAAGTCGGTGTCGCCCTCGAGGTAGCGCTCCATGAGGACGTCGTCCGCCTCGGCCACGCGCTCGATGAGCTTCTCGCGGTACTCGGCGGCACGGTCCTGCAGGTCGGCCGGGATCTCTTCGATCTCGTACTTCGCGCCCATCGCGACGTCACCCTTGGCGTCGCCGCGCCAGGTGAGTGCACGCATCTGGACGAGGTCGACGACGCCTTCGAACGAGCTCTCGGAACCGATCGGCAGCTGGAGCACGAGGGGCTCCGCGCCGAGGCGGTTCACGATGGTGTCGACGGTGTAGTAGAAGTCGGCGCCCAGCTTGTCCATCTTGTTGACGAAGCAGATGCGCGGGACGTCGTACTTGTCGGCCTGACGCCAGACGGTCTCGGACTGGGGCTCGACGCCCTCCTTGCCGTCGAAGACGGCGACCGCACCGTCGAGGACGCGGAGCGAGCGCTCCACCTCGACCGTGAAGTCCACGTGACCGGGGGTGTCGATGATGTTGATCTGGTTGTTGTCCCAGAAGCAGGTCGTCGCGGCCGACGTGATCGTGATGCCGCGCTCCTGCTCCTGCGCCATCCAGTCCATCGTGGCAGCGCCGTCGTGGACCTCACCGATCTTGTGCGTGATGCCCGTGTAGAACAGGATGCGCTCGGTCGTCGTGGTCTTGCCGGCATCGATGTGCGCCATGATGCCGATGTTGCGGACCTTGTTCAGGTCGGTGAGCACGTCCTGTGCCACAGGGTTCCTCCGGAAGAGTTGTAGGAGAGGTTGGCGGCCGTCCGGGCGCCGGGGTTCTTGACCACCGGCGCCCGGACGGTGCCGGGACTACCAGCGGTAGTGGGCGAAGGCCTTGTTCGACTCGGCCATCTTGTGCGTGTCCTCGCGGCGCTTGACCGCGGCACCGAGACCGTTCGACGCGTCGAGGATCTCGTTCATGAGACGCTCGGTCATCGTCTTCTCGCGACGGGCCTTGGCGTACGAGGTGAGCCAACGGAGCGCGAGGGTGTTCGCGCGGTGCGGCTTGACCTCGACCGGGACCTGGTAGGTCGAGCCACCGACGCGGCGGCTGCGGACCTCGAGGGTCGGACGGACGTTGTCGAGCGCCTTCTTCAGCGTCACGACGGCGTCCTGCTGGTTCTTGGCGGAAACGCCCTCGAGTGCACCGTAGACGATGCGCTCGGCGAGGCCCTTCTTGCCGTCGAGCAGGATCTTGTTGACGAGCTGGCTGACGATCGGCGCACCGTAGACCGGGTCGGCGACGACGGGACGCTTGGGGGCGGGACCCTTACGAGGCATCTAACTCAACCCTTCTTCGCGCCGTAGCGGCTACGAGCCTGCTTACGGTTCTTGACTGCCTGGGTGTCCAGGGCGCCACGGATGATCTTGTACCGCACACCCGGGAGGTCCTTCACACGACCGCCACGGACGAGCACCATCGAGTGCTCCTGGAGGTTGTGGCCCTCACCGGGGATGTAGGCCGTGACCTCGGTGCCGTTCGAGAGCTTGACACGAGCGACCTTGCGCAGTGCCGAGTTCGGCTTCTTGGGGGTGGTGGTGTAGACGCGGGTGCACACACCACGCTGCTGGGGGTTCGCCTTCAGGGCGGGCGCCTTGGTCTTGGTGACCTTCGGCGTACGACCCTTGCGAACCAGCTGCTGAATAGTAGGCAACTGTTCTCCTGGTTCTTCGCTCGTGCTCTCTGGCCGGCGCGTTCCGCCGGCTTCCTCGTCCCACGCTGAGCACCGCCGGACGGCGGGTGTTCGAGTGGGGGACGGAGTGGTCCGGCTGGGCGATCCCGCTCGCCGGACTTTTCGGGCGCGCCCGAAGGCGCACACCCGGTAGAGACTACCCGCGTAACGGGACGAAATCAATCCGGGTCACCCCGGGAACCGACACCGTCATGAGCCGGTGTCGGAGGACCCGTTGCCCACCGCCGAGCGGAACGTGGCACCGTCGCTCGAGAAGCCGGTGACGTACCCGCTCGCGTTCACGTTGAGCGGCCCCGCGGACGCCGTTCCGGTGCCGGCGGCACCCGAGATGTCGGCCGTGTACTTCGCCCGTCCGAACGTCGTCGTCGTGATCAACCAGCCGTTCGTCGTCCAGCTGCCGACCCGGACGGTGGGCCGCGTCTCGAGTGTCCACTTCTGGTTCGAGTACGTGTACGCGGGGTTCTGCCCGTACGCGTAGAAGCTGCACCCGGCAGGGGCGGCGTCGGTGGAGGCGATGCAGCCGTCCACCCAGGCGTCCACCGCTCGCTTGGCGGCCTGCTGCCCGGCGGTGGTCAGGGTCGTGGTCATCTGCACCGGGGTCGAGGTCGACCGCCCGAACCCGCTGACGCTCGCCGATCCCCCGCTGGCCGTGGTCCACTTGTCGCCGTCGAAGGCGACGTCGTAGGTCCCGGGCAGCGCGCGGAGGCTCACCGTGCCGTCCTTCGCGGTCTTCGCGTCCCGGCCCGCGACCGTGACCCCAGCACCGGACGGACCCCGCACGGCGACGTCGACCGATCCGAGCTCCGGGGCCTGCAGCTCCCAGACCGGGAACACACCCCAGTCCGTCCCGGTCTTGTCCAGCGTGAAGGTCGCGGCGACGTCCTGCCCGCCCTGGCGCAGGTAGGCGCGGACCGTCGCGGTGTCGCCCTCTGTCCGCGTCGCGGCGACGCGGTAGCCGGTGACCTTGTCCGATGCCTTCGCGTAGGCGGCTTCACCGAGGAGCACGTCGGTCTTCTCGCGCTCGATGCCCGCGTCGTCGAGGGCGTCGGCCACGCGTCCGGCCGTGAGATCGTCGAGGAACGCCCGCACCGGACGGTCAGCAGAGTGCGAGGAGGAACCGATCGAGTACCCGACGACCCCGGCGACGAGCAGCAGGACGACCGCCGTGCCGCCCGAGACGATGCCGATGAGCTGACCGCGGCGGAGCTTCCGGCGAGGACGCTGCGGCACCGGCCCGGACATCCCGGGGAACCCGGGGGCTCCTGCGGCGGGCGTTCCGTCGGTGCCACGGATCGAGTCCACCGGCGGGACGGCGCCCCAGCCGCCCTGCTGGTCCGGATCCTGCGCGTGCTGGTCGCTCATCGTTCCCCCGTTGCGTGTGCGTCGTGCCCTGCGAACACTACCGTCCGGCGGGTTCCTCGCCCGCGTTCGTCCGGTCGTGCCCGGAGCGCCCGTCAGGCCCGTCCGGACGCGTCGCGGCAGCGCCCGAGCCGCCAGCGGTCCGCGCCTGGTGTCGGGCCATCGTGATCCCGCCGAGCACCGACAGGACCGCCACCACGACGGACCCGACCACGAACGGCCCGAGGGCGTACCCCGCGGGGAAGACGAGGAGCTCCGTCGCGTCCGAGCGGACGAGCGCGTAGCCCACGGCCCCGATGCCGAGCATGACCAGGTAGACCGTCGCAGCGGCCACCAGGGCCGTCACGCCGGGGTTGCCGTCACGCGCACCCGCCACGGTCGCGAGGAAGACCACCACCGCGGCGCCGACCACCATCGCGGGCCCGAGGTACGGGGTGGCGTCGGGCTGGGAGATGACCTCGACGTCTGCGAGCAGGGCTTCGAAGCCCGTGACGGCGATCACGAGCGCGATGAAGAGGACGGACGTCATCGTCGCGATCAACCACCGGGACATGCGCCGATCGTATCGCCGACCGGCTGGTCAGCGAGCGGGTTCGGCGTGGCCCGTGTCGTCCGCGTGCTCGCGACGGTCCGCCCGGTCGGACTGCTCCTGCGCGGCGGCGACCAGGGCGAGCGCGATCGTCGCCGTGATGATCGGGACGGTCTCCGTCATGGGGGCGGGCGCAGCATCCGGCGTCTTCTCGTCCGTCGCGTCCGTCGTGTCCGTCGCGTCGTCGGACTGGAGGCCCGTGGCCGCGTCCGCCTCGGCGGTGTCCTCCGGCTCGTGGTCACGCAGCGCCGGGCCGATGACCGGCAGGACCCCGGTGGTCGCGGCCGGTTCAGCGTGCAGGACCGGCGGCTCGGTGGACACGGATCCGTCGCGCTTCGCCGCGCGACGCGCTCGGCCCATCTTCACCAGGACGACGACGGCGACGATCGCCCAGATCCCGTTGACGATCGTCGAGGGTACGGCGTGGTGCGCGGCGACGTTGATCGCCACCGCGAGGCCACCGACCAGGTTGAACAGCTGGTAGAGCGGGCCGTTCGGGATCTTGCCAGTCGAGAACAAGATGTAACCGGCCAGAACGGTTACGGCACCGAACCAACCGAGGAATTCCACGATTCCGACCAACACGCGCGACTCCGGGCACGACGAGGAACGGCCGGTTCGAGCCGACCGTTCGAGCGGGGATGAACAGCCGCGATCACGGCGTCTGGTGCATCGTAATCACAACGACGGGTGTCGCGGAAGTGGGGTCGGCGTGGCGTGGCCGACCCCGGTCCGTGGGGGTGGGGTCAGCCCTTCGCGGCGGTGTCCGGCCCGGCGGTCAGGACGTACACGTAGCCACCGAACGTCCACGTCGTCGCGGCCGCCGCGGCGGGGTCGGTGGAGTCCTGCGAGACGGAGGAGGACACCGTGGTGACGAGGAAGAGCCGAGCGCCGTCCTGCATGCCCCCGACGAAGGACAGAGCCTGGTCGAACGACCCGTCGACCGACACCGAGACGGGGATGGCCGAGAAGTTGGCGGCCGAGATCGCGGGATCCGTCAGCGGTGCCGTCGCTCCGTCGGCCGCACCGGTGGTCGGTTCGGCGGTCGCCCCATCGGTGGCTTCGGCCGCCGCGTCGGTGGCGGCGGCAGGCGCGGTGTAGGCAACGGCGTCCGAGGTCGTGATCGCCGACACCTTCACGCCCGCCTTCGCGGCCACGCTGTCGACCGCGCCGTAGAAGGACGACATGCTCGCGCTCGAGGGCACCGAGGCGGTGAGTGCGGCGAGCTCCGCCTTGAGCTTCGGGAGGGACTCTGCCCGTTCCTTGAGCCGTGCGAGCTCCGCCGCCGTCGTCCGGTTCGTCGCGTCCACCGTCACCTGGTCGGTGCGGTCGCTCGCGGCCTGTGCGAGATGTGGCTGCACACCGAGGAAGAACCCCGCGAGCGCCACCACGACCATCGCCACGACGGCGAGGAGCATGTTGAGTCGGTTGCGGGTCATGTCACTCGCCCTTGTCCTGGTACTTGCCGTCGAAGGCGGCCTGGTCGACGTGGATCGTCATGTTCACGGTGTAGGTACCGGTCGTCGGGTCGAGCGTGACCGAGTTCGCGGTCGCGTCGACGAAGCCCTTGAGCCCCTTGACGGCATCGAGCCACGACGGAACGGACGGCAGCGTCGGACTCTGCGCGTCGATGGTCAGGGTCGCGACACGCTGCCCCTGGAGCGGGGTGTCGGCCTGCGCGTAGGTCTCCAGCGGCGTGGCGGAGTCGATCGCGACGCCGGTGATCTCGACGCCCGCGGGGAGCGACGCCTTCAGCGAAGCGAGGTACGGCTGCCAGGCGATCTCCGTGGCCCCACCGACCGACTGCGCGGCTTCACGCAGCGCGGTACCTGCCTCCGTGTCCCGGACCTCGCGGTAGTTCGCCTGCTGCTGCAGGAGCGACAGGGTCTCCTCCTGCGCGTGGGTCAGGTCGTCGTGGGCCTGGCTGGACAGGAGGCTGGCGCCGGCGGTCGCGATCCCGACCACGATCGCCACGAGGACGACGCCGGCCCACATCCGACGGACGACACGGCGACTGCGTCGGTCGGCGAGGACCTCGGTGGGCAGGAGGTCGACGCTGGGGCGGCCCCCGATGACGATCTCGTTGGGGGCGGTGCGACGCTGGCGCTTGACGCGCTCGGCAGTCTCGGCGGCGACACGCAGGGCGGGGTCGGGCGCCGCTCCTCGGCGGCGACTCCGTCCAGCACGCGAGGGCTTCGACCTGGTCGTCTGGCTCATGCTGCCTTCCCTCCCGCGGCGAGTCCCCATGCGACCGCGATCGATGCCCCGTGTGCGTGCAGGTCTTCGACCCGGATGGACTTCGCGAGCGCGACGTTGGCGAACGGTGCCCCGAACCGGACGGGCGTCCGGGTGAACTCCGAGAGCGCTGCGGCGAAGCCGGGCAACGCAGCTGCACCACCGCAGAGCAGGATCTCGCCGACGGGTTCGGTGGGGTGTGTGTTGACGAAGTAGTTGACGGTGTTGCGGAGGCTGGAGAGCAGTTCGCCCATCGTCTCGCGGACCGCCGCCACCGCGAGTGCGTCGTCGCCCGTCCGCGCCCGCTCCGGATCCATGCCGAGGTGGCGCTTGACGGCTTCGGCCGCTCCCTCGTCGATCGTCAGCCGACCGGCGAGGAGCCGCGTGATGTCGTCACCACCGGTCGGCACGATGCGGACGAACTTCGGGACGCCGTCGGTGACGATGACGACGGTCGTCGTGTTGCCGCCGCACTCGACGATGGCGACCGTGCCCGACCGGTTCGCCGGCGCCAGCACGCGTGCCAGGGCGAACGGGATGAGGTCGACGCCGACCGGCTTGAGGCCCGCGTTCTGCACCGCGCGGATGTTGGCGAGCACGGCGTCCTTCACCGCGGCGACGAGGAGACCGCTCACGGTGGGGCCGTTCTCGCCCGTCTCCTCGCTCGTCGGGTAGAAGTCGAGGATGGCGTCGCCCACGGGCACCGGGAGCATGTCCTGCACCTGGAAGGGCAACGATTCGCGGATCTGCGCGATGGGGGCCTTCGGGACCGTCAGGTCGCGCGACAGCACTCGCTGGTTGCCCATGCCGAGCACGACGTCCTTCGAACGGAAGCGCCCCAGCGACCAGAGCTGTCGGAGCGCGCCCGCGACGGTGTTCGGCTCGAGCACCTCCCCCTGCTTCGTCGCGCCCGGGGGCACGGGGACCTCGGCGAACCGCAGGATCGTCGGCCTCGGCTTGTCGGCGTCCTGGACCTCGACAGCACGGATCGCGGCGGCGCCGATGTCGACGCCCACGATGCTCTTCGACATGGGTGGTCCTTCCGTGACCGTCTTCGGGTCGGTCTGGTGGGTCAGCGCGCGACGAGGCGTCAGGCGAGTCCGAGGAGGCGCAGGTAGCCGTCCCAGGCGGGGGCACCGACGGCGATGCCGAGCCAGGCACCCGCGAGCATCCAGGGGCCGAACGGGATCCCGCTGCGACGGCCCGCCCGGCGCACGACCAGGAGGACGACTGCGAAGGTACCTCCGAGCAGGAACGCCGCGAAAGAACCCACTGCGAGGGGTCCCCATCCGAGGTACGCGAGCACGAGGCCGAGCACGCCGGCGAGCTTGACGTCCCCGAGCCCCATCCCGCCGGGCACGGCCAGCGCGAGGGCGAGGTAGGTGCCACCGAGGACGACCAGGCCGATGAACCCCCGGAGCGCGGCACCCCAGTCGCCGGACACCGCCGACGCCGCAAGCAGGAGCACGGGCAGCACGATGTAGGCCGGCAGCACGATCCGGTTCGGCAACGTGTGGGTGTCGAGGTCGATGAGCGTCAACGAGATGCTGATCGCCATCAGGTACAGGAGTGCGACGAGCAGGATCGCAGCGCGGATCGTTCCGGGGACGCCGTCCGGTGCCGCCAACG
The DNA here is from genome assembly GCF_001864855.1 of Curtobacterium sp. MCBA15_005. Lineage (NCBI taxonomy): Bacteria > Bacillati > Actinomycetota > Actinomycetes > Micrococcales > Microbacteriaceae > Curtobacterium > Curtobacterium sp. MCBA15_005. The sequence goes on from NZ_MJGL01000009.1 coordinate 148,794, forward strand.
TCGACCACGATGCGAGTACCGAGAGCAGGGTCACCGCGACGAAGAGGAGGCCCGTGGCGGCTTCGACGAGCGGGTACCGGGCCGAGATGGGCGCGCCACAGTCGCGACACCGTGCACGCAGGACGAGCCAGGAGACCACGGGCACGTTGTCGCGGCGACGGATCTCGTGGCCGCACCCGGGGCAGGAGCTGGCCGGCACGACGACGGACGTGCCCGCGGGCACCCGGTGGACGACGACGTTCAGGAACGACCCGATCGCGAGGCCGAGCACACCGACCAGCACGGCGACGAGGGGCGCCACAGCGGCGAGGGAAGACACGGTCACTTCCCCGTCGGGGAGCCGTCGGCGCGGAACGCCGTGGCCGACTCGGTCTCGGTCGTCACGCCGTACGTCGTCGACACGGGCTGCAGGAACTTCGGCGGGGCCGAGGTCTTCAGCCTGGTGTCGTACGCGTACGCCTTCGCGTAGCCGGTGAGGTACGAACCGTACGAGGTCCGCACCGACCCTCGGAACTGCTGCGCGATCGAACCGTAGATCGTCAGGACCCCGAGGTTCGACCCGAACGCGCTGTTCTGCACGTTGAAGGTACCGAGGTTGCTCGCGATGGCGGCATCGATCTCGATGTTCCGGGTCGGGGCGAGGTTGGTGGACGAACCCGACGAAGTGGAACACGTGCTGCTCGTCCCGGAGGAGCACGAGATGGGGTTGTAGACGGACACTGCTCGCTGCCCCACGAGGCCGAGCATGTCGTCCGAGCCACGCCCGTTCTGGTAGACGATGCTCCCGGTCACGTAGACGAAGTTCTCGGCGGCCAGGGTCATCTGCCCTCCGAACGAACCCGACACGAAGACGTCGCCGTTCCGGCATCCGTAGTACCCGGAGTCACCGAGGCTGCCGGTGAACTCGTTGCTCTTCGGGTAGCCGAGTCCGTTCCCGTAGTCAGAGGTGGTCTTGCCGCTGGCGTCCTTCACGTTCTGCTGGCAGTAGACCGGCGAACCGGCGGTCACGGTCCCGTTCACGGTTCCGCCCGGGGGCGGTGTCGTGTTGGGCGCCCAGTAGTTGGGGTCTCCGCTGGCGCTGGGGACCGTCTGCACGAAGACCAGGTTCGACGGCAGGGTCGGGATGACCGCTCCCGCACCGGTCAGCGCCGAGACCGATCCACAGAGTGCGTCGTTCGTGCTGCCGCTGGTGATCGTGCCGTTCGCGGCGCCGGAGAGCTGGGTCTTCTTCGTCCACGGTGAGACGACGCGCATCTTGCCACCGGACAGGAAGGTGATCGACGTCGGCCCGGTGTAGATACAGCCGGGCTTTGCGACCTTGTCGGGGATGTCCGTCCGTGCCTCCTGCTTCATGTTCGCGTTCGTGCTCGGCATCGGGAGGGTGCCCCTGTTCTGGATCAGACCGCCGTTGAACTTCGTCGAGGTCCGGCACGACGAGTCGATCTTCGTCTCCTTGCTCGTGTAGAAGAAGTCGGCTGCTCCGGTGTCGTACACGGCCCGGTTGAACGTCGCACCGCAGGCGGTGATGACGTCGTTCGTCCGGACGGGGCCGTCGAGCGTGTCGCCAGCTCCGAACTGCACCGCGTCGCAGCTGGTGTAGTAGTTCCAGTTGCTGTCGTTGCGGTGTGCGGAAGTACACCGCGTCGTCGTCGGAGCGCCACTCGTCGTCGTGGTGGTCTCACCGGTGAGGCCGGGGTCCTGCGACTCGTAGTTCGTGAACCAGAGGTAGTTCACGAAGCCGTCACCGCGCAGGTCGACGACGAGCGTCCGGGTCGCGTCGTCCGCCTTGCCGGTGACACGGAGACGGACCTTGCCGGTGTTCGCGTAGGCGGAGTTGTCGACCTCGTACCGGTAGAACTGGTCGGTGCTCCCCACGACCGGCGCCCAGGTCCCGCCCACGGTCGTTCCGAAGGCCTTGTTCGCGGTGTCGGTGGAGTACGTGCTCTCACCCGAGAACGGGGTCCGCACCCCGTACTTCACGTACGCGTTGTCCGCCGCGAGACGTCCCTGGTAGTCCGACAGGCCGGCGTACGCCGCGGCCATCGCCTTGTTGTAGTCGTCGTCGTTCGACGCCTTCGTCGCGCCGCTCGTCGCGGTCGCGACCACCAGCGAGAGCACGATCATGAGCACCGCGCCGAGGCCGATGACCGCCGCGAGTGCCACGCCACGTTCGTCGTCACGGCTGCGGAGGGCACGGACAAGTCGGATGAGCATCATGACTCCGTCGCTGCGCCGTAATCGAGGTTGCGCAGGTTGATGTTCGCTTGGAAGGTGGTGTCGTTCGCGGTCGTCCCCGTCACGGATCCGACCGTGAGGGCCACGTCGACCGATCGGATCGAGTCGAGGGTTGCGGCCGTCGGGGTGACGACGCCACCGGCGGCGTTCCGGTAGCTGAACAGCGGGCTGGTGCCGGCGCTCGTCCGGATGACGTCGGCGAGCACGATGGTCTTCGTCGTGCCGGTGAACGTGCAGTACCCGTTCGCCGGGCAGTCGCCGCGCTGGAGCTGCATGCGGAGCTTCGTGCCCTGCGCGTCGATCGTGACCTTGGTGAGCCCGGCCCGGGACGTGGAGAGGTCGACGCCGGAGTAGAACCGCATGCTCGTCGCCGTCGCACTCTCGAACGCCGCCAGGTTCGTCGTCTTCGTCAGCTGCACGCGGGACGCTTCACGCAGGTACCGGCTCACCTGCGTCATGGAGGTCGTGCCCTGCCGCGTGCTGTCGTTGACCGACGAGACCGTCCGCTGGGCCTTGATCATCGAGACGAAGAAGCTCCCGACCAACGTGAGCAGCAGTGACGTGACGAGCATCGCCACGAGGAGTTCGACGAGCGTGATGCCCCGTTGCTCCGAGTGGAGACGACGGATGATCGCCCGCATCAGCTGACCGGCCTGGGATCGACCATCACGGCACCACTCCGGACGGCGCCGTTCGTGACCATCGCGGCGTTCTCGTTCGTCAGGGCGAGGGCGTTCGTGGTGGATCCGGCCGTGTCCCCGGAGTAGATCTTCCAAGTCCCCCACGGCAACGCGATCGACGCAGTGCCCGCTGCGAGCTTCGGGAACTGCAGGGTCATCCCTGCGGCGCAGCCCGGGTCGCCGTTCACGGGCGTCGTCGTCTTCGCGGTCAGGAACTTGCCCGCCGTCAGACCCGAGAGCTTGACCGCCCCCATCTGCACGGTGATCGTCGCCTTGTTGTTCAGGGGCTCCGAGGGTGTCCCGACCTTCGACTTCGCATTCGGGGTCGTCCAGGACCCCGGCTCAGGGCTGAGACAGGTCGACGACGAGGTACCCGACGCGTCGACGACGTACGACCCGGCGACCACCCGGTAGCTCCCGTACGGGAACAGCGACGCCGAGCTGGCGGTGTTCGGCAGTTGGGTGGTGCCGGAGGTCGGGTTGATGAGCGTCGTCGGCATGTTGGTGGGGAGCATCGCGCCCACGTCCGGCGTGGACGTGTACGTGAACGTGTACTTCGCTGCCACGTCGAAGCTGAAGGCGGCAGCCCCGGAGGCGCCCGCAGCGACGGTGATCGTCTGCGATGACGGGCTGACCTGCTGGTTCGAGTCGACGTAGCCGCTCCGAGCGATCTTCACCGAGTAGGTGCCGGGAGCGACTCCGGAGACGTAGGTGCACCCCTCGGCGTCGGTTGCGGGCATGGTGACCCCGTCCGGGCCGGTGACGGTCGGGATGATCCCGGACACCCCGACGCCGTTCGCGTTCGTGACCCCGATCAGGATCGAACCCGTGCTGTCCGAGTTGATGTTCGTCAGCGGAGCGATGGCGCTCGACATGGTGACCTGCTGCGAGCCGGACGACGATGCACTCGTCTTCCAGCTGACCGTGACGGTGACGGCTTTGTAGGACAGCACGCCTTCGCCGGTGCCGCAGGCCGTCGCGCTTCCCGAGGACCGGGTCCACGACACCTTGCGCGTGAGGGCGAACGTCTGGTTACCGACCTTCGGCGAATCGGTACCGCTCTTGATGTCAAAGATGCTCGGGAGGTCGCGGAGGCCGTCGATGTCCTCCATCGCGATCGTCGAGGCGACCTCTCGAGCACGGGTGTCCTTCGAGAGCACGAGAGAAGCGGTGATGCCCGCGGCGATACCGGCTGCGATCAGGCCGAAGATCGTCATCGCGATCATCACCTCGATGATCGTGAAGCCGTCCTCGTTCTCACGGGAGGAACGCAGTCGCTCGGCGATGCGCGACATCATGTCGTTCCCTTTCACTAGCGAATCCGTGAGGGCAAGCTGTGTGGGCACCACTACGGTTGCCCACACAGCGCCCACTCAGGCGGCGCAGGCTCCGGAAGCGACACCAGTCGAGTCGGTGGCGTTGAAGATCTTGGTGTCAGAAGTCGTGCTGACCGCCTGAACACAGAATCCGTTCGCCGTCTTCGTGTAGCTGAGCGACTTCGTGCTGGCACCCTTGGTCGAACCGGCGCTGGCGTACTCTCCAGCGGTCAGCTGAGCCTGGGTGAGAGTTGCGGGGAACGATCCGTCGCTTTGGGAAGCGACGCTGACGATCGCCGTCTTGACGTTGGCGAGGTCCGACTTGACGGCCGAGTCCTTGGCGTTGTTCTGCACGCCGATGTACACCGGGATGGCGATGGCGGCGAGGATGCCGATGATGATGACGACGACAAGGAGCTCGATGAGCGTGAAGCCCTTCTCGCCGTCCTTCAGGAGACCCTTGCGGCGAGCGTCGAGCTTGCCCATGAGAGCGAAGTACATGGTTTTTCCATTCTGCGGGGAATGTCGGGGAAATGGTTTCGGGGCTTGCTCGGCCGCCGCAGATAAGCGTATTGGGGGCGCATCCAGCGGCCAATCCCGAGAACGGGGGCCATGCTGGGCGCAAAACACCCCCAGTGCGGGGGAGGGTCGATATCGACAATGCCCCCGCATGGGGGTGGAATGACTACGAAGCGTTCTGCACGACGTTGGTGATCTGGAAGATCGGCATGTAGAGCGCGATGATCATCCCGCCCACCACCACCCCCAGGAACGCGATGAGCAGCGGCTCGATCAGCGAGGTCAGGGCGTCGGTGGTCGCCTCGACTTCGGCGTCGTAGAACACCGCGATCTTCTCGAGCATGATCTCGAGGGAACCGGCGTCTTCACCGACCGCGACCATTTGCGTCACCATCGGCGGGAAAACAGATTGTGCGGCGAGCGGCACCGCGATCGATTCGCCTTTCCGCACGGCCTCGGCGACATTGTCGAGCGCACGCTTCACGACGAAGTTGTTCGACACTTCCCCGACGATCCGCAATGCCTGAAGAATGGGAACACCCGCGCCGATCATGTTCGAGAAGTTGCGCGCGAACCGAGCAATGACGATCTTCTTCTGCAGCGGGCCGAAGACCGGGAGTTTCAAGGTGATCGGATCGATGAACGCCCGGACGCGTTCGGTGTTCTTGTTCGCCCGCCACCAGAGCCACGCCAGCACGACGACGATCGCGAGCGGGATCGCGACGTACCGCATGGCGTGCGAGAGGGAGACGAGGATCTGCGTCGGCAGCGGGAGCGTTCCGCCGAGCGACGAGAACATGTCCTGGAAGATCGGGACGATGAAGATGAGCATGATGGCGACCGCCACCAGTGACATCACGAGCACGACCACCGGATAGGTCATAGCCGACTTGATCGTCGAGCGGAGCTTGTGCTCCTTCTCGAAGTTCGTCGCGATGGAGTCCATCGCCTGGTCGAGGAAGCCGCCGGTCTCCCCTGCACGGATCATGTTGATCATGATCGGCGGGAAGTGGACCGGGTACTTCGCGACGGCGTCGGAGAACGAGACGCCGCGCTCGACGTCGTCACGGACCTTGCCGAGGATGTCCTTGAGCTTCTTGTTCTCGGTCTGGTCGGACAGGATCGTCAGGGTCCGCAGCAGCGAGAGCCCTGAGGTGAGCATCGTCGAGGCCTGCCGCGACATGATCGCGAGGTCCTTGAGCCCGACGCCCTTCTCGAACCCGGGGATCTTGATCTCGGTCTGCAGCCCGGTGCCGGCCTTCGCCTCGGTGATGGCGATCGGCGAGACGCCCATCCCGCGGAGGCGCTGGACGACGGCCCCTTCGGACGCGGCGTCGAGGCGGCCCTTCACGAGCTTGCCGGCGCCGTCGCGCCCGCGGTAGTCGAACGCGAGTGACATCAGTAGCCTCCGGAGAACTTGTCGCCGAAGTCGATGCCGCTGGCGGCGATCGCGGCGGCCGAGGAGTCGGACGGGGACTCGACGCGCTGGACGAGCCGGTCGAAGCCCTCTTCGTCGTGGACCTTCTCCATCGCGGCCTTGCGCGAGATGGTGCCGACGTTGACCAGTTCGGCGAGGTCCTGGTCCATGGTGTGCATGCCGAGGTCACGGCCGGCCTGCATGGCGGAGGTGATCTGGTACGTCTTGCCTTCGCGGATGAGGTTGCCGATGGCCGGGGTGATCGTCATGATCTCGGTCGCGACGACCCGACCGACGCCGTTGGCCTTCGGGACGAGGGTCTGGCAGACGACGCCCTGCAGGGTGGCCGCGAGCTGGGTGCGGATCTGCCCCTGCTGGTGCGGCGGAAAGACGTCGATGACGCGGTCGATCGTGCCGGGTGCGCTCTGCGTGTGCAGGGTGGCGAACACCAGGTGACCGGTCTCGGCGGCGGTGAGCGCGACGGAGATGGTCTCGAGGTCGCGGAGCTCACCGATCAGGATGACGTCGGGGTCCTGCCGCAGCACGTGCTTGAGCGCCGAGGCGAAGGAGTGGGTGTCGGCGCCGACCTCGCGCTGGTTGATGATCGACCGCTTGTGGTCGTGCATGAACTCGATCGGGTCCTCGACCGTCACGATGTGGTCGGCACGGCTCTCGTTGACCAGGTCGATGAGCGCGGCGAGGGTGGTCGACTTGCCCGAGCCGGTCGGGCCGGTGACGAGGACCAGGCCACGGGGCAGGCCGGCGAAGTCGCCGACGTGCGCGGGGATGCCGAGCTGCTTGAGCGTCTTGATCCTGGTGGGGATGATGCGGAACGCCGCACCCCAGTTGCCGCGCTGCTGGTAGTAGTTCACGCGGAAGCGGTACTCCGGCGACAGCGAGTACGCGAAGTCGAGTTCCTGGTCGTGGTCGAACTGCCCGGCCTGTTCGGCGGACAGCAGCGTCTTGAGTGCCGCGATGACCTTGCCACGCGACCACGCGCCTCCCGGTACGGCCGGTCGGAGCGAGCCGTCGACGCGGACGGTGGGCGGGGCGTCGGCCGTGACGTGCAGGTCGGAGGCCCCCTGGTAGACGACCTGCGCCAGCGCGGTGATGAGGTCGGGGTCGGCGACCTCACGCGCGTGCCGGGCGAAGTCGATGTCACCGGCCGATGCCGCGGTGGGGGCGGGAACCGGAGCGGGTGCCGCCGGTGCGGCGTGGTGGGCGCCGCTGTAGGTGATGGCCGGCAGCTGCTGGGTCGCCGGCTCGGCGTACCCGTAGGTGGCGGTCGAGGACGGCACCGCGGCGGGCGGCGTCGCCGGGGCGGAGGCGGACTGTGCCACGGGCGCAGCGACCGGACCACCCACGGGCCCGGCGAGCGGGCTGGCCACGGGCGTGCCGGTGGGCGCGGGCCACACCGCCGAGTCGTCCGTCAGGTCGTAGACCTGCTCGGGCGGGGCGGCAGCAGCCGCGGCCAGACGCGCGGCACGGCGGGAGCCGACCTCGGCGCCGGGGGTGCCGGGGTGCCATCCGGCGACGGGCTCGTCGCCGGGCATGGTGATGTCGTACACGGAGTCGGTCATCTGCTCGTCCTGTTCCCCGGTCACGCGACGACGCGCAGGATCTCGTCGACGCTCGTCATGCCGAGCTTGACCTTCTCGAAGCCGTCCTGGCGGAGCGTGAGCATGCCCTGCTGCTGGGCGACGCGACTGATCTCCGCGCTCGAGGCGCGACCGACGGCGAGCCGCTCGATCTCCTCGGTGACGGTCATGACCTCGTGCAGGGCGATGCGGCCGCGGTAGCCGGTGTTCGAGCACACCGCGCAGCCGACCGGGGCGAAGAACGCGGGCATCTCGTCGCCGGGAGCCAGGAACCCGAGTGCCCGGAGCTGCTCGATCTCGTACACGGCCGGCGCCTTGCACCGGTCGCACAGCCGGCGGGCGAGCCGCTGGGCGACGACGGAGTCGAGGGCGGATCCGACCAGGAACGGCTCGATGTCCATCTCGGTCAGGCGGGTCACGGCCGACGGCGCGTCGTTGGTGTGCAGCGTCGAGAGCACGAGGTGCCCGGTGAGCGACGCCTCGATCGCGATCTGCGCGGTCTCGTGGTCGCGGATCTCACCGAGCAGCACGACGTCGGGGTCGGACCGGAGGATCGAGCGGAGCGCGGACGCGAACGTCAGGCCGGCCTTCGGGTTGACCTGCACCTGGTTGATGCCGGCCATCCGGTACTCGACCGGGTCCTCGACCGTGATGACGTTGATCTCGGGCTTCGCCACGGCGTTGAGGGTCGTGTACAGCGTCGTCGACTTGCCCGAACCGGTGGGACCGGTGACCAGGATCATGCCGTACGGCTTCGAGTAGGACCGCTGGTACGCCTGGAAGTTCTGCTCGAGGAGGTTGAGGTCCTTGAGGGTCAACGAGGTGTTCGTGTTGTCGAGGATCCGCATGACGACCTTCTCGCCCCAGACGGTGGGCAGCGTCGCGACGCGGAGGTCGATCTGCCGGCCGCCGTGCCGCACGGACATGCGGCCGTCCTGCGGCTTGCGACGCTCGGCGATGTCGATGTCGCTCATGATCTTCAGGCGGCTGATCACGCCGTTCTGGATGTTCTTCGGCGCCGGCGCCATCTCGTGCAGCACGCCGTCGATGCGGTACCGGATCCGGACCTCGTGCTCGCCGGGCTCGATGTGGATGTCGGACGCGTGGTCCTGGATGGCCTGCGACACGAGCAGGTTCACGAAGCGGACGATCGGCACGTCGTCGAGGGCACCGTCGGCGATGTCGACCTGCGCCTTCGAGGTCGTCGACGCTTCTTCTTCGAGCGACGACGTCAGGTCGTTCAGCTCGTCGTCGGCGCGCAGGTACCGGTCGAGGGCAGCGACGAGGTCGCGCTCCTCGACCTGCAGCGGCTTGATCGCCCGGCCGGACGCCGTCCGGGCGTCGTCGATGGCGAGCACGTTCGTGGGGTTCACCATCGCGAGGATGAGCAGGTCGCCCTCGAACCCGACCCCGAGTACACCGTGGCGACGGCACAGGGCGGCCGGCAGGATCGACACCGCGGTGCCGTCGACGGGGTAGTCGCTCAGCGGGACGGTGCGGGAGTTGTTCGACGCGGCCCGGGCGGTGATGAACTGGGCCTCGCTCACGACGCCCTGGTCGACCAGGCCGCGGATGGCGCGCTCGTCGAGGTCCTCGTCACCCGTCATCGCATCGAGGTGCTCGATCGGCAGGGCGCCGTTCAGGATGAGGATCTCGGACAGGGTCGCCATGAGTCCCGTGCCTCCTTGGACTCGCGCACGGCGAGACGTCGTCGGGTGATGCGCCACCAGGGATGTGGCGCCCGACCACGCTACTTCTGGGGCCCTCGCCGACCGCAGTCCCAGAAAGAGGGGGCGGAGGGGGTCCGGCTGCACCCAGAACTGGGGTCCACGACCGGTTCGGCCCCGGTCCGGGGGACGCCTCGGCCGGTTCGCGGTGGTCGTCGGAGGGTGCATGTCCGCCAGCCTCCCGGACCCCGCACCGTTCCCGGAGTCCTGGCAAGCAGTCCGTGGAGAACGTGGGCGTCACACCGGGGGTGTGGAGGAACAAGGTCACCGTCTGCCGCGGGCCGGACAGCGCGGCACCGCGGAATCCCTCTCGACGCGCGCCCCCACCCGGGCACATGATGAGTCATGGACATCACGAGCGTGACCGTGGGGTTGCCCGTCAGCGACATCGAGGCGTCCTGCCTCTGGTACGGCGCGGTCTTCGAGCGCACCGAGCCGGACCTCGAGCCCGAGGACGGCGTCGCCGAGTACGAGGTCGGCGGCATCTGGATCCAGCTCTACGTCGACGAACAGGCCGAGGAGAACCCGGTCAGCGTCCGCTTCGGCGTCGACGACGTCGCCGCGCAGCACGCACGCATCGGCGCGCTGGGCATCGACATCGGCCCCGTCGAGTGCGTCGACGGGGCGGTCGACTGGTTCGACGTCCGCGACCCCGACGGCAACGTGCTGAGCCTGTTCTCGCTGGTCGACGAGACCGGTCGCGGTTCCGGCCGCGACAACGGCGCGGGCCGCGCGCTCTAGCCGCGACCCCACGGCGGACGGGAGGCCCGTGGCGGCCCCGCACCGCGCCTCCAGGCCGTCACGTGGTGACGACACGACGAAGGCCCCGCCTCCTTGCGGAGACGGGGCCTTCGTGGGATCACATCAGGCTCAGTTGTACGTGCCCGGCGTGAAGTCGTCCGACGAGAAGCTGTCGAAGTCGACGAAGCTCAGGTCGGCGTCCGAGAACGACGAGTCGTCAGCGAAGATGCGGTTGGGGTACCGCTCCGCCTTCGCCTCTTCGGTCGCGTTCACGTCCACGTCACGGTACCGGCTGAGGCCCGTCCCGGCGGGGATGAGCTTACCGATGATGACGTTCTCCTTGAGGCCGACGAGGTGGTCCTGCTTGCCCTCCATGGCCGCCTGCGTGAGCACGCGGGTGGTCTCCTGGAAGGAAGCGGCGGACAGCCACGACTCGGTCGCGAGGGACGCCTTCGTGATGCCCATGACCTCCTGGCGAGCCGAGGCGGTCTTGCGACCCTCCTGCAGCGCCGCACGGTTCAGCGCGTTGTAGCGCGACCGGTCGACGAGCTCACCCGGCAGCAGGTCGGTGTCGCCGTGGTCGACGACGGTGACCTTGCGGAGCATCTGGCGGACGATGACCTCGATGTGCTTGTCGTGGATCGGCACACCCTGCGAGCCGTAGACGTCCTGCACACCGTTGACCAGGTGCTTCTGGACCTCTCGGACACCCTTGACCCGGAGGACTTCCTTCGGGTCGACGGTGCCGGCGATGAACTGCTCGCCGAGCTCGACGTGCTGGTTGTCCTCGATGAGGAGCGTCGCACGCTTGAGCACCGGGTAGATGAACGGCTCGTCGCCGTTGTCCGGCGTGAGGATGATCCGACGACCCTTGTCCGTGTCCTCGACCACGACGCGGCCGGGGGCCTCGGCGATCGGGGACGCGCCCTTGGGGGTACGCGCCTCGAAGAGCTCCGTGACACGCGGCAGACCCTGGGTGATGTCGTCGGCCGAGGCCGAACCACCCGTGTGGAAGGTACGCATCGTCAGCTGGGTACCGGGCTCACCGATGGACTGGGCGGCGATGATGCCGACCGCCTCGCCGATGTCCACGAGGTTGCCCGTGGCGAGCGAACGGCCGTAGCACTTCGCGCAGACACCGACGGCGGACTCGCAGGTCAGGACCGAGCGCACCTTGATGCTCTCGACACCGGCTGCCAGCAGCTTCTCGAGGAGCACGTCACCGACGTCCTCACCGGCCTCTGCCACGACCGTGCCCTGTGCGTCCACGGCCTCGGTGGCCAGGGTGCGGGAGTACACGGTGTTCTCGACGCGCGGGTCACGGACGAGCTTGCCGTCGGCGTCCACGGTCGCGATCGGCAGCTCGAGGCCACGCGTCGTGCCGCAGTCGTCCTCGCGGATGATGACGTCCTGCGAGACGTCCACGAGACGACGGGTGAGGTACCCGGAGTCCGCGGTACGGAGCGCGGTGTCGGCAAGACCCTTACGAGCACCGTGGGTGGCGATGAAGTACTCCGCCACGGTCAGGCCCTCGCGGTACGAGTTGATGATCGGGCGGGCGATGATCTCGCCCTTCGGGTTGTTCACCAGACCGCGCATACCGGCGATGTTGCGGACCTGGAGCCAGTTACCACGAGCACCGGACGAGACCATGCGGTTGATGGTGTTGTCGACCGGGAAGTTGTCGCGCATCTCCTGCGCGATCTCGTTCGTGGCCTCGGTCCAGATCTTGATCAGGTCGGCGCGACGCTCGGAGTCGGTGATCAGACCCTTGTCGAACTCGCCCTGCACCTTGGCGGCCTGGATCTCGTAGCCCGCGATGATCTCCTTCTTGCGAGGAGGCGTCACGACGTCCGACAGGGCGACGGTCACACCGGAGCGGGTGCCCCAGTAGAAGCCGGCGTCCTTGATCCGGTCCAGCGCAGCGGCCGTCTCGGTCTTGGAGTACCGCTCGGCGAGGTCGTTGACGATCGCGGAGAGCACGCCCTTGTCCGTGACCTTCTGGACGAACGGGTAGTTCGCCGGCAGGGTCTCGTTGAAGAGCGCACGGCCCAGGGTCGTCTCGAGCAGCACGGTGTCGCCCTGCTCGTAGCCCTCGGGTGCTTCACCCTCGGCGAAGTGGACACCCGTCATGCGGATCTTCACCATCGCGTTGAGGTGCAGCGTGTGCTGGTCGTTCGCCAGGATCGCCTCGGCCACCGACGAGAACGCACGGCCCTCGCCCACGGCGCCCTCGCGGACGGTCGTGAGGTGGTGCAGACCGATGATCATGTCCTGTGCGGGCAGGGTCACCGGGCGGCCGTCGGACGGCTTCAGGATGTTGTTCGAGGCGAGCATCAGGATGCGGGCCTCGGCCTGGGCCTCGACCGACAGCGGCAGGTGCACGGCCATCTGGTCGCCGTCGAAGTCCGCGTTGAACGCAGCACAGACGAGCGGGTGGAGCTGGATGGCCTTGCCCTCGACGAGCTGCGGCTCGAACGCCTGGATGCCCAGACGGTGCAGCGTCGGCGCACGGTTCAGCAGGACGGGGCGCTCGCGGATGATCTCCTCGAGCACGTCCCACACCTGCGGACGCGAACGCTCGACCATGCGCTTGGCCGACTTGATGTTCTGCGCGTGCGACAGGTCGATGAGGCGCTTGATCACGAACGGCTTGAAGAGCTCGAGCGCCATCTGCTTGGGCAGACCGCACTGGTGCAGCTTCAGCTGCGGGCCGACGATGATGACCGAACGGCCCGAGTAGTCGACGCGCTTGCCGAGCAGGTTCTGGCGGAAACGACCCTGCTTGCCCTTGAGCATGTCGCTCAGGGACTTCAGGGCGCGGTTGCCGGTACCCGTGACCGGACGTCCACGACGACCGTTGTCGAACAGCGCGTCGACCGCTTCCTGCAGCATGCGCTTCTCGTTGTTCACGATGATCTCGGGGGCACCGAGGTCGAGCAGGCGGCGGAGACGGTTGTTGCGGTTGATCACACGACGGTAGAGGTCGTTGAGGTCCGACGTGGCGAAACGGCCACCGTCGAGCTGCACCATCGGGCGCAGCTCCGGCGGGATGACCGGCACGACGCCGAGCACCATCGCGGCCGGCGAGTTGCCGGTGGCGAGGAAGGAGCTGACGACGCGCAGACGCTTGATCGCGCGGATCTTCTTCTGGCCCTTGCCCTCGGCGATCTGCAGACGCAGTGCCTCGGCCTCGGCGGCCAGGTCGAACGCCTCGAGCCGGAGCTTGATCGCCTCGGCGCCCATGTAGGCGTCGAAGTAGATCCCGAACCGGTCCTGGAGCTCGTGGAAGACGGCGTCCTCGGGCTTGAGGTCGCCCACCTTGAGGTTGCGGAAGTCCTCCCACACACGCTCGAGACGGGTGATGTCCTCGTCGAACGACTTGCGGACCTGGGACATCTCCTTCTCGGCGGTGTCCTTGGTGCGGCGCTTGACGTCGGCCTTCGCACCCTCTTCCTCAAGGGCTGCGAGGTCGTCCTCGAGCTTCTTGAGGCGGTCGGCGATGATCGAGTCGCGCTGGCCCTCGAGGGTCTTGATCTCGAGACGCATCTCGTTCTCGAGACCCGGCATGTCCGCGTGACGGCCCTCTTCATCGATGTCGATGATCATGTACGCCGCGAAGTAGATGACCTTCTCGAGGTCCTTCGGCGCCATGTCGAGGAGGTACCCGAGACGCGACGGGACGCCCTTGAAGTACCAGATGTGCGTGACGGGGGCAGCGAGCTCGATGTGGCCCATGCGCTCACGACGGACCGAGGACTTGGTGACCTCGACGCCGCAGCGCTCGCAGACGATGCCCTTGAACCGGACACGCTTGTACTTGCCGCAGGCGCACTCCCAGTCGCGGGAAGGACCGAAGATCTGCTCGCCGAACAGACCGTCCTTCTCGGGCTTCAGGGTGCGGTAGTTGATGGTCTCCGGCTTCTTGACCTCGCCGTACGACCACTGACGGATGTCCTCGGCGGTTGCGAGGCCGATCCGAATGGCGTCAAAGGAAGTTGCTTCGAGCAATGTTCTTCTCTCTTGCTGATTCAGGCTTCGATGTACGAGCGGGATCAGATGTCGTCGACAGAGGACGACTCGAACCGCGAGGAGATGTTGATGCCCAGCTCCTCCGCAGCGCGGAAGACCTCGTCATCGTTGTCGCGCAGGCTGACCGCCTGGCCGTCGGCCGAGAGCACCTCGACGTTCAGGCAGAGCGACTGCATCTCCTTCATGAGGACCTTGAAGGACTCGGGGATGCCGGGTTCCTGGATGTTCTCGCCCTTGACGATCGCCTCGTAGACCTTCACGCGGCCGAGGATGTCGTCGGACTTGATCGTCAGGAGCTCCTGGAGGGCGTAGGCGGCGCCGTACGCTTCGAGCGCCCACACCTCCATCTCACCGAATCGCTGTCCACCGAACTGCGCCTTACCACCCAGCGGCTGCTGCGTGATCATCGAGTACGGACCGGTCGAACGCGCGTGGATCTTGTCGTCGACCAGGTGGTGCAGCTTGAGGATGTACATGTAGCCGACCGAGACGGGCTCCGGGAACGGCTCGCCGGAGCGGCCGTCGAAGAGCTGCGCCTTGCCGGACGAGCCGATCAGGCGCTCGCCGTCGCGGTTCGGGAGGGTCGAGTCGAGGAGGCCCTCGATCTCGCGCTCGTACGCACCGTCGAACACCGGGGTGGCGACCTTGGTGCCGGGCTCGGCGCTGTGCGCTGCCTCCGGCAGGTTCTCGGCCCAGTCCTGGATGCCCTCGACGTTCCAGCCCTGCTTGGCGAGCCACCCGAGGTGGATCTCGAGCACCTGGCCGAAGTTCATGCGGCCGGGGACACCGAGCGGGTTGAGGACGATGTCGACGGGGGTGCCGTCGGCGAGGAACGGCATGTCCTCGACCGGGAGGATGGTCGAGATGACGCCCTTGTTGCCGTGACGACCGGCGAGCTTGTCACCCGCGGTGATCTTGCGCTTCTGGGCGATGTAGACGACCACGCGCTGGTTGACGCCCGAGCCGAGCTCGTCGTCGCCGTCCTGCGAGTCGAACACCTTGACGCCGATGATCGTGCCCTCTTCACCGTGGGGCACCTTGAGCGAGGTGTCGCGGACTTCGCGCGACTTCTCGTTGAAGATGGCACGGAGCAGACGCTCCTCGGCGCTCAGCTCGGTCTCGCCCTTCGGCGTGACCTTGCCGACGAGGATGTCGCCGGGGCGGACCTCGGCACCGATGCGGATGATGCCGCGCTCGTCGAGGTCGGCCAGCAGATCAGGGCTGACGTTGGGGAGGTCACGGGTGATCTCCTCCTTGCCGAGCTTGGTGTCGCGGGCGTCGACCTCGTACTCCTCGATGTGGATCGAGGAGAGCGTGTCGTCCTTGATGAGGTTCTGCGACAGGATCATCGCGTCCTCGTAGTTGTAGCCCTCCCACGGCATGAACGCGACGAGGAGGTTCTTGCCGAGCGCGAGCTCGCCGTTCTCCGTCGCGGGACCGTCGGCGATGACCTCGCCCTGCTCCACGCGCTCGCCTGCGGAGACGATGACGCGGTGGTTGTAGCTCGTGCCCTGGTTGGAGCGGTCGAACTTGCGCAGGTAGTAGGTCTGCGTGCCGCCCTCGTCGAGCTGCAGGGTGACGGCGTCGGCCGAGACCTCGGAGACGACACCGGCCTTGTCGGCGGTGACGACGTCGCCGGCGTCGATGGCCGTGTAGCCCTCCATGCCGGTGCCGACGAGCGGCGACTCGGAACGGAGCAGCGGGACGGCCTGACGCTGCATGTTCGCACCCATGAGGGCGCGGTTCGCGTCGTCGTGCTCGAGGAACGGGATGAGCGACGTCGCGACCGACACCATCTGGCGCGGGGAGACGTCCATGTAGTCGACCTCGTCCTTGGCGACGAGTTCGACCTCGCCACCCTTCTTGCGGACGAGCACCTTGTCGTCGGCGAAGTGGAAGTCGTTCGTCAGCGGGGCGTTGGCCTGCGCGACGACGAAGTCGTCCTCTTCCGAAGCGGTGAGGTAGTCGATGGTCTTCGTGACCTCGCCGTCGACGACGCGACGGTACGGGGTCTCGATGAAGCCGAAGGAGTTGATCCGACCGAACGACGCGAGCGAACCGATCAGGCCGATGTTCGGGCCTTCCGGGGTCTCGATCGGGCACATGCGGCCGTAGTGCGACGGGTGGACGTCACGAACCTCGACGCCGGCACGCTCACGGGACAGACCACCCGGGCCGAGGGCCGAGAGACGACGCTTGTGCGTCAGGCCCGCGAGCGGGTTGTTCTGGTCCATGAACTGCGACAGCTGGGACGTTCCGAAGAACTCCTTGATCGCGGCGACGACCGGACGCACGTTGATGAGCGTCTGGGGCGTGATCGCCTCGATGTCCTGCGTGGTCATGCGCTCGCGGACGACGCGCTCCATGCGGGACAGACCCGTGCGGACCTGGTTCTGGATGAGCTCGCCGACGGCGCGGATGCGACGGTTGCCGAAGTGGTCGATGTCGTCCACGTCGAGGCGCAGCTGCACCGGCTCGCCGTCACGGACGCCGTCGATCGTGGTGCGCTCAGCGTGCAGCGACACCAGGTACTTGATCGTCGCGACGATGTCCTTGACGGTGAGCACCGAGTCGGACAGCGGGGCGTCCATGCCGAGCTTGCGGTTGACCTTGTAGCGGCCGACCTTCGCCAGGTCGTAACGCTTCGGGTTGAAGTAGAAGTTGTCGAGGAGCGCACGCGCGGCCTCGGCAGCGACCTGCTCGCCCGGACGGAGCTTGCGGTAGATGTCCTTGAGCGCCTCTTCCTTCGTGAGGACGGCGTCCTTCTCGAGGGTCGACTCGATCGACGCGAAGCCCTGGAACTCGTCCATGATCTCTTCGCTCGTCAGGCCGAGGGCCTTGAGGAAGACGGTCACGGACTGCTTGCGCTTGCGGTCGATGCGCACGCCCACCTGGTCGCGCTTGTCGATCTCGAACTCGAGCCAGGCACCACGCGACGGGATGATCCGCGCCGAGTAGATGTCCTTGTCGGAGGTCTTCTCCTGCTGGCGCTCGAAGTACACGCCGGGCGAACGGACGAGCTGCGACACGACGACGCGCTCGGTGCCGTTGATGATGAACGTGCCGCGTTCGGTCATGAGCGGGAAGTCGCCCATGAAGACCGTCTGCGTCTTGATCTCACCCGTCATGTGGTTCATGAACTCGGCGTTGACGTACAGCGGAGCGGCGTAGGTCTTGCCGCGCTCCTTGCAGTCGTCGATCGAGTACTTCGGGTCTTCGAGCTCCGGCGCGGTGAACGAGAGCTGCATGGTCTCGCCGAGGTCCTCGATCGGGGAGATCTCCTCGAAGATCTCCTCGAGCCCCGAGTGCAGCGCGAGGTCGGTGCGACCCTGCTCCTGCCCTTCGGCGAGGCGGGCCTTCCAGACGTCGTTGCCGACGAGCCAGTCGAAGCTCTCCGTCTGGAGTGCGAGCAGATCAGGAACCGTGAGGGTGTCCGTGATCTTGGCGAACGAGAGTCGCGAGTGGTTGCGACCGTTCTTGGGGTTGGTGGATGCGTTGGGCGCAGCAGCCAAGGGTGTGACCTCCGGTAGGCCCCGTCGGGCCGACACTGACGAGCAGTGTGTAGGTGAGTGGATTGATCGCTCGGCGAACCCTGAGATGCAAGCCCTGCGACCACGCCGACGCGTGCCTGACGCGGAACGTCGGTGCACGTGTGGGATGATCTCCGTGAGCGGTACCCGCCGCCATATACGGGTCCGGCTGCACCAGGGCGAGATGAGTTTCTGTCTCAGAACTCTGCGTCGACCGCAATATGACGACACGGATGCCAGGGAGCGCGAACTGTCATCATAGTTCGCTCCGTGGCGCGCTGTCCAGTCCCGGCTTGACCGGATTCGGCAGTGGCGTGTATAAGTCGCCACACACCGCTTCCATTCCCGTGCTCAGCCGAGCCCCTGATCAACCGAGACGCTCGCGCTCGACGTGATCCGCGCCTCCCGGCCCGCCCGGCAGTCCGGCCAGCGCACGGAACGCGTCCTCCGGTCGACGCGTGCGGACGAACGTGACCCGGCCCCGGTCGTCCGTGAGCTCGATCCCGAGCCCCGGCGTGAGGATGAGCGCACGCACGCCGCGACGGATCCGCAGGCCGACACCACCGTAGGTGGCCGCGTCCGCCTCGACCAGGCGGACGTCGGTGATCCGCCGGCGCGGGATGCGCCGCGGCGGGAGCGGACGGAAGTGCAGGGTCACGTGCCGCTCGGTGACGGTGAACCCGGCACGCGCGAGCAGGAGCAGCGCCCCGAGGGCGACGGCGAGCAGGGCCGGCACCAGCAGCGCGACCTCCGGCGCGTCCCCGGGCCAGCCGAGCACGGCGGCGGACAGGCCGGCGCCGCCGACGAGCAGCGCCGTGCCGACGACCCGCATCCAGGTGGGCGCCGTCTCGCGGTCGGCGTGGAACGGCAGGGAGGCACGCGAAGCGCGCGACGGCCGGGAAGCGCGGGTCGGTCGGGAGGCCCGGATCACCCGGGTGGGTCGGGTGCCGGCCCGGCGGGTGTCCGGGGTGGTGGAACGAGCGGTGGGCACGCTCATGGTGTCGGCGGTCATGACGGAGGTCTCCTGCGGCGGATCAGCAGTGGTGCACTCGTCATCGGGTGCGGTGCGTTCGACGGCCAGCGCGCGCGGGTGGCCGGAGGGGTGGCGCGCAGCAGCACGCCGACGACGCGCACGCTCGAGCGGTGGGGGCGCTCACGGGCACGTCGTGGTCACGGTGTCCGGGCGGACGCGTGGTGTGTGGGGCACACACGCATCGACGCTCTGGCGTCGTGACGACAGTCGTCAACGGTACGCAACGAGTCTTGGCGTCCGCTGGTTGTCCATGTGTACGCATTCACGTGTCCGCGGTGCGTCGCCTGGGGACGACGGGGTGCTGCTGACGGTCAGCGCAGGACGCGGGCGACGGCCTCGGCGCGGGTCCGGACCCCGAGCTTCGCGAACACCTGGTTCACGTACGACTTCACGGTGGGCACCGTCAGGAACAGCTCGGCGGCGATCTGCGGGTTCGTCCGGCCGTCCGCGATCCGCTCGAGGACGTCCAGTTCGCGCGGGGTGAGGTCCGGGAACCGGGCAGCGAGGGACCGGCCCGGTTCAGCTCCCGCCGGCGCAGCGGAACCAGCAGCGGCGCCGGCATCGGCACCAGCACCACCGGCAAGGCGCGCCACCAGCCGCGCCCCCACGGTCGCGTCGAAGGTCGACTGCCCGGCGGCCACCGCCCGCACCGCGGTCGCGATCTCGGCCCGTCCGGCGTCCTTCGTCAGGTAGCCGCGTGCTCCCGCCCGCAGCGCGGTGACGATGGAGTCGTCGTCGGCGTAGGTCGTCAGCACCAGGACCGCCACCCCGGGGTGCTCGGCGACGATCCGCGCGGTCGCGGTCGGCCCGTCGACCCCCGGCATCCGCAGGTCCATCAGGACGACGTCGGGCACGTGCCGGTCGACGGCGGCGATCGCCTCGGCACCGTCCGCCGCCTGCCCGACGACCTGCAGGTCGGGCACGAGCGACAGCACCGTCACCAGGCCGTCGCGGACGATGGCCTGGTCGTCGACCACGAGCACCCGGATCGTCACGAGCGGTCGTCCTCGGCGGCGCCCGCAGCGTCCGCGGTCTCCGCATCGACCGAACCGTCGACGGGCAGGTGCATGGCGACGACGAACTCGTCGTCGGAACGCTCGGCCTCCACCGTGGCCTCGCTGCCGAGTTCCGCGAACCGCTCGCGCATCCCGAGCAACCCCTGTCCACCGCTCGGCAGCGGGTTGGCCACGACGACGTCCACGGCGTCGCCGTCCCGGATCACCGACAGGGACACGGGGCGGCCGGGAGCGTGCCTGCGGGCGTTGCTGAGGGCCTCCCGGACGACCTGGAACACGGCGGCCCGGTGGGCGTCGTCGAGGACCGCGAGGGCCGCGTCGCCCTGCACGACGACCTCGCCGCCGAACGAGCGGTGCGCGTCGAGCAGGGCCGTCAGGCCCGACGCCTGGTCGGCGGACGGACTGGAGGCACGGGTCGGCTCCGGCTGGTCGGGCTGCGGTTCGTCGCGGAGCGCGTGCACCGCACGCCGCGCCTCGGCCAGGCCGTCCGCGGCCAGCGCGCGGGCATCGCCGGCTCGGCGGGTGGCCTCTTCGACGCGGCCGGCCTCGAGCAGGGCCTCGACCGCGTCGAGCTGCAGCACCAGGCCGCCGAGCGAGTGGGCGAGGACGTCGTGGATGTCCCGGGACGCCCGCGACCGGTCGGCGAGGAGCCGTGCGCGCTGCTGCTGCCGCTCGGTCTCGCGGGCCTGCGCCGTCGTGATCCGGACCTGCCGACGGCTGAAGCCCACGAGCACGCCGAGCAGCAGCCCGCCGCTCACGCCGAGGACGAGCTGCACCGACGCCTGCTCGAGCGTCGCGGTGACGGCGACCACCACGACGGCGGCGAGCGCGGCGACCGCGGCCGTCCAGACCGGCAGGCGGAGGTCGGCGCCGAGGACGACGAGCCCGACGATCACCGGGACGACCAGGAGCGAGTCGGTCGGCACCACGACGCAGGATCCGGCGGCGGTCATCACGCCGGCTGCGGCGACGAGCACGCGGGGCGTCCGTGCTCCTTCGCGCACGGCCCAGGCGGCGAGCGCCACGGCCCCGAGGACCCAGACCCACGCGGGGTGGTGGAGCAGGAGGCCGTTCCGGACGAACCAGAAGGCGACCACGGCGATCCCGACGGCGTTGAGCCCCCAGGTGAGCACCGAGCGGGACCGGACCCCGGCGGGGTCGGTCGGGTCCGGGTCGGTGGGCAGGCTCACCGGACCATCATGCCGCGGCGGGCGGCCTCCGACCGGTCGCCGCCGCGGGGGATGCGCTGGTCGACGACCAGGGCACGGGCGGCCCGGTTCAGGGCGAGCACGAGCAGGATCGTGCCGGTCGAGGTGAGCAGGTGCGCGCCGAGGTGGCCGCCGAGGACGTCGAGCCCGATGCGGGCGGCGATCAGGACGAGCCAGAGCGCGGCGCCGAGCCAGCCCGTGCGGGACTGCAGGGTGCGGCCCTTGGCGTCCGGCGTCGTGACGGTGCGGAACCGGGTCATGGCCCCCATCGCCAGGCCGACACCGACGGTGAGCAGGGCCTCGAGGCCGAGGAACACGACGTCGGTGGTGGTGACGGTCGTCGTGGTCTGCGCGAGGACGACCACGCCGACGATCGCCATCACGAGCGGACCCCGCCAGATGCGCGCCGGGTCGAGGAACCGCCAGGTCGCCTGCCGGTACGCCAGGAGGCCGACGAGGGCGAGACCGATGAGCACGTTCGCGAGGAGCTGGACCGACATGGTGTGCCTTTCGAGGTGGTCCGGCGGGGCGTTCCCGACCGGTGTGATCAGCCTCGTTCCGGGCGTCCCCCGGGCACACCAACCAGGGGTGGGGGCGCGGGTGGTGATCGCGGTGGTGTTCCATTGACGGCATGGCTGATGCGTTCGACGGGTTCCGGATCGGTGCGGGGTACTCGGTGGTGGAGCCGGACCGGCACCGACCGGGGTCCTTCACCCTGGTGGTGGACGGCACCCCGCAGTCGCACGTGGACCTCGAGGACCCGACCCACCTGGCGTTCGAGTACATCCGTCGGATCGGGCACGCGATCGACCTGCTGCCGGACGGCCCGATCACGGCACTGCACCTGGGCGCCGGTGCCCTCACCCTGCCCCGCTACGTCGCGGTGACCCGTCCGGGTTCGCGGCAGCAGGTGATCGAGCTCGAGCGTGACCTGGTCGAGCACGTGCGCGAGGCCCTGCCGTTCCCCCGTGGCGCGTCGATCCGGGTGCGGTACGGCGATGCCCGGGAGGTCCTCGGCAAGCTGCCCGCCGGGCTCCGCGGCACCGTGGACCTGGCGGTGGTGGACGTCTTCGGCGGTTCGCAGATCCCCGCACACGTGACGAGCGTCGAGTTCTACCGCGAGGTCGCCGCGTTCCTGTCGCCGACGGGCATCGTCGCGGTGAACGTGGCCGACGGCGCCGGGTTGGCCTTCGCCCGCGGGCAGGCGTCGACGCTGCAGTCGGTGCTGCCGTCGGTCGCGGCGGTGGCGGACACCGGGATGCTCAAGGGCCGGCGGTTCGGGAACATCGTGCTGCTCGGGTCGCCGACCGACCTGCCGGTGGCGGACATGCCGAGGCGGTACTCGTCCGACCCGATGCCGGCCAAGGTCGTGCACGGTGCGGAGCTCCGGTCGTTCATCGCCGGGGCGCCGATCGTCACGGACCAGACGGCGGTCGCGTCGCCGGAGCCGAACCGGAGCGTGTTCGGGGGCTGACGCCCGCCCACGGCGTCGCCGGGGACGGACTTCGGGCACTCGACGGGTCCGGCTGTCAGGATGGTCTGGACGACCGCGCAGCTGCGCGACCGAGCGATGGGAACCCTGATGACGAACGACGACCGGAACGACCAGGACCGGACGGGCGACGGCCAGGCGCCGCGCTGGGGCGACGCCCCGCAGCAGCAGCCCGACGCCGATGCCCCGCGGTACGGCGAGCGGGTGGACCCGGCGCCGACCTCGACCCCGCAGTACGGCGAGCAGTACGGGCAGGGCCAGCAGCAGTACGGGCAGCAGCAGTACGGCCAGCCGTCGAGCACGCCGAGCTGGAACGACCAGCAGCGTCACGACCAGGGCCAGCACCACGACCAGCAGCCGTACGCCGCCGCGCCCGCGCACTCCGGTGCCCCGGCCTGGCAGAGCCACGACGAGCCGAAGCCCAAGAAGAAGAAGACCGTCGGCATCATCGCCTTCGTACTCGGCCTGCTCGCGCTCGTGCTCGGCGTCGTCGGCGGCTACATCATGGGTTCGGCCATCAGCAACAGCGGTGTGATCGACCAGATCACGCAGAACGGCTCGACGAACCTCACGCCCGAGCAGATGCAGAGCGAGGTCATGAGCGACCCGGACGTCCGCTCGCAGCTCGTGGGCGGTATCGCCGTGATCGGCATCGCCGCGTTCCTCGGACTCTGGGCACTCGTGCAGGGCATCATCGCGGCCGTCGCCAAGCGCGGTCGTGTCTGGGGCATCCTGGCGATCGTCCTGGCGGTCGTCGCGACCATCGCGACGTTCGTCACCTACGCCGGCGTGGCCGCTGCCGGCGCGGTGGGCGCCAACTCCTGATCGACCACTCCAAACGGCCCGTCGCGCTCCGGCACGGCGGGCCGTTCGTCGTCCCGGGGGTACGCGCCCACGCCTGCACCCGCGCAACCTGAGCGCGTCGCACCGACTGCTCCCGGGAGACCGCGGCTACCCTCGAACCGATGTCCCTCCCGCCCGACGACCGCCAGCAGCCCGACTCGTCCGACCGTTCCCGTGAACCGCGCCACGCGGCTCCCGTGACGGCCGGAGTCAGCCCGGGCAGCACCTTCGCGCCCATCAGCCTGCGACCCGCGGTCGACGTCGACGCCGTGCACCAGCGGCTCCGTGACCTCGGTCAGAGCCGCAGCACCGACGCCCTCGCCGAACGGGCCGAGCTCCTCCGCCTGCTCGGCCGTCTGGACGAGTCGCTCGTCATCGCCGAAGAGGTGTTCCGCCTCGCGATGTTCACCGGGGAGCGCCAGGACAAGGTCGCCGCGCGGATCCGTCGTGCGCACGTCCTGCACGACCTCGGCCGGCACGACCGCGCCGCCGCCGAGGCCGCCATGGCCCGCGACACCGCCGCCACCGAGGAGTGGCCCGAGCTCGAGGGTGCCGCGGCCGAGATCGAGGGCTGGTCGCTGTTCGAGAACGACCGCTTCGACGAGGCCCGCGCCGCACTCTCGCGGGCGTACCAGGCCTTCCGGCAGGCCGGCGCGCCGTCCGAGCGCACCGACGCGCTGCGCACCGCGGTCGAGGCCGCCATGCGGGCCTCGATCACGAACCCGGCGGAACCATCCGACCGACCCCGCACGGCCCGCGAGGTCGCCGCCCGCCGCGCCGAGGACGACGAACCCACGACCCGCGTCGCCGAGCCGGTGAAGCAGGTCCCGCCGATCCGTCGGCGCGTGCTCGGTGCGCCCGACGCCGCCCGGACCGAGGCCGACGACATCTGGGGCCGGATCGCGGCCCGGGCAGCGAAGAAGGGCCAGGCCGACCCGCGTTCCGAGCAGTGACCGCGCTCGAGGCCGTCCGGCTCCGCGCCGAAGCGCTCATCGCCGAACACCTCGGCACCGGGACGTGGGCGTTCGGGTTCGACCACGCCAAGACCCGCGCGGGCCAGTGCGACTTCGCACGGAAGCGGATCACGGTGAGCCGCCACCTGGCCACCCGGTTCTCCGACGACGACGTCGAACAGGTCCTGCTGCACGAGGTCGCGCACGCCCTCGCCGGCGCCCGGGCGGCACACGGACCGAAGTGGAAGCGCACGGCCGCGTCGATCGGGTACACCGGTTCCCGGCTGCACGACGGGCCGATCGCCAGCGAGCTCGCCCCCTGGATCGGCACCTGCCCCGCGGGACACGAGCACTTCCGGTACCGCACGCCCACCCGTCCCCTGGCCTGCGCCCGCTGTTCCCGGCGGTTCGACGCCCGGAACGTCATCACGTGGCGGCGTCGGACCGCGGACGACGACGCGGCCACGATGGCGTCGACTACCGCATGAGGTGCCCCACGCACGGAGGCGCGCCGGTAACCCGTTAGCCTGGGCGGATGCACACGGGGCAGCACATCCGCACGGACGCCGGTTCCTCCTGGTTCTTCGACGCCGGACGGATCGCGCTCGACTTCGCGCACACGGGTGGCTTCGCCGACGACCCCACCGGACGCCGACCGCGGTCGCAGCTCGGGGAGCTGCTCGCGAGCCCGGCCGACCTGGACGAGTGGCTCAGCGAGCACACCGAGCCGATCGACGTCGGTGCCAGTGCCCGCGAGCTGCAGGACGCCCGTGCCCTGCGTGCCGCGATCGCCCGGCTCGCCGTGGCTGCCGCCCCCGCGCCGGCGAGCACCGCCGCGGAGCGCACCGCCGTGGCGGCGGGCCTGCGTGCCGGAGCCGGCCGCACGCGCCCCGCGCCCGACGACATCGACACCGTCAACCTGTTCGCCGCCCTGCCGGACGTGCCCCCGAGCCTCCCGGGTGGCCGACGCCGCGCCGGAGCGAACCGGGTCCGCCTGGCGCAGGCCCTGTCGAGCGTCGCGCGCGACGCCGTCGCGCTCTTCACCGAGGTCGGCTTCGACGACGTCGAGGCCGACGGCCGGCCGACGCGCCTGAGCCGGTGCTCGGCCGAGGACTGCGGCCTGGTGTTCTACGACTCGTCGCGCGGTGGGACCCGTCGCTGGTGCTCGATGCAGCGGTGCGGCAACCGGGCGAAGGTCCGGGCGCACCGCGCTCGCCGCGCCGCGGAGTGAGCCCGAGCTGACACCTTCCTCCCGTTGTCCGGGAGGGGGCGGTCGCGACACCCCGCTCACCTCCGCCGAGCGGTCACCAACCGTCGCCCGACCGCGTCGCAACCGTCAGGTTGCGACGACCCGACGCGAAGCAAGCGACGAGTCGCGACCAGCCACCGGCCGGGAGGCGCGTGGCGGCGCCGCCACGGGCCTCCTGTCCGCCTTCCGCGAGCGGTCACGACACCCCGCGCACCTCGGCCGAGCGGTCACCGACCGTCTGCTGGCGGCGTCCCAGCCGACGAGTCCTGACCATCCGACATACGCACGCGCGAGCGGCGACCGGCCAGCACCCCGACACGACGAAGAAAAAGATTCGGTCCGCCGAATTCTCTGGCAGGATCGGTGCATGACCGACACTGCCAGCCCCCGGCTCGACGAGCACCCATCCGGTGCCCCGCGTCGTCGCGCAGCCGGGCTCACCCTGCTCGGACCGGCCTTCGTGGCGGCCATCGCGTACGTCGACCCGGGCAACGTCGCCGCCAACCTGACGGCCGGAGCCGAGTACGGGTACCTGCTGCTCTGGGTGCTCGTCGCCGCGAACGCCAGCGCCGTGGTGGTGCAGTACCTGTCCGCCAAGCTCGGGGTGGTGACGGGCAAGTCGCTGCCCGAACACCTCGGCCTGCGGATGCGACGAACCCCGCGCCTGCTGTTCTGGGGCCAGGCCGAGATCGTCGCCGCCGCGACCGACATCGCCGAGGTCATCGGTGGCGCCCTGGCGCTCTACCTGCTCTTCGACCTGCCGCTCGTGGTCGGCGGGATCATCACCGGGCTCGTCTCGATGCTCCTGCTGACCCTGCACAGCCGCCGGGGCACGCGCCTGTTCGAGACCGTGGTGACGGCGATGCTCGCGATCCTGACGGTGGGCTTCTGCGCCGGGCTGCTGTTCGCCAGGGTCACACCGGCCGACCTGGTCGCCGGGCTCGTGCCGCGGTTCGAGGGCGCGGGGTCGGTGCTGCTCGCGGCCTCGATGCTCGGTGCGACCGTGATGCCGCACGCGGTGTACCTGCACTCGGCGCTCGCCCGGGACCGCCACGGCGACGTCCCCGCCGGGCCGGAGCGTCGCCGGGTGCTCGTCGCGACCCGGTGGGACGTCGGGCTCGCGCTGATCGTCGCGGGTGGGGTGAACATCGCGATGCTCGTCCTCGCCGCGGCCACCCTGCCCGGAGTCGCGGGCACCGACTCCATCCCCGGTGCGCAGCGCGCCATCGCCGAGAACGTCGGCCCGGTCGTCGGGGTGCTCTTCGCCGTGGGCCTGCTCGCGTCCGGCCTGGCCTCGACCTCGGTGGGCTGCATGGCCGGCGCGGAGATCATGAAGGGCCTGCTGCACGTGCGGATCCCGCTCGTGGCCCGGCGCGCGATCACCCTGGTGCCCGCGATCGTGCTGCTCGCGCTGAACGCCGACGCGACGATGCTGCTCGTCGTCAGCCAGGTGGTGCTGAGCTTCGGGATCGCCTTCGCGATCGTGCCTCTGGTGGTCTACACGTCGCGACGGAGCGTGATGGGGACCGACGTGAACGCCGCGACCACCCGCGTGGTGGCGTGGGTGATCGCGGCGGTCATCGTGGCGCTCAACGTCGCACTGGTCGTGCTCACCCTGACCGGCTGAGGCACGACCGGTCAGGGTGACGGGCGGTCGTCACTCGACGACCTGGACGTCCTTCCAGAACGCGACGTAGCCCGAGTAGTCCTTGCCGACGCGGTCGAACGACGACGGGATCGGTGTCGGGTACGACCACGCGCGGTCCTGCAGCGCCTGTCCGTCGACGTTCACCGTGAAGTACTGGGTGTCGCCCTTCCACGGGCAGTGGTACTGGGTGGGGCTCTCGGTGAAGAGCTCGGTCTTCACGCTCGACGGCGGGAAGTACCAGTTGCCCTCGATCTTGATGAGGTCCTCTTCGGGGGCCTCCGCGATCACCGTGTCGCCGACGACTGCCTTCATGGCGTTGCTCCTTCGCTCGCTGGTTCCGTGACGGGGCGAACGCTACGCGCGCTCCCCCGATTCCCGCAGGACGGTCAAGTCGGGGCCCGCGGCGAGCGCCGCGAGCACGTCGTCACGGCTCAGGACGGCGGCTCCCTCGGACGCGCTGACCAGGTGCCGCACTGCGCGGCGCAGCCCCGTGTACGCCGCGCAGGCCGCGGCGGCCTCGGGTGAGGTGTGGTCGATGCCGACCTCGGTGAGCGCGTCGACGACGGCTCCGGCGGCGAGCAGGTCCTCGACGGCGAAGTCGGGTGCGTCGGCGACGTCGACGGACTCCCCCGCCGCCTCGGCCGCGTCGTCGAGGGCAGCGGTGTGGTGCAGCCCGGCGGCCACGATCGCGACGACGCACCGGTCACCGCGTGCGGCCTGGAGGCCCGTCACCCGTTCCGCGACGGCCGCCGCGTTGCCGAGGTGGCCGAGCACGACCTCCGGACCCTGCGGCAACTGGGCGGTCACGTTCCGCAGCGCGCGCCGCTGTGCGGCGGCGTCGGGAGTCGGCGGCAGGGCGTCGACCCAGACGAGCAGGTGGGTGCCGTGGGCGATGCGAGCCGCACCTCCGGGACCCCACGCGAACCGGACCTGGTACTTCTCCTGGGTGCGTTCTGCCACGTCCGTCACGATAGCCGCCCGGGCGATGCTGTCCCTCTCCACAGGGTCGCCGTCCGACCGGGTTCCGCCAGGGTCGTCGACCCTAGGATGCATGGTCATGGAGATCGCCCCCGTACCCACCCTGACCGGCGACCGTGTGACGCTCGAGCCCCTCGGGCAGGAGCACGCGGAAGACCTGCGGGCGGCGGTCGCGGACGGCGATCTGTGGCGCACCTGGTACACCTCGGTGCCCGCCCCGGCACAGGTCGAGGCCGAGATCGACCGGCGGCTCGCCGAGCACGAGGCCGGCCGCATGGTGCCCTTCGCCGTGCGGGACCGCCCAACCGGCCGGGTGGTGGGTGCGACGACCTTCATGAACATCGACTCGGGCAACCGCCGCGTCGAGATCGGCAGCACGTTCCTGGCCAGGTCCGCGCAGCGATCGGGGATCAACACCGAGTCGAAGCTGCTCATGCTGTCCCACGCGTTCGAGGCGTGGCAGTGCATCGCGGTCGAGTTCCGCACCCACTGGCACAACCTGCAGTCCCGAGCGGCCATCGCGGGCCTCGGCGCCAAGCAGGACGGCGTGCTCCGGAACCACGCGATCGGCCGTGACGGCACCCTGCGCGACACCGTGGTGTTCTCCGTCATCGCGTCGGAGTGGCCGGCGGTCCGCCTCTCGCTGGCCGAGCGGCTCCGGCGGCACGACCGCGCCGAGGGGTCCCGCCGTCGGTCGGCCCGGCACGCCTGAGGCGTCTCGCCAGCGTCGTCGCGCCGGCGTCG
>NZ_MJGL01000009.1:178417-274003 GCF_001864855.1 Curtobacterium sp. MCBA15_005
GCCGGCGTCGTCGCGCCGGCATCGTCTCGCCCGCCGAGCCACGGCGCGCCGTCCAGCCCGCGGGCGTAGCGTCACCGCCATGCACGTCGGCCTCCGGATCGTCCTCGATGCGCCGGTCGACGCCGTGCGCGATGCCCTGCTGTCCCCGTCCGTGATGGTGGCGGTGACGAAACCGTTCCTGGCGTACCGCTCGCGCGACCCCCGGGGCTTCCCGGAGCGCTGGGAGCCCGGGCACCCGCACCCGATCACCGCGGACGCCTTCGGGCTGGTGCCGAGCGGCGACACGCACGTCGACCTCGACCTGTACGAGGTCCGGGGAGTCCACGTGCAGCGCGACAACGGCGGCGGCACGGCCGGGTTGTTCGGGCGGATGACGATGTCGCACCGGATGGCCGTCGTCCCCGCACCGGGAGGCCGCACCCTGCTGCTCGACCGCCTGACCTACCGGATGCGACCGGCCGTCCTCGGGCTCGCCCTGTGGCCCGGCATGTGGGTCATCTGGCAGTGGCGGGCGTTCCGTATGCGCGCCCTCGCGCCCACCTGGCGGACCGACGGCGAGTGACGTGACGCGGGTCGGGCCTCCCGTCCACCGCGGAGCGGGCGTAGCCTCGACCACGTGAGCCAGACGCGCCCCCAGGAGCCGACGACCGACGACCGCGTGCGCAGCACGCTGGCGACGACGGATTGGCGGCGGATGACGTTCGACCTGTACCGCCGCGTCCGCGCCACCCCGGATCCCCAGACGGCGCACGCGCTCTGGCGCGAGACCCGGGACGCGATGTTCGCGGAGCACCCCGCGTCGCCGCTGCTCGACGAGGATGCCCGCGACTTCGAGTCCCTGCCGGTGCCGGACTACGACCCGGCGTGGCGGTTCCAGGTGCACATCGAGGCCACGGAGCCCGCCGAGTTCGACTTCGAGACCGGCACCGACGGCGTCGTCCACTTCGACCGGCTCGGCCTCGTGCGGGTCCCCGGTGTCGGCACGCTCGACGTCTGGAAGCACGGCGGCTACGCGGGCGGGGTGTTCGTCCCGGTCAAGGACGCCAGCGCCGGCAAGGCCCGCGGCACGTACGGTGGCGGACGCTACCTGCTCGACACCATCAAGGGCTCGGACCTGGGCGGCGACGACCTCGGGTCGCTCGTGCTCGACTTCAACTTCGCCTACAACCCGTCGTGCGCGTACGACCCGGCGTGGGCGTGCCCGCTCGCGCCTCCGGGCAACACCGTGCCGGTCCCGATCCCCGTCGGCGAGCAGTACGACTTCTAGGGTGGAACGCATGACAGGACTCGTCGCCCTCGACGTCGGTGGCCGCGTGCCGCCGTTCGAGCAGGTCCGATCGCAGATCGCCGCGCAGATCACCGCCGGGTACCTGGTGGACGGCGAACGACTGCCGAGCGTCCGTGGGCTGGCGGACGAGCTCGGGCTCGCCGCCGGCACCGTCGCGAAGGCCTACCAGCTGCTCGAGGAGGCCGGGCTCGTGCACACCGCACGGGGCGCCGGCACCCGGGTGGTGCGGCCGGCAGCGGTACCGGACGCGGTGGCCGAGGCCGCTCGTGCCCTGGCCGCTGCGGCACGCTCGGCGGGGCTGTCGGCGGACCAGGCGGCGACCGCGTTGCGGGAGGCCTGGCCGGCGTAGCGCCGGCCGGCGTGCGGGCGCGGGTGGCTGGCTGGCGCGGGTGACTGGCTGGCGCTTCCGGGCGTACCTGGTCGTTCCGGGCATTCCCGGTCGGAAGTTCTGACCCGGTACGCCCGATCCGACCAGGCATCGCAGGCGTTCTGGGAAGGACCGTTCCGAGCGCTCAGCAGTGCTCGTACACGTACGCGTCGTCCGTCGGGGTCACCAGGTCGCGGTCGCGCAGGATCGTCATGGCCGGGCGGCTCTCCAGCCCGCAGACCGACGCCCACGAGCCCTCGAGCGTGTCCGAGTACTCGACGTCGATGACCCGTCCGCCGTAGGCCTTCGTGTACGCGGCGCACTCCCGGTACTGCACGCACTCCTCGGCGACGACGAAGTCGAACCCGGTCTGCTTCCTGCCGGACGCCCCGAGCTGCGGGGTGTTCTTCTGCCCCACGGCCAGGCCGTGCCGGTGTCCCTCGGCGACGAGCGACTTCGCGAGCGCCAGGTTGCCGGCACGGGTCAGCCGCTTGCCGCTCCGGGTCCACGAGTCGAGGTTGTCGAACTCCACCGCGTCGAACCCGCGGTCACCGCAGCGGGCGACGGTCTTCGCGAGCACCTTCGTGATCAGGGCACGCTTCGCCGCGGTCCGGGTGTCGAGGAGCATCTCGTCCGGCCACCCCGGGTCCGAGACCGGCTTGCCCGCACGGTCACGGAGGATCGCCGACGGGTACGACTTCTTCCACGTGCTGGCGGCCTCGGGCTGCGTCTGGAACCCGTTGACGTAGCAGATGTTGTACTTGCCCTTCGCCGGGCGGTCGGTGCTGTCGCGCTCGACGATCGTCACGCCGGAGGGCGGGGTGTACCCGCCGCCGAGCTGGTAGTCCACGCGACCCGAGGTCGGCAGGTTGCGGTAGCTCCCGGCCGCGCTGGTCGTGGCGGCCTCGGCGCAGCCGGCGGTGCCGAGGACGGCCACCAGGGCCATCGCGGTGGTCAACAGGACGGATCGCGTGCGCACCCCGGAATCCTCGCACGCCACGGGCGAACGACCCCGCCCTCGCCGTTCCGGGGATGTGCACGCTATGCTGGTCGTACTCGAGGCGCCGATCGCCTCGTGCGTCGTACGGACGCCCCGAACTCCCGACCAGCTGTCTCCAGACTCCGGTCGATGATCGAGCACCTCACGAAGGTGCCCAGGCTTCTCTGCTGCGGCGACTGCGCCAGCCACATCCGTTGGCGCGCATCCCGCCCGCGCGCTGCCTCAGAGCGCGCCCACAGCCGGACTGCTCCGGCTCGAAAGGTCACCATGACCACCGAAGACATCCGTTTCTCCGACCTCGGCGTCCCCGCGCCGATGGTCTCCGTCCTCGCCGACCAGGGCAAGGACATGGCGTTCCCCATCCAGGCGGACACCCTCCCGGACTCCCTGCAGGGCAAGGACGTCCTCGGCCGCGGCCGCACCGGCTCCGGCAAGACCATCGCCTTCGCGATCCCGCTCGTCGCCCGCCTCGCCGCCAGCGGCCGCAAGCGCCGCGCCGGCCGCCCCCGCGCCCTGGTGCTCGCCCCCACCCGTGAGCTCGCGACGCAGATCGACGTCGCCCTCGCCCCGCTCGCCAAGGCCATGGGCCTCAACACCACGACCATCTTCGGTGGCGTCGGTCAGGGTCGTCAGGTCGACGCCCTGCGCGGCGGCGTCGACGTCGTGGTCGCCTGCCCGGGTCGCCTCGCCGACCTCATGCAGCAGGGCCACGTGAACCTGGGCGACATCGAGGTCACCGTCCTCGACGAGGCCGACCACATGGCCGACATGGGCTTCCTGCCCGGCGTGACCAAGATCATGCAGGCGACGCCCGAGAACGGGCAGCGACTGCTGTTCTCCGCCACGCTCGACAACGGCGTGGACAAGCTCGTCAAGAAGTTCCTGCACAACCCGGTGATGCACTCCGTCGACGAGGCGAACAGCCCCGTCGAGGCGATGACCCACCACCTGTTCGAGGTCGCCGACGCAGACGCGAAGAAGCACCTCGTGAGCGCCCTCGCCTCGGGCAACGGTCGCCGCATCCTCTTCATGCGCACGAAGCACCACGCCAAGCGCCTGGCCAAGCAGCTCAGCAGCCAGGGGATCCCGGCCGTCGACCTGCAGGGCAACCTGTCGCAGGGTGCCCGTGAGCGCAACCTCGCGAAGTTCTCCTCCGGCGAGGCGCTCGTGCTCGTCGCCACCGACGTCGCCGCCCGCGGTGTGCACGTCGACAACGTCGAGCTCGTCGTGCACGTCGACCCGCCCACCGAGCACAAGGCGTACCTGCACCGCTCGGGCCGCACGGCGCGCGCCGGTTCGTCCGGTGACGTCGTCACGGTGACGATGCCCGCCGAGCGTCGCGACGTCGCGCAGATGATGCGTGCAGCCGCGATCAAGGTCACCCCGCAGCACGTCACGGCGACCTCCCCGGCCGTCACCGCGCTCGTCGGCGAGGTCGCTCCGATCCGCCACGTGGCCGAGGAGCAGCCCACCCAGCAGCGTCAGCCCAAGCAGCGCTCGGCCGAGTCCGCCGGTGACGGCGGCGGTCGTCGCCGTGGCCGCGGCGGTCGGTCTGGAGGCGCGGCGCAGCCCGCGCGCTCCGGCTCGGCTGGCGAGTCCGCCGGTTCGGCCGGGGGCCGTCAGGGCCGTCCGGCCCGTGGCGCACGGACCGAGGGTGCCGGGCGCTCCGGTGCCGCGGCCGCCGGTTCGACCGGTGGTCGCCGCAGCGGCGGCAACCGTCGCTCGGGCAGCAGCGACGTCGTGCGCGGCGGCTCGTCGGCCGTCTGGTCGTCCGAGGGCGGCTACGCCGCGGGTCGGTCCGGCAACGAGTCGGGCGGCAACCGTCGTGGTGGCTCGCGCCGCGCCTCCCGTCCGGCCGGCGCTGCCGACCGCCACTGACCTGCGCGGCCTGACCCGCTCGGCCTGACCCACGCGGCCTGACCCGCTCGGCCTGAGCGCGTCGGTGCCCGCAAAACACCGGTGTTCACGTTTCGAACCCCCGCATCCCGCGGCGTGTTCCGTGAACACCGGTGTTTTGCGTCCGGGCTCGGACGAACCTTGGCGGGGGCTGGGGGTGGGGTACTCCGCCGGGCGTACGGTCTCACTCACCGGATGCCGCGCAAGCGGCTGACGGGGAACACGTCCGCTTCTGGAAGGAGTGCCTATGGCTGGCATCGATGACATCAAGAACGCCGCTGAGAAGGCGGCAGGCAAGGTCAAGGAAGCCGCCGGCAACGCGACCGGTAACGACCGGCTGAAGGCCGAAGGCCAGACCGACCAGGGCAAGGCCTCGGCGAAGCAGGGCGTCACCGACGTCAAGGACGCCGCGCACGGCGTCGCCGACAGCTTCAAGGACGACAAGCACTAAGCCGGCTCGCGACCGCGCTGCGAAGCCCCCGGATCCGATCGGATCCGGGGGCTTCGTCGTGCGCGGGCTTCGTCGTGCGCCGGGCGTGGACGCGCCGATCGGGCTAGTGCAGGGCGCCGACCGATGCCAGGCCGGCCCGCAGCAGTGCGCCGCGGCCGCCTTCCATCTCGTCGGCGACGGCGTCGGACGCGGCTTCCATCGGGCTCATCCACGTGAGCTCGAGGGCGTCCTGCCGGGGCTCGCACGTTCCCGTGACGGGGACGACGTACGCCAGCGAGATCGCGTGCTGCCGCTCGTCGGTGTACACCGAGGCACCGGGCAGCGGGAAGTACTCGGCCACGGTGAACGGCGTCGGGCTCGAGGGCAGCTGCGGGAACGCCATCGGCCCGAGGTCCTTCTCGAGGTGGCGGAACAGCGCGGTGCGGATCGACTCGCCGAACATCACGCGGCCGGACACCAGGGTGCGGGCGATGAGGCCGCTCGGGGAGACACGCAGGAGCACGCCGACCTCGGTCACGACGCCGAGACCGTCGGTGCGGACGGGGACCGCCTCGACGTAGCAGATCGGCAGACGACGGCGGACGTTCGCGAGCTCCTCGTCGGACAGCCAGCCGGAGTCGGGATCGGGGGTGCGCAGCGAGGACATGCACCGTGTCTACCAGGGACGGCGGCGAGTTCGGCGGAAGGCGCGGGAGTTGGGGATGGTTAGCGTTGTCCACATGATCGATGCGGACCTGGTGCAGTGGACACGGAGTGCCTCGGACCGGCGGGGCACACCCCTGCTCGTGGCGATGCACGGGGTGGGCTCGAACGAGCACGACCTGCTCGGGCTCGCCCCCGCGCTGCCGCCCGCGTGGACCGTCGCGTCGCTCCGCGCGCCGATGCCGTGGGGGCCCGGCTTCAGCTGGTACCCGCTCGGCGCGCCCGGCTCCCCAGCGCCCGAGGCGGTGGACGCCGCGACCGCCGAGGTGCTCGACTGGATCGACTCCGTCGCCGCCGACCACCCGCGGATCGGGCTGCTCGGGTTCTCGCAGGGCGGTTCGATGGCGCTCCAGCTCCTGCGAGCCCGGCCCACGGCGTTCGCGTTCGCGGTGTCGCTGTCGGGGTTCGTCGTGCCGGGCGACACGGACTCGCGCGACGAGGCCGTGTCGGCCGTGCGGCCGCGGGTGTTCCTGGGGCACGGTGACCTCGACCCGGTGATCCCGTCCGAGGCCACCGCCCGGACGCAGGCGTGGGCCGCAGCGCACACCGACGTGACCGACCGTTCCTACGCGGGCTTGCCGCACGCCGTGTCGACGGCGGAGCTGGCGGACGTGGCGGCCTTCGTCGACGCGGTGTAGGCGCACGACGACGGACAGGAGGCCCGGTGCCAGCTGGCACCGGGCCTCCTGTCCGTCATGGGTGACGTCCGTCAGTCGGCGAGGATCTGGAGCAGGTCCTTGCGGAGCTGGTCCACCTTGGCCGTGGCGGCCTTGGCCTGTTCCTCGGTCGCGGTGCTGCGGTACATCTGCAGGACGCCCATGGTCTTCCGGAGCGCCTCGAAGAACTCGCGCTGGGCGTCCGGGATGCCCGGCGCTCCGTCGAGTGCCGCAGCGATCTCGTCGGCCTTGGCCTCGGTCTCGGCCTTGCCGGCGTCGGTGAGCTCGAAGAGCGTCTTGCGGCCGTCGCCCGACGAGACCACGAGGTCTTCGTCGACGAGCTGCTGGAGCGTCGGGTAGACCGAGCCGGGGCTCGGCTTCCAGGCACCGCCGGTGCGCTCGGCGATGGTCTTGATCACGGCGTACCCGTTCTGCGGGCCCTCGGCCAGCAGACCGAGGATCGCGAGACGGACGTCACCGCGGCGACGGCGTTCGCGGCCGAAGCCGGGCCCGCCGAAACCGGGGCCGAAGCCCATGCCCGGGCCGAAACCGGGGCCGAACCCGCGACCACCGAAGCCGCGGCCGCCGTGGTCGTGGTCACCGCGGTCACGGCCGGGGAACCCGGCGCCGTGGTGCTGCCGCGCGCCGCCGAAGCGGGGGCCGCGCGGGCCGAACCCGCGCTGGTCGCGGGGGGACGTGTTGCTGTCGTCGTCATACGAGGGGCGCATGAGGAGTCCTTTCATCGTGCTGAGTCGGCTCGCGACCGGTCTGACCTGATCGTCTTCGTCGTATCGCGATGTGTTTACGATAGATCGCTAACTATCGCTCTGTCAAGGCGTACGTGCGCTCGGCCTGCTGTCGGTGGTGGCGGGCAGGATGGGACGGACCATGACGGACGTCTTCGAGCGCTTCTCCCCCGCCACCACCGAGTGGTTCCGCGGCGCCTTCGACGCACCGACGCCGGCGCAGGCCGGGGCGTGGGACGCCATCTCGACCGGGCAGCACGCACTCGTGATCGCCCCGACCGGCTCCGGCAAGACCCTGGCGTCGTTCCTGTGGTCGATCGACCGGCTCATCAGCGCGACGGACCGTCCGCCGGCGAAGCAGCGCACGCGGGTGCTCTACGTCTCGCCGCTCAAGGCCCTCGGCGTCGACG
This sequence comes from Curtobacterium sp. MCBA15_005, assembly GCF_001864855.1. NCBI lineage: Bacteria > Bacillati > Actinomycetota > Actinomycetes > Micrococcales > Microbacteriaceae > Curtobacterium > Curtobacterium sp. MCBA15_005. Next base: position 185,934 of record NZ_MJGL01000009.1, read on the forward strand.
TCGAGCGCAACCTGCGGAGCCCGCTCGTCGGCATCACCCAGACCGCTCGGCGCCTCGGCACCGAACCTCCGGACGTCACGGTCGGGGTGCGCAGCGGTGACACCCCGTCGTCCGACCGCCAGAAGCTCCTGCGCCAGCCGCCGGACATCCTCATCACCACGCCCGAGTCGCTCTACCTGATGCTCACCTCGCAGGCGCGCGAGACCCTGGTGAACGTCGACACGGTCATCGTGGACGAGGTCCACGCGGTCGCCTCGACCAAGCGCGGTGCGCACCTGGCCGTGTCACTCGAGCGCCTCGACGACCTGCTCGACAAGCCCGTGCAGCGCATCGGGTTGTCCGCGACCGTCCGCCCGCCGGAAGAGGTCGCGCGGTTCCTCGGCGGCCGTGCACCGGTGACGATCATCGCGCCGCCCGCGCAGAAGACCTTCGACCTGCGGGTCGTGGTGCCCGTCGACGACATGACCGAGCTCGGGGCGCCGCCGGTCGGCGCGGACGCGTCCGAGTCGCCGACGAACGGGTCGATCTGGCCGCACGTCGAAGAACGTGTCGTCGACCTGATCGAGGAACACCGATCGACCATCGTGTTCGCGAACTCGCGGCGGCTGGCCGAACGGCTCACGGCGCGGCTCAACGAGATCCACGAGGAACGCGTGCTCGCCGCCGCCGGTGACGGCGTGCTGGTGCCGGCGGGGGCGTCCCCGGACGACGACGGGCTCCCCGCGGCGCGGGGTCGACCACAGTCACCGGCCCGCACCTCGGCGCACGCCGTCGCACCCCAGGGGGCCAAGCGACCGCCGGCGCAGCTGATCGGCGGGTCCGGGCAGACGGGTGGCGGGGGCTCGGACGCCTCCGTCCCGGTGCTCGCCCGCGCACACCACGGCTCGGTGTCGAAGGACCAGCGCGCGATCATCGAGGACGACCTGAAGTCCGGTCGGCTGCGGTGCGTCGTCGCGACGAGTTCCCTCGAGCTCGGCATCGACATGGGCGAGGTCGACCTGGTCGTCCAGGTCGAGGCGCCGCCGTCGGTCGCGAGCGGCCTGCAGCGCGTCGGTCGCGCGGGCCACCAGGTGGGTGAGATCTCCCGCGGCGTGCTGTTCCCGAAGCACCGGGCCGACCTGGTCAACAGCGCGGTCACGGTCGAGCGGATGGTCACGGGTCAGATCGAGTCGATCTCGGTGCCGGCGAACCCGCTCGACGTCCTGGCGCAGCACACCGTGGCCGCCGGGGCGATCGACACCCTCGACGTCGAGCACTGGTTCGAGCTCGTGCGGCGGAGCGCCCCGTTCAGCGGCCTGCCCCGGTCGGCGTTCGAGGCGACGCTCGACCTGGTCACGGGCCGGTACCCGAGCGACGAGTTCGCCGAGCTCCGGCCACGGCTGGTCTGGGACCGCGTACACGGCACCCTGACCGGGCGCCCCGGTGCGCAGCGACTCGCGGTGACGAGCGGCGGGACGATCCCCGACCGCGGCATGTTCGGCGTCTTCATGGTCGGCGAGAAGGCGTCCCGTGTCGGCGAGCTCGACGAGGAGATGGTCTACGAGTCGCGCGTGGGCGACGTCTTCGCCCTCGGCGCGACGAGCTGGCGGATCGAGGAGATCACCCACGACCGCGTCGTCGTGAGCCCGGCGTTCGGGCAGCCCGGACGCGTGCCGTTCTGGAAGGGCGACGGCATCGGCCGGCCCGCCGAGCTCGGCCGGGCGACCGGTGCCTTCGTGCGCGAGGTCGAGGGCGCCTCGGACGACGACGCCCGCGCCCGCGTCGCCGCCGGTGGACTCGACGAGCGCGCGATCACCAACCTGCTGACCTTCCTGCGCGACCAGCGCGCGGCCACCGGTCACGTGCCGAACGACACCACGCTCGTCATCGAGCGCTTCCGCGACGAGCTCGGGGACTGGCGGCTCATCCTGCACTCGCCCTACGGCATGCAGGTGCACGCGCCGTGGGCCCTGGCCGTCGCCGCACGGCTGCGCGAACGGCACGGCATCGACGGTGACGCGATGGCGGCCGACGACGGCATCGTCGTCCGCATCCCGGAGACCGACGCCGAGCCACCGGGTGCCGACCTGTTCGTGTTCGAGCGCGACGACCTCGAGGCCCTGGTCACCGACGAGGTCGGCGGCTCGGCGCTGTTCGCCGCGCGGTTCCGCGAGTGCGCGGCGCGCGCCCTGCTGCTGCCCCGACGGAACCCCGGGCAGCGGTCGCCGCTCTGGCAGCAGCGGCAGCGGGCCTCGCAGCTGCTCGAGGTCGCGCAGAAGTACCCGACGTTCCCGATCGTGCTCGAGACCGTGCGCGAGGTGCTGCAGGACGTCTACGACGTGCCCGCGCTGCTCGGGATCGCCGACGACATCGCCGGACGCCGGATCCGCCTGGTCGAGACGGAGACCGAGCAGCCGTCGCCGTTCGCCCGGTCGATCCTGTTCGGGTACGTCGCGGCCTTCATGTACGAGGGCGACACCCCGCTCGCCGAACGCCGGGCAGCGGCCCTGTCGCTCGACTCGACGTTGCTCGGCGAACTGCTCGGACGCGCGGAGCTGCGCGAGCTGCTCGACCCGGCGGTCATCACCTCGGTGGAGCGCGACCTGCAGCGGCTGTCGCCGGACCGTCGTGCCCGTGACGCCGAAGGACTCGTGGACGTGCTGCGGCTCGTCGGCGCGCTCGACCTCGACGAAGCGGTCGACCGGAGCTGGCTCGCCGACACCGCCGACCGTCCAGCGGCCACCGCCGAGCTGCGGAGCACGCTCCAGGTGTTGGAGCGGGACCGCCGGGTGCTCTCGTTCTCGCACGCCGGCGCGACCCGCTGGGCCGTGATCGAGGACGCCGCTCGCCTGCGCGACGCCCTCGGGGTCCCGCTGCCGATCGGTGTGCCCACGGCGTTCATCGAGCCCGTGGCCGACCCCCTCGGCGACCTGATCGGCCGCTACGCGCGGTCGCACGGGCCGTTCTCCGCGCAGGAGGCCGCCGGTCGTCTCGGGCTGGGCATCGCCGTCGTGCAGGACACCCTGCGCCGACTCGTCGCCGACCGCCGGGTGGTGGAGGGCGAGTTCCGCCCCGATCGCCAGGGTGCCGAGTGGTGCGACGCCGAGGTCCTGCGACGGATCCGCACGAAGTCCCTCGCGGCCCTGCGGCACGAGGTCGAACCGGTCTCGCCGGACACCCTCGCCCGGTTCCTGCCCGCCTGGCAGCACGTGCGGACCCCCGGGACCCGCGGTGGGCTCCGTGGCGTCGACGGCGTCCTGCAGGTGATCGACCAGCTCGCCGGGGTCGCCCTGCCCGCCAGCGCGTGGGAGACCCTGGTGCTGCCGTCGCGCGTCACCGACTACTCGACGAGCATGCTCGACGAACTCACCGCCACCGGCGAGGTCCTGTGGTCCGGCGGGGGCACCCTGCCCGGCAACGACGGCTGGGTGCGCCTGCACCTGGCCGACACCGCGGCGACGACGCTCGCCGAGCCCTCCGGGGACGAGACGACCGAGCTGCAGCGGGACGTGCTCGGCGCCCTGGCCGGCGGTGGCGCGTACTTCTTCCGGCAGCTGGGCCAGGCCGTGGGCAGCAGCGACGACCAGGCGCTCACCACCGCGCTGTGGGACCTGGTGTGGGCCGGGCAGATCACGAACGACACGTTCGCCCCGCTGCGCTCGATGCTCGGCGGCAAGGCGAAGAGCTCGAGTGCTCCGCGGGCTCGGGCCTACCGCGGCCGTCGGCGTCCGACGATGCCGACGCAGTCCGGGCCGCCGTCCGTCGGGGGCCGGTGGTCCTTGCTGCCGCTGGCCGAGTCCGACTCGACGGTGCGGGCCGCGGCGACCGCCGAACAGCTGCTCGAACGCTACGGCGTCGTCACCCGCGGCGCCGTGCAGGTCGAGGGCGTCCGGGGTGGTTTCGCCGGGGTGTACCGGGTGCTCTCGCGCTTCGAGGAGTCCGGCCGGGCTCGTCGCGGGTACTTCGTCGAGGGGCTCGGTGCCGCCCAGTTCGCCACCGGCCCGACCGTCGACCGGCTGCGCACCTACGCCCGCGAACTCGGCGACGACGAGCGCGACGATCCGGACCGGAAGCGCGAGGCGCTCACGCTCGCAGCGACCGACCCGGCGAACCCGTTCGGGGCCTCGTTGCCGTGGCCGACGGGCGACGCAGACCACGGTGTCGCAGCCGACGACGTCGAACCCGCCCCGTCGGGGACTGCGGTCGGCAGCGGCGCCAAGACCACGCGGGGCCACCGGCCCGGGCGCAAGGCGGGTGCACTGGTGACGACCGTCGACGGCAAGCTCACCGTGTACGTGGAGCGCGGCGGCAAGTCGGTGCTGACCTTCACCGACGACGCCGCCGACCTCGCTGCCGCGGCCGCCTCCATCGCCGGCATCGTCCGGACCGGGCTGCGGAAGCTCTCGGTCGAGCGGGTCGACGGGGACTTCGTGCTCGAGACGCCGCTCGGTGGCGCGCTCCGGGCCGCGGGGTTCACGGCGACCCCGCAGGGGCTGCGGCTCCGTGTGTGAGGCGAGCCGCGCCTCCCGGCAGTGCGGCGACCACGTGCCGGACGCGACCCGTGCCGTCCGGACGGGCTGCGCGCACCCGTCGGAGGTGACCCGTGCCTGAAGGCGACACCGTCTACCGGGCTGCCCGCCGCCTGCACACCGCGCTGGCGGGCAAGGTCCTGACGAAGAGCGACTTCCGGGTCCCCGCCTTCGCGACGCTCGACCTGGTCGGCCGCACCGTCGACGAGGTCGTCCCCCGCGGCAAGCACCTGCTGCACCGCATCGGCGACCTGACCGTGCACTCGCACCTGAAGATGGAGGGCCGGTGGGACGTCTACGCGCCCGGTGACCGCTGGCGACGCCCTGCGCACCAGGCCCGGGCGATCCTGGACGCCGAGGGGGTCTCCACCGTCGGTTTCGCCCTCGGGGTGCTCGAGGTCGTGCCACGCGACCAGGAGTCAGAGATCGTCGGACACCTGGGGCCCGATCTGCTCGGCCCGGACTGGGACGCCGACCTGGCGCTCGCCAACCTGACCGAGGACCCCGAGCGCCCGGTCGGGTTGGCACTGCTCGACCAGCGGGTGCTCGCCGGGCTCGGCAACGTGTACCGGAACGAACTCTGCTTCCTGCGCGGTGTGCTGCCCACGCGTCCGGTCGGGCAGGTGCCGGACCCGGCGCGGACGATCACGCTCGCCAGCCGACTGATCCTGGCGAACCGTGACCGCAGTGCCCGCGTCACCACCGGCGTCGACCGCCCGGGGCGACGCTTCTGGGTCTACGGTCGCGCCGGCAAGCCGTGTCTGCGGTGCGGGACCCCGATCCGGCACGGCGAACTCGGCGACTCGGAACTCACCCTGCGCGACACGTACTGGTGTCCGCGCTGTCAGACCTGACGCGCGGGGTGCAGGCGCGACGAGGCGGTCGCACGGACGGCGTCGGTGACCCGTTCGAGGAGCGGTGACGCCAGGTTCCAGCGCTGCCACCACAGCGCCACGTCGGCGTGCCGACCCGGGGCCAGCTCGACCAGGACACCGCGGTCGATCGCCTCGAGGCAGTGCGCCTCGGGCAGCAGCCCCCACCCGAACCCGAGCGTGACCGCACGGGCGAAGTCGGCAGAGGTCGGGACGAAGTGGCGCGGGCCTCCGGGAGCGTGGCCGAGGACCTGCCGCAGGTACCCCTGCTGCAGGTCGTCGTCGCGGTCGTAGTCGACGAGCGGGACCTCGTCGAGCCGCCGGAGCATCCGCCGCTCGGTGCCGGTGTCGCCGAGGTAGCGGGCGACGAACGCCGGGGACGCCACCGCCCGGTACCGGTCGATGCCGAGCGGCACCGACGAGCAGCCCTGCACCGGATCCGCCTCGGCCGTCACGGCACCCATCACCGTGCCGGCGCGGAGCAGTTCGGCGGTGCGGTCCTGGTCCTCGCGGTGCAGGTCGAAGACCACCTCGGTGTCGGCCCGGACGAGGGCGAGGGCGTCGAGGAACCAGGTGCCGAGCGAGTCGGCGTTCACGGCCAGCGGGATGGACGGCACCACCGACGATCCACCGCCGAGCGCTCGGGAGGTCTCCTCGTCGAGCAGCCGGACCTGCCGTGCGTGCCGGAGCACCACTGCACCGTCCGCGGTCGGGCGCACCGGGGTGGTGCGCTGGAGCAGGACCCGACCGACCTGCTGCTCCATGGACTTGATCCGCTGCGAGACCGCCGACGGGGTGATCGCCAGCGCGCGGGCCGCCGCGTCGAGCGTGCCGTGGTCGACGGCGGCGAGCAGCGTCTCGAGGTGCTCGCGCTGGAACCGGGTCATGCAGTTGAGCTTACGGCGCTGCAGGAACGTGAGCTGTACTACACCGGTGTCGGACCCTAGCGTCGGACCGTGACCACGCTCCTGCCCCTGCTCTCCGGCCTCGGCACCGGCCTCGCACTGATCGTCGCGATCGGTGTGCAGAACACCTACCTGTTGCGCCTCGCCGTGAGCGCCGGGCTCCGGGTGGTGGCCGCTGCCGTCGTGGTGTGCGCCGCTTCGGATGCGCTGCTCATCGTCGCCGGGGTGCTCGGGGTCGGCGCCGTGGTCGAACGGTTCCCCGTGGCGCTCCTGGTGGTCCGGTTCGTCGGTGCCGCGTTCCTGCTCACCTACGGGGTGCTCGCGGCGCGGCGTGCGCTGCGGCCCTCGGGGGACGCGATGCGCGTGGCCGACGAGGCGGCCGACGATGGCGTGGTGGGCGCCAGCGCGGGCGCGGGTGCGGGGGTCGACGCGACCACCGGCACGACGGTGGCGGCGGGGCGGACGCGCACCGCGCCTCCCGGCCAGGTGGTGACCATGCGGACGGCGGTGCTCACCATGCTCGTCTTCACGTGGGCGAACCCGCACGTCTACCTGGACACGCTGGTGTTCCTCGGGTCGGTGGCGAACCAGCAGGGTGCGGACGACCGGTGGCTCTGGACGATCGGTGCCGTCACGGCGAGCTGCCTGTGGTTCGGTGCGCTCGGGTTCGGCGGACGCCTGCTGCGGCCGCTGTTCGAGAGGCCGCTGACCTGGCGGGTGTTCGACGGGCTGGTCGCCGTCGTGATGCTCGCGTTCGGCGTGCTGCTGCTCGTCGGCGCGTAGCGGAGCGCCGCGCGCGGCGCGGCGCGGCGGCGGCGGCGGGCAGCAAAACACCGGTGTCCACACGTCGAACCGCGTTGTGCGGGTGTGCAACGTGCGAACACCGGTGTCTTGCGGAACCGCCCTACTGCATGCGCTGGCCGACGCGGCTGTGGCGACGGCTGTAGCCGAAGTAGATGACGAAGCCGATGACCAGCCAGACGACGAACCGGAGCCAGGTCTCGACCTCGAGGTTCAGCATCAGCCAGAAGCACAGCGCCGCCGAGATGATCGGCAGCACCGGCGACCACGGCACGCGGAAGGCCCGCGGGGCGTCGGGCCGCGACCGGCGCAGCACGACGATGCCGATCGACACCAGGACGAACGCCGACAGCGTGCCGATGTTGATCATGCCCTCGAGCTTGTCGACCGCGGTGAACCCGGCCAGCAGCGCCACGACGACACCGGCGACGACCTGCACGCGGACCGGGGTCTGCGTCTTCGGGTTGGTCTTCGAGAACCAGCGGGGCAGCAGGCCGTCGCGGCTCATCGAGAAGACGATGCGGGACAGGCCGAGCAGCAGCACCATGACGACGGTGGTCAGACCGATCAGCGAGCCGATGGCGATGATGCCGGCGGCCCACGGCAGTCCGACGATGTTGAACGCCGAGGCCAGCGACGGCGTCTTCTCCTCCGCCAGGCGCTGGTACGACACCATGCCGGTGATGACGATGCTGACGCCGACGTAGAGCAGGGTCACGATGCCGAGGCCGATGAAGATGCCGCGCGGCAGCGTCTTCTGGGGGTTCTCGGTCTCCTCCGCGCTCGTGGCGACGACGTCGAAGCCGATGAAGGCGAAGAACACCAGGGACGCCGCGGCGAGCAGGCCGAAGACGCCGTACTGGGCGGGCTCGGCACCGGTGAACCAGGACACGAGCGACTGGGTCCAGACGCTGCCCTCGGCACCCTTGGCGGGCTCGGCCGGCGGGATGAACGGGGTGAAGTTCGCGGCCTTGACGAAGAACGCACCGGCGACGATGACGAACACGACGATGGCGACCTTGATGACGGTGATGACCGCCGACACCCGCGAGGACAGGCGGGTGCCGAAGGCGAGGAGCACCGTGAAGATCCCGACGATGAGCACCGGACCCCAGGTGAACGGGATCGGACCGAGCTGGATCGTGCTCGGCAGGCCGACACCGAACACCTTGAACGCTTCGCTGAGGTAGATACCCCAGTACTTCGCGATCACGGCACTGGCCGTGAGGGTCTCGAGGATGAGGTCCCAGCCCACGATCCAGGCGAGGAGCTCACCCATCGTGGCGTAGGTGAACGTGTACGCGGAGCCGGCGACGGGGATCGTCGACGCGAACTCGGCGTAGCACATGATCGCCAGGCCGCAGGTGACGGCGGCGAGCAGGAAGGAGATGATGACGCCGGGCCCGGCGAAGTTCGCGGCGGCGTTCGCGCCGACCGAGAAGATGCCGGCGCCGACGGCGACCGCGATCCCCATCGCGGCGATGTCGAACGTCTTCAGGGAGCGTTTCAGGGACCTGCCCTGCTCCTCGGAGTCGGCCAGGGAGGCCTCGATCGACTTGATGCGGAGCTTCGTTGCCATGGGGTGGATCCCGTCATCGGCTGGCGGCGGACCTCGGAAGGGTACTGGTGTACCACTGTGTCACGCAAAGCGTCCGCCCGGACGGTGGCCGGGTCCGGCGACGGCCAGGAGGCCCGGCACCGGTCCGGCACGCACCGCTCGGTCGGCCGACGGTGGGTCCAGGGCCGCGGTCGCGGGGTGCGGTCGCGGAGTGCGGTCGCGGGGTGCGGTTGTGCTCGCGTCAGCGGCCGGCGCGCCAGTCCGCCAGGAACCGGGCGCCGGCCTCGTCGTGGATCACGCCGTCGGGGGCGGTGAGCACCGGGTACGGCGTGGCCGGCACCCCGTCGGCGGGACGGACGTCGACATGGGCGACCTCGTGGCCGTGGGCGTGCAGCCAGTCCGCCATGGCGTAGTCGCTGCGGGAGTCCCCCACGGTGCGCCAGGTGACCGGGAGCTCGCCGTCCTGCCCGAGGAGCCCGAGTGAGCGCTCGGCCCCGAGGTCCTTGCCGCTGCGGTCGGACTCGACGTCGGTCGAGATGATCGTGGGGTCGATGCGCCACTGCACGGCACCGTCGGCGTCGGGTCGGACGTCGTCGAGTCGGCGGACACCGAGCCCGCGACGCTCGAGCGCGGCCATGGCCTTCGCGTCGAACTCCGGCTGGCGGGCCAGGTAGGTGGCGTTCGGCACCTCGACGCGCTGCTCGATCGACACCATGGCGCGCTTCGTCTCGTCGAAGAACACCAGGTCGGCGTACTCGTCGCGGACCAGCTCGCGCATCTCGTCGGCGTAGTCCCGCGGCAGCGCGAGGTCCTCGGCGACCGTCAGTTCGCCCATGCCGCCGTCGTACTGCGGACCGATCGAGCACCACACCGCGCCCTTCTCGCAGACGGCGTGGACCCTGCCACCTTCGGCGAGGCCACCGGCGAGCAGCGGGCCGACGACCTCGGAGCGGATGAACGCGTCGCTGCGCCCGGTGTTGAAGACGATCGGGATGCCCTCGGCGGCGAGCGCGACGAGGTCCGCGACGATGCTCGGGATCGCGATGGTGCGGGAGACCGGGCTGGCGATGGGCCCGTCGACGTCGAGCAGGAGACCGAGGCGGGGTGCGTTCACCCGCCCATCCTCTCGCAGTCAGCTGCTGGGCGAGACGATCCGGCTCCGGACGCGGTCGATCAGGGCTCCGAGGGCTGCCGGGGCGGGGACGTGTCCCTGCCCGGGCACCTCGGTGTACTCCGAACCGGGCACCGCGTCGACGAGGGCGCGGGCAGCACGACGCATCCACTCGAGTCCGTCGCCACCGGCGCCGACGAGCACCGGCACCCCCACTGCGGCAGCGACGCGCTCGGGCACGGCGAGGCCGTTCAGCACACGGACCTCGCGGCTGAGCACGTGGGCGTCGACGACCAGGGAGCGCCAGAGCGACCCCTTGAGCCGCAGTGCCGTGACCTGGCCCATCGGGACCCCGAGCACCTGGGTCAGGAACCCGCGGACGGCCTGGGCCCGGCGGCCGGCACCGACGTGTTCGTCGAGCAGGTCGGCGAACACGACGTCGTCGGCGTGGGGGTCGACCGAGGCGCGGTACGGCGGTTCCCACAGGACTGCACCGTCGACGGGCAGTCCCGTGGCGAGCCCGTGCAGGACGACACCGGCGCCGACGCAGATGCCGACGGCGGTGGTCGGTGCGCCGATGCTCTCGACGACGGCGCGCAGGTCGTCGACCTCGCGCTCGATCGCCCACGTCGCGGAGTCACCGCTGGCACCACGGCCACGGCGGTCGTAGGTCACCACGCGGTGGGTCGAGCCGAGCTCGGCGACCACGCGGTCGAGGTACGGGGTCCCCCGGTGGTCGAAGGCACCGCCCACGACGACGACCGCCGGCCCGTCCCCCGCCTCGGAGACGGCGATGGTGGTGCCGTCGGAGGAGACGACCGTTCGGTCGACTGGAGGGAGCATGGGGTCCTTTGCGAGCTGTCGACGGCGATGCGTCGGGCCTCGGAGGGGACCGTGCGGATTACCGGTCCTCCGAGTGTCGCAGGCGTGGGAGCCCGTGTCTCCCCCCGCTTCCAGGGGCAGAACCCCACCGCTCGACACCGTGGCGGTCGCCGTGCCATGCTGTTTGAGTACACCTGTACTCACACGATCACCGCCACTGCAACGGGGAACCATGACACTCATCGCCATCGTCGCCTGCGAGATCGCCTTCTGGGTCGCGATCCTCGGCGGCCTGACCACCCGGTACCTGCTGCGACGGCCGCGGACGGGTGCGGCGATGCTCGTCGCGGCACCCGTGATCGACGTCGTGCTGCTCGCGGTCGTCACGGTCGACCTGCTCGGCGGTGGGACCGCGTCGTGGCACCACGGACTCGCGGCGATCTACATCGGCTTCTCGGTCGCGTACGGGCACCGGATGATCGCGTGGGCGGACGTCCGGTTCACGCACCGGTTCGCCGGCGGTCCGGCACCGGAACGCCTGAGTGGACAGCGGTACACGGCCCGGTGCTGGGGCGACGTGCTGCGGACCGGGCTCGCCGTGCTGATCGCCGGCGGGATCATCGGCGGACTCGTCCTCGTCGTCGGGGACCCGGAGCGCACGGACGAACTGCAGGGCACGGTCGCACTGCTCGGGGTGGTCCTGGGCGTCGAACTGCTGTGGGCGATCAGTTACACGATCTGGCCACGCCGAGTCACCACCGCAGCCGCGGACCCGGCCGGCGCGTCGAGCCAGCCGTAGGCTGACCCGGTGCCCCGCCGTGTCGACCTCGAGGAACGGGGATCCCTGGTGGCCGCGGCCTGCCTGCGGATCCTGGAGCGGGACGGCCTCAGCGCACTGTCCGTGCGGAACGTCGCGGACGAGGCCGGCATCGCCCCGGCGTCACTCCGCCGCGTGTTCCCGACGCAGGACGCCCTGCGCGAGCACTGCCTGACGATCATCGAGGAACGGGTCACCGCTCGGCTCGCCGCCCTGCGTTCGACGGGTCGTGCGCTCGCACTGGACGTCCTCGCCCAGGTGCTGCCGCTCGACGCCGAGCGCACGACCGAGATCCTGGCGCAGGTGCAGCTCGGCGTGCTCGCGCGCACCGACGAACACCTGGCCGCGAGCGCCCGACGCCTGAACGACGGGGTCAGCCGGGTGTGCACCCGGGCGCTGGAGATCCTGCGCGAGGACGACAGCTTCGATGCCGATCGCGACCTGACCGACGAGGGGGACCGGCTGCACGCGCTGATCGACGGGCTGGCGATCGAGCACACGTGGGACCCGACGGCACGTGCGCCGGAGCGGGTCCTGGCGCTCGTCGAGCTGCACGTGGACAGCCTGCGCGGCGCGATCGGCTGACGGCTGACGGCTGACGACTGACGGCTGACGGCTGCCGGCTCAGCGGTCCCGGTAGACCTCGCGCCGGTGCCCAGCGTCGACGACCACCACGACGAGCTTGCCGTCGTCGATCCGGTAGATCAGTCGGTAGTCCCCCGAGCGGACTCGCCACCCGGGCCGGTTCACGAGCTTGCGTGCGGCGGGTGGTCGGGGGTGCTCGGCGAGGATCGCGAGGAGCCCCTCGATCCGCCGCCGTCCGTCGAGCGGGAGCTTGCGGATGACGCATTGCGCGGCCGGGATGACCTCGACCGAGTACGTCACCCGAGGCCGAGTTCGCGCTTGAGGTCGTCCCACTTGACGTTCTCGCCACCGATGCGGGCACTCTCGGCGACGGCTTCGTCGTAGGCGACCAGGTCGTCCAGGTCCTCCGCCGCCTCGAGCAACCGGTCGAGGACGGCCGCGTCGACCACGGCGGCGACGCGCTTGTTGCGCCGGGTCAGGTAGACGGGTTCGTGTCGGGCGTCGTCGATGATCGACGCCAGACGGCCACGGGCTTCGGAGATCGACACTTCGCTCACCTGTACATTCTAGGGCGTTTTGTACAAATCAGACGAGTGCCGTGGTGCCGACCGACTCCCGTTCGAGCAGGGACCGCTTGACATCGAGCCCCCACGCGAAGCCCCCGAGCGTGCCGTCCGAACGCAGCACCCGGTGGCACGGGACGAAGAGCGCGGGGGCGTTCCGGGCGCACACGCTCGCCGCCGCCCGCACCGCGTCGGGCCGGCCCATCGCCGCCGCGAACCCGGTGTAGGTCAGGGTGCCGCCGGCGGGGATCCGGCGGAGCTGGCGCCACCCCTCGGTGAAGAGCTCGGTGCCGAACTGCCGGACCGGTACCTGCATGGCGTGCTCGACCTCGCCCGAGTAGAAGGCATCGACGGCCTCGGCCGAGGCGACCACGCCGTCGAGCACGCGGTCGGGCCGGTGGCGATCGGCCAGGCGGGCGAGGATCCGTTCGACGGAGTCGGTCCACCCGGAGGCGAGGACCCTGCCCTCGGCGTCCTCGAGCACGGTGAACGGCCCGTCGGGGGTGTCCAGGGTCTGGATGGTTGCGTCGGTCATCGGTCGTCCTTCCGGGGGTCCTCGGGGGCACGGGCTGCACGGGCGCCGGCGGTCGCGGTCATCGCGCGGTCGATGATCGGTCGCCAGCAGTGCATCGTGAGGTAGCTCCGCCAGGGGGCCACCTGCTCCGACCATAGGGAGAGCTCGCGCGCCGTTCCGGGCAGCCCGAGTTCCTGTGCACCGTTCCGCACGGCGAGGTCGCTGTGGAGGAAGATGTCGGGGTGGTGCCGGACCCGCAGCGCGACGTAGTCGGCGGTCCACGGCCCGATGCCCTTCACCGCGAGGAGTCCGTCGCGCAGGTCACCGAGGGACTGCCCACCGTCCACCACCAGGGACCCGTCGGCGAGCGCGGCGGCCACCCGCAGGATCGTGTCGACGCGGGCGGCCGGGCCACGCAGGACCTCGTGCCCGCGTTCGGCGATCACCGCCGCGGACGGGAAGAGCAGCCCGCCGGCCTGGATGGCGTCCGGCACCGTCGCTCCGAGTGCGGCCACGAGCCGGGTCTGCGCGGTGCGCGCCGCGGCCACCGAGACCTGCTGCCCGATCAGGGTGCGGAACACGATCTCGTGCGCGTCCACCGCGCCGGGGAGCCGGAGACCGGGCACGCGGGCGACGGGTCCGGCGAGCTCGGGCACAGCCCCGAGGACGGCGTCGACGGCGACCGGGTCGGCGTCGAGGTCGAACAGTGCCCGGACACGCGCCACGAGGGCCGGCAGGTCGGAGAGGTCGGCGACCCGCACGCGCAGGTCGATCCCGGTGCCCCGCCCGGCCACGTCGGGGACGGCGGCCGACGCGCTGAACCAGCCCGGGCCTCCAGGCAGGTCGACCAGCCGCCCGTACGACGTGACCCGACCGGCGGGGTCGGTGTCCACCTGCTCCGTGCCCGGCAGGGCGTGCAGCGCGTGCCAGTCGAGCAGGCCCTGCGCGTCGAAGGGTGCTCGGGCCGGCAGGTGCACGTGCAGTGCGCCGTCGCCGCCGTCCGTGCCACCGTCGACTCCCCCGGAGCGGCGTGCGCGGAGCTCGGTCGGGGTGACCGCGAAGACCTCGCGCACGGTGTCGTTGAACTGTCGGACGCTGGCGAACCCCGCGGCGAACGCGACGTCGGCGACGGGCAGGTCGGACGAGGTGAGCAGGGTCCGCGCGGTCTGCGCCCGGTGCGCCCGGCTGAGCGCCTTCGGCCCGGCGCCCAGCTCGGCCGTCATGATGCGGTTGAGCTGCCGCTCCGAGTACCCCACGCGCGCGGCGAGCCCGGGCACGCCGTCGCGCTCGACGACACCGTCGAGGACGAGCCGCATCGCCCGGCCGGCGACGTCCTCGCGCAGGTCCCACTCGGGGCTGCCGGGAGTCGCCTCGGGCAGGCAGCGCTTGCAGGCGCGGAAGCCGGCCAGGTGCGCTGCGGCGCTCGTTCGGTAGAAGGTGACGCCCGAGACCCTCGGCGTGCGGGCCGGGCAGCTGGGCCGGCAGTAGATGCCGGTGGAGTGCACGGCGGTGACGAACTGGCCGTCGAAGCGCGCGTCGCGCGAGGCGACGGCGCGGTGCCGTTCGGCGTGCAGCGCGTCGGGCTGCGCGTCGGTGTCCGGGCTGGTCATGGGCTCAGCCTGACATGCGCCGCCGACGTCGACTGGCGGGAATCGGACGGAGCAGCGCACGGCCGGGAGGCCCGGCTAGCGTTGGCCACGTGACTTCCGCAGACGACGTGGCCGGTCTCGACGACCTGCCGTTCCGGACCGAGGTCGAGGTCGCGCTGCTGCTCGTCTCGCCGCGGCACCGGTACGAGGGGCGCCCGGCCGACGGCGCGCTTCCGGTGGGCGCGGACGATCCGGACGAGTCACGCGACCGGATCGAGCTGCGGGCCGGGCTGGGCATCGTCGGTGACCGGTACTTCGCGGCCCGGGCGCACGTGCACGCCTCGGTCACGGTGATCGGCCTGGAGGGGCTCGAAGCCGTCGGTCAGGCGATCGGTGCCACCGTCGACCCCGCTGCGACCCGGCGGAACGTGTTCCTGCGGGGCGCCGACGTCGAGGCACTGCGGGGCGAGCCGTTCTCGCTGGAGAGCCTGACGCCGGACACGGGTGACGGACCGGTCCGGTTCCGTGGCTACCGCGCGGCGAACCCCTGCGCCTGGATGGACCACGAGGTGGCACCCGGGGCGTTCCGGGCGATGCGGGGTCGGGGCGGCGTGCGGTGCGACCCAGAGTCCGACGGTGTGCTCACCCTCGGACCCGCGGTGCTCCGCACGGCCCGCCCCGTGGCGCTCGGCTGACGCGGTCGCCGAGCGGCGAGACGCTCGTCGGCGCAGTGCTCAGGCGGTGAGGGCGCTCTCGATCGCGTCGACGAACGCCGGCAGGTCGTCCGGGGTGCGGGAGGTGATGAAGCCGCCGTCGACCTGGACCTCCTGGTCGACCCACTCGGCTCCGGCGTTGCGCAGGTCGGTCTGCAGCGACGGGAAGGACGTGACGGTCTTGCCCGACAGCACGCCCGCCTCGACGAGGGTCCACGGACCGTGGCAGATCGCCGCGACCGGCTTGCTCGCCTCGGCGAAGGCCTGCACGAGCGTCGCTGCGCGGGACTCCTGGCGCAGCGTGTCGGCGTTGATGGTGCCGCCGGGGATCACGAGGGCGTCGAAGTCCTTCGCGTCGACACCGGCGATGGTGGTGTCCGGCTCCAGCGTCTGCCCCGGGTCCTTGTCGCCGACCAGCGTCTGGATCGTGCCGGTCTCCTTCGCCGCCACGGTCACCGAGGCACCGCGCTCCCGCAGCTGTTCGGTGGGGACGACGATCTCGTCCTGCTCCACGCCGTAGTTCGTCGTGATGACGAGGATCTTCTTGCCGTCGAGGGTTGCCATGATCGCTCCTTCCGCGGCCCGGTCGTTCCGGCCGCACACCCGAGGGTCGTCGGCGTCGGCTGGGCAGGCGTGCAGGGGCGGCTCGGGGGGCCGGTCGGGCGGTCGAGCGGTCGAGCGGTCGCAACACCCCGCTCACGTCCGCCGGACGGTCGCGGACCGTCGGCTGGCGGCGGCGCAGCCGACGGTTCCTGACCACTCAGCGCAGGCAGGGCGGAGTGTCCTGACCGGCCGGCGAGGCGCCGTGGACGTGCCCACAGTCGGCCTGGAGGCCCGGTGCCGGCCCGCCACGGGCCTCCAGGCCGCCACCCGGCCGGTCGCAACACCCCGCTCACGTCCGCCGAGCGGTCACGAAGCGCCGCCTGCCGGCGGCGCAGCCGACGGTTCCTGACCACTCAGCGCAGGCAGGGCGGAGTGTCCTGACCGACGGGCGAGGCGCCGTGGACGCGCCCAGTCGGCCTGGAGGCCGCCGGGCCTCCAGGCCGCGAGGTCGGCGGGTCGCAACACCCCGCTCACGTCCGCCGAGCGGTCACGAAGCGGCGGCCGGCGGCGGCGCAGCCGACGGTTCCTGGCCACTGGGCGCAGGCCGGGCGGGGTGTCCTGACCAGCGGGCGAGGCGCCGTGGACGCGCCCACGGTCGGCCTGGAGGCACGGTGCCGGCCCACCACGGGCCTCCAGGCCGCCACCCGCCCGGTCGCAACCCCCCGCTCACGTCCGCCGGGCGGTCGTGGACCGTCGGCTGGCGGCGGCGCAGCCGACGGTTCCCGACCACTCAGCGCGGGACGGGCGGGGTGTCCTGACCAGCCGGTGGGCCAACGCGCCGGGCAGGACGGGCGCCGCGCTCAGCCGCGGATGCGGAAGGCGTCACCGTCGCGCTCGACGGTCAGACCGTCGTACCCGTGGACCCGGTGCAGGCCGGCCGTCACCGGGTGCTCGAGGGGACCGACGACGACCGTGGTCGCACCGGAGGCGATGGCGGACTCGAGTCCGGCGGGGGCGTCCTCGAACGCCACGCAGTCGGTCGGGTCGAGGCCGAGCAGGGCAGCTCCGCGCAGGTAGCCGTCGGGGTGGGGCTTGCCGTGCTCGACGTCCTCCGAGGGCACGAAGGCCTCGGGCACGGCGAACCCGGCGGCCGCCATCCGGCCCGCGGCGAGGTCACGTGGGGCGCTCGTCACGAGGGCCACCGGGACACCGAGTTCGACGAGTCGCTGCACGAAGGCGACGGCGCCGGGGATCTCGAGGATGCCCTCGGTGCTCGCGGTCTCCTCGGCGACGAGTTCCGCCGCGATCCGCTGCTGCTCGGCCAGGGGCAGGTCGGGCAGGAAGCGCCGCAGGGTGTCGATCGCCTGACGCCCGTGCGAGAACGCGAGGATCTCGTCGGGGTCGATGCCGTTCGCGTTCCCGAACCGGGTCCAGGTCGCCTCCACCACCGCGGTCGAGTCGACGAGGGTCCCGTCCATGTCGAAGAGGACCCCGGACGCCACGATGTCGATCACGCGCCCGACCCTAGCCCACGGGCCCGACCGTCCCACGGTCCTGCGGTCCGCGCGCGAGCGGCGCCAGCGCACCCGCGGCGCCAGCGCACCCGCGGCGCCAGCGCGGGCGGGGTCAGCGCGCCCGGACGTACCGCGTGAGCAGCACGCCGCCGGCGCCGAGCAACACGTGCGCCGGTCGCATCCGCCGGAGCTCCGGCGAGGATCCCCGGGCGATGCGCGGCCCCTCCCCGCCCTCGAGCGACGGGTCGATCGTCAGGGTCAGCTCGTCGACGGCGTCCGCGGCGATGAGTGCTCCGAGGAACGACGGCCCGCCCTCGCAGTGGATCGTCCCGAGGCCACGGCCCGCCAACAGCCCACGGATCCGTCCGGCGTCCACCGAGTCCGGGTCGTCGTCCGCGCTGCACGCCACGACGTCCGCGACCTCGGCGAGCGCCCGGGCCTTCGACGACGCAGCCGCCGTCGCCGAGGTCAGGACGATCGGGCGCACCGGCGCCTCGGTGAACACCCGCGACGTCGGGTCGAGCGACAGCGACCCGGTGACGATGGCGAACACGGGGTGGTCCGGCATGCCGTGGGCCCGCCGCCAGGCGACGTCGGCGTCGTGCAGGACCATGGGCCCGTAGCCCTCGTCGCGGACGGTGCCGGCGGCGACGAGCACGACGTCGGCCACCCGCCGGAGCAGGTCGAAGACGCGCAGGTCGTCGTCGCCGCCGAGCGACCCGGACACCCCGGCGGCCGAGGCCGAACCGTCCAGCGTGGCGACGAAGTTCACGCGGAGCCAGGGGTCCCCGGCGTCGGCGGTGTAGAGCTCGAGCAGGTCGTCGTCGGACAGGTCCGCGATCGACGGGGGCAGGACGTTCACGTGTTGTGCCTCGATTCCACGGGGGTGCGCCATCCGAGCGTGGCCTCGACCATGCGCATCGCGTCGACACTCTCGGCGACGTCGTGCATCCGGACGATCCGGGCGCCGAGCATCGCGCTCACGGTCGCGACGGCGAGCGATCCGGAGAGCCGTTCACCGCGGGGGCGCCCGAGCGACTCCCCCACGAAGTCCTTGTTGGACACCGCGGCGAGGACCGGGTAGCCGAGCGCGACGACCTCGGGCAGTCGACGGGTGAGCTCGAGGGTGTGCACGGTGTTCTTGTGCAGGTCGTGGCCCGGGTCGACGATGATCCGCGACTCGGGGATGCCCGCGGCGAGCGCCCGGTCGACCCGTTCGCGCAGGAACGCGACGACCTCGCCCGCGATGTCGCCGTACTGCGGCGGCGCCGGCAGGGGCCGTCGGGGCTCGGCGAGCGAGTGCGTGATGACGACGGTGGCGTCGGAGTCGGCGACCACGGCGGCCATCCGCGGGTCGGACAGGCCGGTGGTGTCGTTGACGACGGTCGCCCCGGCCGCGATCGCCGCCGCGGCGACCTCGGGACGGAAGGTGTCGACGCTGATGACGACGTCGGACTGCTGGGCGAGCTGCTCGACGACGGGCACGACACGCTCGATCTCGTCGGAGGCGGGCAGTTCCGGACCGGGGGCGAACTTCACGCCACCGATGTCGACCCAGTCGGCGCCCTGTTCGGCGGCGCGCACCGAGGCGGCGACGGCCCGGTCGAGCTCGAAGGTGGCGCCGCGGTCGTGGAACGAGTCGGGGGTGCGGTTCACGATCGCCATCACGGCGATGCGGTGGTCGAAGTCGATGGTGCGGCGGCCGAACGTCCGGACCGGGTGGCGCAGGTCCGGCACGACCCAGCCGGGTCCGGCCGTGCCGTCGGGGAGGCCCGTCATGCGTCCGCCCCGGCACTCGCGTCGTGCCCGGCGTCCGTCGCACGCCCCGCGCCGATGAGCGCGATCGCCTCGGCCCGTCCCGCGGTGTCGGCCAGCGAACCGGTCGCCGCCACCGTCACGGTCGTCGATCCGGTCTGGCGCTCCCCACGCGTCGTGACGCACTGGTGCTGCGCGTCGAGGACCACCAGGACGCCCTCGGCGCCGAGCCCCTCGGCGATGGTCGCGGCGACCTGTTCGCCGAGCCGCTCCTGCAGCTGCGGACGGGAGGCCACCGCGTCGAGCACCCGCGCCAGCGTGCCGAGCCCGATGAGGCGGTCGCCCGGCGCGTACGCCAGGTGCGCGACCCCGAGGAACGGCAGCAGGTGGTGCTCGCAGACGGAGCGGAACTTGACGTCGCGGACGATGACCAGTCGACCGCGCTCACCGTCCTCGGCGTGCACGGTGCCGTCCCGGGCGATGGCGACCGCGTCGGTGCCGATCCCGGAGAAGAACTCGGCGTACGAGTCGGCGACACGGGCGGGGGTGCGGGTGAGTTCCGGGCGGTCGGGATCCTCGCCGATGGCGAGCAGCAGCTCGCGGACGGCGGCCTCGACACGGGCGCGGTCCATGGGTGACGTCACCCGCTCATCCAACACCAGCCGTGGCCGGAGAACGCGGGCAGACGCCCAGCGCGAGGTGCGCGATCCGCGTGGAACGGGCCTCCCGGCTGTCACAACCTGTGAGACCGGTGTGACACGCCCGAAACCCAGCGTCCTTTAAACTCTCGTGGTGAGCGCCCCGCAGACCGACACCACGCCCCGGAACCGCTTCGCGACCGGCCTCGATCGATTCTTCTCCATCACGCAACGCGGATCGTCGATCCCCCGCGAGGTCCGCGGTGGCCTCGTCTCGTTCGTGACGATGGCGTACATCGTCATCCTGAACCCCCTCATCCTCGGCGGGTTCAGCGCCGACCAGGCCGCCAAGGACGTCAGCGGCGGATGGCTCGAGAACGCTCAGGTGGCCGCGGCGACCGGCCTCGTCGCCGGCGTCATGACCATCGCGATGGGCATCATCGCGAACCTGCCGTTCGGCATCGCCGCGGGGCTCGGGATCAACTCGTTCCTCGCCGTCAGCGTCGTGCACCAGGTCACCTGGGCCGAGGCGATGGGCCTGGTCGTCATCAACGGTGTGATCATCGTGATCCTCGCGTTGACCGGCATCCGGACGATGATCTTCACCGCCGTCCCGGCACAGCTGAAGGCCGCGATCACGGTCGGCATCGGCCTGTTCATCGCGTTCATCGGGCTCGTCGACTCCGGCTTCGTGCGGTCCTCCGGGCTCGCGTCGCCGCCGCTGCAGCTCGGTGAGGACGGCTCCGTCGGCGCCCTGCCGACCATCGTGTTCCTGATCGGCCTGATCATCATCGGCACGCTCATGGCCCGCCGGGTCAAGGGTGCGCTGCTCATCGGCATCGTCGCGACCACGATCATCGCGATCATCCTGCAGGCGATCTTCCAGGTGCCGACCTCGGTCGACTCGAAGACCGGCTGGAACCTCAACGCCCCCGGCCTGCCGAGCGCACTGTTCGCCGTACCGGACCTCTCGCTCGTCGGCCACGCCGACGTGTTCGGTGCCTTCACCCGCATCGGTCCGCTCGCCGCGTCGATGCTCGTCTTCACCCTGGTCTTCACGAACTTCTTCGACGCCATGGGCACCATGACCGGTCTGGCCAAGGCCGCCGGTGTCGCGAAGCCCGACGGCACGTTCCCCCGCCTGAAGTCGGCGCTCGTCGTCGAGGGCGTCGGCGCGATCGCCGGTGGTGGCGCGTCGGTGTCGTCGAACACCGTCTTCATCGACTCGGCCTCCGGCATCGGCGAGGGCGCCCGCACGGGCATGGCCTCGGTCGTCACCGGCCTGCTGTTCCTGGCGTCGATGTTCCTCACGCCGCTCACCCAGGTCGTCCCGCTCGAGGTCGCCGCCGCCGGGCTCGTCGTCGTCGGTGCGCTCATGGTCGCGCAGGTCGCGGACATCTCGTGGTCGGACTTCGGATCGGCCCTGCCGGCGTTCCTGACGATCGTCGTCATGCCGCTGACCTACTCGATCGCGAACGGCATCGGCGCCGGCTTCATCAGCTGGGTGCTCATCAAGCTGCTGTCCGGCCGTGGCCGTGAGGTCTCGTGGCTGCTCTACGTCGTCGCCGCGGGCTTCCTGCTGTACTTCGCGCGGGGGCCGCTGGAGGCGCTGCTCGGCGTCGGCTGAGGCTTTGGTCGGGCGGGGTCTGTCACAAGACGCCGTCGTGTCATCGAGACGCCGCCGATTCCGGCGGCGTCTCGACGTTTCTGGGGCGTCTCCGCAAGATGCCGGCGTCTTCCGCAGGCCGGCGTCGGCCTGGAGGCCCGTGGTCAGTCCGGCAGGTCGCTCGGCGTGGCCTCGTGGTGGCGCTGGTCCTGGGTGCGACGGTCTTCCTTCATGCCCGCCTCGAACAGGTGGCGACGGCCCTGCACGAGCTCGTCGCGCGCCGTGCGCTCGAGCTCCTTGGCGAGGGCGTAGTAGCCGTCGTCGTAGTCCTCGACGATCTGGAACGTCCAGCGGCCCGCGATGACGTTGCGGCCCACGAGTTCGGTGTCGATGCGTTCGGCGAGTTCGGTGTGCCCGGCCTTGCGCAGCTGCTCGACCGCCTCACCGAGGTTCAGGTCAGCGGTGCCGGTCAGTCGGTGGAACCCGTAGAGCAGACCGCGGGCGTGCTCGATGACCTCGACCGCGGCGGACAGGCTGCCGAGCGCCTCGACCGTGGCCTCGGACACCCCCTCGGGAACCTGGTGCTGCGCGTCGGGGCCCTGTGCGTCGTTCGTCATGGGTCCCGTCTACACGACGGCTGCTGCGTCGTTCGAGGGGTTCGCCCACGACCCGCCGGGGTCGGCCGCCGGTGGTTGCGACGTCGGAGGTCGACACTTACCATTCGAACACACGTTCGAACGAGGAGACCCGATGATGATCACCGACACGGCCGCCACGGTGTGGTGGGCCGAGGGCACGCCGACCCGGCTGGTGTGGGCCGGACGGCGCTGGCGGGTGAGCGACACCCCCACCCGGCTGACCGTGACGCGCGCTGAACTGCCCACCGCGATCACCCATGCGCCCGAACGCACCGTGGGCTGGCGGTTCCAGGCGACCAGCGACGACGACGGCGAGGCCCTGGTGGTCGACATCGTGCCGCAGGGTGCCGGCTGGGGCGTGGCCCGGACGTGGACGTGAGCGGCCCGGGCCGCTACCGTCCGGACATGGACAGGTGGGTGGCGCTGCTGCGCGGGGTCAACGTGAACGGCATCACGATCCGGAGCGCCGAGCTCGCGGAGCTCTTCCGAGGGCTCGGGTTCGACGACGTCCGCACCGTGCTCGCCTCGGGCAACGTCGTGTTCTCCGCCGACGTGCCCGCCGAGCAGCTCAAGACGTCGATCGAGCAGGGGCTGCGCGACCGGTTCGGGTACGACGCCTGGATCGTGCTCGTCCGGCACGACGCCCTCGCGGCCGTGGTCGACGGTTTCCCCTTCGCGCGTTCCGGCGAACGGCACGACTACGTCGTGTTCGGGTCCGACGACGGTGCGCTCGACGCCTTGGTCGGGGACCTCGAACTCGACGAGTCGGTCGAGCGGGTCGCCCGCGGGAACGGGGTCGTCTACTGGTCGTGTCCGAAGGGTTCGAGCACTGACACCGTGTTCGCCAAGCGGGCCGGCGCCGCACGCTTCAAGCGCACGACGACGACCCGCAACACGAACACCCTGCGGAAGCTCCTGTGACGCTCGGCACCCTGCACCACGTCGAGCTCCGCACCGCCGACCTCGACACCGCCGCCGGGTCCTGGGGCTGGCTGCTCGGCGAACTCGGCTACGAACCGTTCCAGCAGTGGGACCACGGCCGGAGCTGGCGGCTCGGCCCGTTGTACGTCGTCCTCGAATCAGCGCCACTGGACGGCGACCACGACCGGCACCGACCGGGGCTCAGCCACCTGGCGTTCCACGCCGGTACTGCCGAGACGGTGGAACGGCTCTGGGCCGATGCTCCCGGTCACGGCTGGGCACGCCTGTACGAGGACCGACACCCGTTCGCCGGTGGCCCGGAGCACCACGCGGCCTTCCTCGAGGACGCCGAGCGGTTCAAGGTGGAGCTCGTCGCCAGCTGACGGTGCCGCCAACGCCGGGTGGCTCAGGCCTGCGGCGGCTGCCCGTTGCTCGCCATGGTGCCGCCGTCCACGGGCAGGACCGCACCCGTGATGAACGAGGCCGCGTCGCTGGCCAGGAACAGGATCGCCTCGGCGACCTCGGCAGAGCGGCCCCCGCGGCCGAGGGCGATGCGCTCGGTGAACTTCGACTGCAGGGCCTCGTCCTCCGCCTGCTCCTGGGTCAGGTCGGTCCAGATGAGTCCCGGAGCGACGGCGTTCACGCGCACGCCGAACTGCCCGTTGTCGAGCGCAGCGGCCTTGGTGAAGTTCGTCACGCCACCCTTCGCCGCGTTGTAGGGGCTCATCCGCCAATCGGCGTCCTCACCGGAGACCGACGACGTGTTGACGATCGACCCCTTCGTCTCGCGCAGGAACGGCAGGGCCGCCCGGGTGCCGTAGAACACACCGGACAGATCGGTCTCGATGACCCGGCGCCACTCGTCCGTGCTGATGTCGGTGATGTCGCCCGAGCTGAAGGTCCCGGCGTTGTTCACCAGGACGTCGAGCCGGTCGAAGCGGTCGATCGCCGCCGAGACGACGGTCTCCCAGTCGTCCGGGCTCGCCACGTCGGCGTGCAGGGCGACGACCCGGTGCGTCGGCAGGGAGTCACCCACCGCGCGGACCTTCTCCTCGACGCTGTCGGTCAGCACGACCGACGCGCCCTCGTCGATGAACGCCCGCACCGTCGCCTCACCGATGCCGGACCCCGCGCCCGTGACGATCGCGACCTTGCCCTCGAACCGGTTGCCCATGATGTCTCCTCTCGTTGCACGAACCGTGCCCGGGGAGACGCCATCGACCCGAGGGGCACGGCAGACCACGGTGCCCCGGGCCGACTGGACGCGTTCGGAGGCGCCGCGAACACCCCGGGGACGCAGGTCGCCCCGGCACCGCGAGGCGGAACCGGGGCGACGTGCGACTGCGGCGCAGGGACCGGCGTCAGCCGGTCGAGTCGTCGAGGTCGAAGTCGCGCTCCAGGGAGATCGTCGGGATCGACGCGGTGATGACCGAGCCGTCCGCCCGCAGCGTGCCCTGGATGTCGCTGGTGGTCGGGGCGTGCCCGGACATGCGCGGCCCGTGGTGCGGCAGCGGCACCACGGTGGGCTCCCCGGCCTCGATGTCCCACTGCTGGTTGTGCACCCACACCGTGAAGCCCGAACCGGTCTCGACCGTGAGGGTCATGGCTTCCTGCTCCAGGTCCACCCGGACCCGCGACCCGCGCACCGTCAGGCGGTAGGACAGCCGGTCCCAGTGCTTCGGCAACCGCGGGTTGAAGGTCATCCGACCGCCGTGGTCGCGCATGCCACCGAAGCCGTTGACGAGCGCACCCCAGATGCCACCGGTCGACGCGATGTGCACGCCGTCCGAGGTGTTGCCGTGCAGGTCCGCCAGGTCGACGTAGAGCGCGGTCTGGAAGTACTGGTCGGCGAGGTCGTGGTACCCGACCTCGGCCGCCATGATCGACTGGACGACCGCGGACAGCGTCGAGTCACCGGTGGTGAGCGCGTCGTAGTAGTCGAAGTCGCGACGCTTCTCGGCCGCCGTGAACTCGTGCCCCTGCAGGAACAGCGCGAGCACGACGTCGGCCTGCTTGAGCACCTGGAACCGGTAGATCACCAGCGGGTGGTAGTGGAGCAGCAGCGGGCGCTTGGACTCCGGGGTGTTCTCGAGGTCCCAGAGTTCCTTGTCGAGGAACTGGGCGTCCTGCGGGTGGATGCCGCGGTGCGGGTCGAACGGGATCTCCATCGACTCGGCGGCGTGCTCCCACTCGACGAGCTCGTCCGGCTGCAGACCGGTCCGGCGCACCATGCGGTCGTACTCTTCGGCGTCGTCGGCGGCGAGCTCGCGGCAGGCGTTGACGGCGAACCACAGGTTCGCCCGCGCCATCACGTTCGTGTAGAGGTTGTCGTCGACGACGGTCGTGTACTCGTCCGGCCCGGTGACGCCGTCGATGTGGAACTTCTTGTCGCCGTTGGACCGCCAGAACCCGAGGTCGGCCCAGAGCCGGGCGGTCTCGACGAGCACGTCGATGGCGCCGCGCTTCAGGAACTCACGGTCGCCCGAGGCCCGGACGTACTGCATGAGCGCATGCGAGATGTCGGCATCGATGTGGTACTGCGCGGTGCCGGCGGCGTAGTACGCGCTGGACTCTTCACCGTTGATCGTCCGCCACGGGAACAGGGCACCGCGCTGGTTCAGCTCGCGGGCCCGAGCCCGTGCCGCGTCGAGCATGTTGTAGCGGAAGCGCAGGGCGTTCCGGGCGACGATCGGCGCCGTGTACGACAGGAACGGCAGGACGTAGATCTCCATGTCCCAGAAGTAGTGGCCGCCGTAGCCGGAGCCGGTGACGCCCTTCGCGGCGATGCCGTGGCCGTCGGTGCGGGCGGTGGCCTGCGCCAGCTGGAAGAGGTTCCAGCGGACGGCCTGCTGGATCGCGGGCTGACCGGCGATCTCGACGTCGCTGCGGGCCCAGTAGTCGTCGAGCCAGTCGCGCTGCTTCGCGAAGGTCTCGTCGACGTTCTCGGCGTGCGCGCGGTCGAGCGTGCGGTCGCACCGGTCGGCCAGCTCGCGCACGGGCACCCCGCGGGAGGTGTGGTAGACCACGTGCTTCACGAGCCGGATGGGCTGCCCCGCGCGGGCCTGCACCCGGTAGACGTGCTTCGCCAGGTCGTCCTCGATCGACGACGACTCGTCCCAGCTGTTCTCGGTCTCGATGTGGTGCTCGACGCCGACGCAGATCGTCATGCCGGAGCTGGACGCCTGGTACCCCAGGACCGAACGGCCGCCGGTGCTGCGCTTGAGCTTCGGCACGAGCACCCGCTCGGTGAACGACTCGGCCTTGCGCGGGTCGAAGGCGTTCGCCGCAGCCCGCATGCCGGCGTGGTACTCGTCCTGCACGTCCTGGCGGTTGAGGATCTGGCTGGACAGCAGGATCGAGGCGTCCGCGTCGAGCACGGTGACCTCGTAGTCGATGACGGCGAGGTGCCGGTCGGTGAACGACACGAGTCGACGTGCCCGGATGAGCACCCGCTTGCCGGACGGCGTCGACCACTCGGTCTCGCGGAACAGGTAGCCGCCGCGGAACTCCAGCCGACGCGTGTGCCGGAGGATGTCGGCCTCGGCCAGCACGAGCGGCTCGTCGTCGACGTAGAGGCGGATGACCTTGGCGTCCGGCGCGTTGATGATCGTCTGCCCGGTCTTCGCGAAGCCGAAGGCGTCCTCCGCGTGCCGGATCGGCCAGGTCTCGTGGAACCCGTTGATGTACGTGCCGTACTGCACGCCGCCACGGCCTTCGTCGAGGTTGCCGCGCAGGCCGAGGTACCCGTTGCCGACGGCGAAGTTCGTCTCGGCGACGCCCTGCTCGTCGGGGGTGTACTCGGTCTCGACGAGGGCCCACTCGTCGATCGGGTAGCGGACGCGGTCGAGGGGGTCCGAGGTGATGGGGTTCATGCTGCTCCGTGGGAAGGGAGGGAGATGGGTGCGTCGGTGCGGCCGGCAGGCAAGGAGTGCCCGGCCGGGTGGCCTACGTCGTGCTGGTGGCCGGTGCGGGCAGCTCGTCGATGAGTTCGGCGAGGTCGGACACCACGACGTCGGCACCGTGCTCGCGCAGGGCATCCGCCCCGGCGCCGCGGTCGACACCGACGACGAGACCGAACGAACCGTTGCGGCCGGCTTCGACCCCGCTGGTGGCGTCCTCGACCACGACGCACTCGGCGGCAGTGAGCCCGAACCGTGTCGCCGCATCGAGGTAGGTGTCGGGCGCGGGCTTGCCGGTCAGGCCGTCCTGGCGCGCGACGAGCCCGTCGACGACCACCGGGAACCGGTCGAGGATGCCCGCCGTCCGGAGCACCGAGGTGGCGTTCGCCGAGCTCGAGACGACCGCGACGGACAGTCCGGCGGCGATCGCGGCGGTCAGGAACCGCAGCGAACCCGGGTAGGGCTCGACGCCGTGCTCGTCGAGCTCGGCGGTGAACTCCGCGTTCTTCCGGTTGCCGAGCCCGCACACCGTGTCGGTGTCGGGCGCGTCGTCGGGGGTGCCCTGCGGCAGGTCGATGCCGCGCGACTCGAGCAGCGAGCGCACGCCGTCGTAGCGGGGCTTGCCGTCGATGTAGGTGAAGTAGTCCTGCTCGGTGTACGGCGCGACCCCGTGCGCTTCGAGGTACGGCGTGAACAGTCGACTCCAGGCCCGCATGTGGACGTCGGCGGTCGGGGTGAGCACGCCGTCGAGGTCGAACAGGAGCGCCCGCTGGTCACTGAGTCGAGCGGGCGTGCGGTGGTCCTGCGTCGTCATCTGCGGTCCTCCGGGGACTGGTGGTGGACGTGTGGCTCCCGACGAGTCTAGGACCGCTCCAGTCCGGACGTTCCGACGCGCCGCACCCTGTGGAGAGAGTTCCCCGACCGCTCCGCTGTGCAGGGAGGACCCCGGCCACGGCGCACCTGTGAGGCCTCTGATACACACCCCGGCACGCTGACCCGGACGAAAGGCACCACCATGACCAGCGACACCACGGCCGCACCCCACGACGGCACGCAGTCGAAGCTCCGCCAGGCGATCACCGGCCCGCTGCTGTTCCTCTTCATCCTCGGCGACGTGCTCGGCGCCGGCATCTACGCCCTGATGGGGACGCTGGCGAAGGACGTCGGCGGGGCGCTCTGGGCACCGCTGGTGCTCGCGCTCCTGCTGGCACTGCTCACGGCGGGCTCCTACGCCGAACTCGTGACGAAGTACCCGAAGGCCGGCGGTGCCGCGGTCTTCGCCGAACGCGCCTACAAGGCGCCCATCGTCTCGTTCCTGGTCGGGTTCAGCATGCTCGCCGCCGGCGTCACGAGCGCCGCCGGCCTGTCGCTCGCCTTCGCCGGCGACTACCTCGGCACGTTCGTCGACCTGCCGCCCGTGCCCACCGCGATCGTCTTCCTCGCCCTGATCGCCTGCCTGAACGCCCGCGGCATCTCCGATTCGCTCAAGAGCAACGTCGTGATGACGATCATCGAGGTCTCCGGCCTCGTCATCGTGATCGTCGTCGTGGCCGTGATGCTCGGCGGTGGCGGCGGTGACGTCTCCCGGATCGGCGCGTTCCCGTCCGAGGCCAACCCGGCCCTGGCGACCCTGAGCGCCGCGATCGTCGCCTACTACTCGTTCGTCGGCTTCGAGACGTCCGCCAACATCGCGGAGGAGGTCCGCGACCCCCGCCGCGTCTACCCGAAGGCCCTGTTCGGCGCCCTCGCCACGGCCGGCGTCGTCTACGTCCTCGTCGCCCTCGCCAGCGCGATCGCCCTGCCCGCTTCGGAGCTGTCCGAGTCCAGCGGCCCGCTGCTCGCGGTCGTCTCCGCCACCGGCGTCCCGATCCCCGACTGGGTCTTCAGCCTCATCGCCCTGGTCGCCGTCGCGAACGGCGCGCTGCTCACGATGATCATGTCGAGCCGCGTGACCTACGGCATGGCCGAGCAGCGGCTCCTGCCCGCCCTGCTCGCGAAGGTCCTGCCGAACCGGAAGACCCCGTGGACCGCCATCGTCGCCACCACGATCGTCGCGATGCTCCTGACCCTGGTGGGTGACGTGGGCGTGCTGGCCGAGACCGTCGTGCTCCTGCTGCTCTTCGTGTTCATCAGCACCAACGTCGCCGTCCTGGTGCTCCGCCGCGACCACGTCGAGCACGACCACTTCAGGGTCTGGACGTTCGTCCCGGTGCTCGGGGTGCTGTCGTGCATCCTGCTGCTGACGCAGCAGAGCGGTCAGGTCTGGCTCTACGCCGCGATCCTGCTCGCCGTCGGCGTGGTCCTGTACTTCGTCGCCCGGTTCACCGGGCGACGTTCCGGACGCGACCACGAGGCGGGCGTGATCCACTGACGGCACGTCCCACGGGCCTCCAGGCAGACCGTCTGGAGGCCCGTGGTACGTCCGCCGGTCCACCCGCGTGGTCAGCGCAGGTCGCGCACCCAGGCCTCGATCGCGTCCGAGATCTGCTGGCGGGCATCAGCACGGCTGATGGTCGCCGTGCGGTCGCCCGGCTGGTCGCCGTAGGCGCCGAAGTCGGCGTGGTTCGACCCCTGGATCTCGGTCATGGTGGCGGTCGACGGCAGCTTGTCCCGCGCGGCGTCGACCTTGGCCGGGGTCGACAGGCCGTCACGCGAACCGGAGACGCTCAGCACGTCGATGTAGGAGCGGCTGATGTCGTTCGCGCAGTAGCTGCCGAGCAGCAGCAGGCCGTCCGCGTCCTGGGCGAGCTGGCACGCGCGGACCCCGCCGAGGGAGTGCCCGCCGACCGCCCAGCGGGTGACCGAGGGTGCGTGGGCCTCGAACGTGGCGAGCGGCCGGGTGTCGAAGAACGCGAGGTTCAGCGTCGGCTTCGTGATGACCACCGTCGTACCGTTGGCGACCACCTGCCGGAACGTGGCCATGTAGGCGTACGGATCGACCTTCGCGCCGGGGATGAAGACGATCCCGACCCCGTCGGCCTGGCCGGTCGGGGTCATCACCACCGAGTCACCGGCGTCCCGGACCGCGATCCGGTCGTCGCGCCAGACCTGCAGGGCGGCACTGCGGGTGCCCTGCATCACGATGTGGGCCCAGACGAGGAACACCACCGCGATCAGCACGACGACGGCGACGATCCAGGTGGTCCAGCGCAGCGCTCGGTTCATGTGGCCACCGTACGGCGCATCCGGACGGCGGCGTTCGCTTCGTGAGCAGGAATGGTCGGGTGCGACGTGCACACCCGACCATTCCTGCTCACGAAGTCGCCCGGGAAGGGCGACCGGGACGCGCTACTTGATGGCGGCGCGGATCTCGGCGGCTGCTGCGCCGACGTCCGAGGCGCTGTAGATCGCGCTGCCGGCGACGGCGATGCGGGCACCGGCCTCCTGCACGGAGGCGACCGAGGACGCGTTCACGCCACCCGCGATCGAGAACGGGACGCCCGACTCCTTGCCGGCGTCGAGCAGCGTCGAGAACGTGAAGCCCTCTTCGGCCTGCTCGTCGAGCCCGGCGTGGACCTCGACGAACTCGGCGCCGAGTGCGACGACCTCGCGGGCACGGGCGGCCTTGTCGGAGACGCCGATCAGGTCGACGACGATGCCCTTGCCGTGCTTCTTCGCGGCCTTGACGGCGCCGACGATCGTCGAGTCGCCGGCGACACCGAGGACGGTGACCAGGTCGGCACCGGCCGAGAAGGCGATGTCGGCCTCGAGCTCACCGGCGTCCATGGTCTTGAGGTCGGCGAACACGATCTTGTCGGGGTGTGCTTCCTTGATCGCGGTGACGGCGGACAGGCCGGCGCTCTTGATCAGGGGCGTGCCGAGCTCGAGGACGTCGACGTGCGGCGCGGCCGCGGCGGCGAGCTCGAGGGCGGCTTCGGTGGTCAGGGTGTCCATGGCGAACTGGAGCTGCATGGGTGTGCCTTTCATTCGAGGTTGGCGTGACGGGGCCAGAGGTCGTCGGCGGACTGCCCGCCTCGGGCCCACAGGGCGTGGAACACGGCGTCGCCCACCAGGGCGACGGCCTGTTCGAAGAGGCCACCGGCGTACTGGGCCGAGGCGGTGCCGGAGCGGTCGGTCTTCGTCGCGGCGGGCAGCACGATCGTGACGTCCGCCAGCTCGGAGAGCGGGGAGTCGTCGGTGGTCGAGAGCGCCACGACGGATGCGCCGACCTCGTGCGCGGTGCGCGCGGCCTGCACGATGCCGGTGGTCGTACCGGAGCCGCTCGCCACGAGGAGCAGGTCACCCGGTCGGATGGCCGGGGTGGTGACCTCGCCGACGACGTGCGCGTCGAGGCCGAGGTGCATGAGGCGCATCGCGGTCATGCGGAGGGCGAGCCCGGAGCGCCCGGCGCCGTGGACGAACACCCGGTCGGCGCCCTCGATCAGGTCGAGTGCGCGCTGGGCCGGGGCGTCGTCGAGGCGGGCTGCCAGGTCGCCGACCTCGCGGACGACCAGGTCGAGCGCTGCGGAGACGGTGGTTGCTGCCATGCCCTCGATCCTTCCGTCGCGCGCCTCGGCACGCCGCTACCCGCCCCGGCAGGGACCCCATCCCATCGGGTGGGCCCGTCCGCTCGGGTAGGACGGGTACGGTCGCGTCCATGGACGCATCGGTCGACACCCTGGAGGCCCGGGGCGGCTCCGCCATCCGGCTCGCGGCCGCCGAGCACGCCCGCACGGTCGCCGAGCAGGCGGATCGGCACGCGCTGACCCTCGAGTCCGTCCTCGCCGTGCTCCGGTCGTCGCGGGTCACCGACGCGGCCGCCCGGGCCGAGGCCGTCGAGATCGCCTCGGCCGCCCTCGTCGACCTGCGCACCGTGACCGATCAGCAGCGGAGCACCCTGCTCGAACCCGTCACCGGCGCGTTCTCGCGGTTGCGCGCCGACCTGCGGCCGCTCGTGCGCTTCGGGGACCTCGACGTGCAGTTCGTCGAGCCGCCGGCCACCGGCCGTGCGCTCCCGGGTGACGTCGCCCACGCGGCCCGGGCGATCGTCCGGACCGCGGTGCTCGCCCTGGTCGACGACGGTGCGGCGAAGCGGGTGCGCATCCAGTGGGACTGCGACGGCCGGAACCTGCTCATGCAGCTCCGCGACGACGGCTCCGGCACGCTCGACGTGCACGACGACGCCATGCGGCCGATCGCGGAGCGGGTCGTCACGCTCGACGGGCGGGTGCAGGTCGCGAGCACGCCCGGCTGGGGGTCCGTGCTCGACATCTCACTGCCGCTCGACCCGCGGCCGGCCGAGGTGGACGCGGTCGACGACGGCGACCTGACCCCGCGGGAGCGCGACGTCCTGCGGCTCGTGGCGACCGGTGTCGGCAACCGGGAGATCGCCGAGGGACTCGGCATCAGCGTCAACACCGTGAAGTACCACGTGGCGAACCTGCTCCGGAAGCACGGCGCCCGGACCCGGGCCGAGCTCGCGGCGTTCAGCTCCCGGGCGTGAACCGACGGGATCGCGACGAGGCGTCCCGACGAGACCGCGACAACGGGTACCGACGGTCGAGCGCGGGCTCGACGACGGTCGCCATCAGGAACTGGGAGAGCAGCCGCCCACCCGCCCAGTAGATGGGGATGACGAAGATCGCGGCACCCGGCCAGATGCGCGAACCGATGAGCGCCAGGGTGCCGAGCGTCACGACGATGCCGACACCGGAGTACAGGTACTGCCAGCCGCGCGAAGCAGCGTCGCGCTGCGCCTGCTCGCGCTCGGCGCGCTCGTCGAGACCGCGCACCCCCGGGTCGAGCGACGCCGGCTCCTCGGTGGCGAACAGGTCGCGCACGGGGACCTCGAGGGCCGCGGCCACCGCGGACAGCGACTCGAGGCTCGCGTCGTTGCCGCTCTCCATCCGTTGCACCGTCCGCACGGCGATGCCGCTCGTCTCGGCCAGTCGTTCCTGGGTCCAGCCCCGCAGTCGTCGGAGTTCACCGATCCGCATCTCGTTCATGTCCTGAACAGTAGGGAACCGCGGAACGGCGCACCACGACAGGGACCCGCCACACACACGATAGTTCCCCGACAGCGACCCGCCAGGGTGCCGGCGGCGTCGGCTTCCTACGCTCCGGGGGCGAAGCGGTACCCCATGCCGGACTCCGTCACCAGGTAGCGCGGGTGCGCGGGGTCGGGTTCGAGCTTCCGCCGCAGCTGCGCCATGTACAGCCGCAGGTACCCGGAGTCGTTGCCGTGCGTCGGCCCCCAGACCTCGGTCAACAGCATCTCGCGGGTCATCAGGCGGTCGGGGTTCGTGACCAGGACCTCGAGCAGGCGCCACTCGGTGGGCGTCAGGCGGATCGCCGGACCCTCGGCCGGGGTGACCTGCTTCGCCACGAGGTCGACGAGCAGCGGTCCGATCGCGATCGTCGGGGTCTCCTCCGACGCCACCACCCGTCGCCGTCCGAGTGCCCGCAGCCGGGCGAGGAGCTCGTCCATCTGGAACGGCTTCGTCACGTAGTCGTCGGCACCGGCGTCGAGCGCGTCGACCTTGTCGGACGAGTCGGTGCGCCCGGAGAGCACGAGGACCGGCACCTGCGACCAGGCCCGGACGCCCTCGAGCACGCCGATGCCGTCGAGCCGGGGCATGCCGAGGTCGAGCAGCACCAGATCGGGGCGCTCGGTGATGACGGCGTCGATCGCCTCGCGCCCGTCCCGAGCCGTGACGACGTCGTACCCGCGCGCCGAGAGCGTCACCGAGAGCGCGCGGACGAGCTGCGCGTCGTCGTCAGCGATCAGGACCTTCATCGGATCTCCACTCCCACGTGCCCGGCGATCGGCAGCCGCACCACGACGGTGAGCCCACCGCCCGGGGTGTCGTCGACCTCGATCGTGCCGCCCATGCCCTCGGTGAACCCACGCGCCAGGGCCAGGCCGAGCCCGAGGCCGGTCTCGTTGTCGGTGTCACCGAGTCGCTGGAACGGCTGGAACACCTCGTCGCGGCGGTCCTCGGGGATGCCGGGACCGTGGTCGGCGACGCGGAGCTCCACCCCGCCGGCGAACGCGCTCGCGGCGACCCGGACGTGGGTGCCGTCCGGGGCGTACCGCGCCGCGTTGGCGAGCAGGTTCACGACGACGCGCTGCAGCAGGACCGGGTCGGCGAGCACCGGCGGCAGATCCGCGGGCAGGTCGAGGTCGACGTCGTCCGGGCCGAGCTCCAGCTCATCGAGCGCGGGGGCGACCACCGTCTCGAGCGCGATCGCCGCCGGGGTGACCGCGAGGACACCGGCCTGGACCCGACTGACGTCCAACAGGTCTGCCAACAGCACCGCCAGCTGACCGAGGCTCTCGTCGGCGGTCGCGAGCAGCGCCTCCCGGTCGGCCCCGGACAGGTCGATGTCGGACGCACGCAGCGTCTGCACGGCGGCGGAGGCCGCGGCGATGGGGCGGCGCACGTCGTGGCCGACGGCCGCGAGCAGCGCGCTCCGGACCCGGTCGGCGGCGGCGATGCGCTCGGCGCCGACGGCGGTGCGTGTCAGCTCGCGGTGCTCGACGGCGGCGTCGAGCTGCTGCTCGACGACCCGCAGCAGCCGGCGCTGGGTCGGGTCGTCGGGCGCGCCGGCGAACTCGAGCACGGCACCGGACGCCAGCGTCGTCGACGCGTCCGGCGTCGCACCGAACTCGCCGGAGGTCGCCGGCACCTCGTCGCCCTGGCGGATCCGGACGCCGGCGAAGCCGAACGCCTCTCGTGTGCGGTCGAGCAGTGCCTGCAGGGCGTCGTCGCCGCGGAGCACGCTGCCGGCGATGCCCATCAGGAGCCCGGACTCAGCCGAGGCCCGACGGGCAGCACGCGACCGCCGGGCGGACCGGTCGACCACGAAGCTGACCAGCACCGCACTGATCACGTACATGACCAGGGCGAACAGGTGCCACGGCTGCTGGACGGTGACCATGTAGAGGGGTTGCACGAAGAAGTAGTCGAGGCTCAGCCCGGACAGCACGGCCGTGAAGACCGCCGGCCACATCCCGCCCACGAGCGCCACGACCAGGACGAGCAGCTGGTACGCCAGCACGTCCACCGTGATGGCGTCCGGGTCGCTGCCGATCGACAGCACCCAGGTGAGCAGCGGCCCGACCAGGACCGACAGCACGAACGCGGCGACCACCCGGCCGCGGGACAGGCTGCCGCCGAGCTTGGGCAGGGTGATCCCGCCGCCGGCGCGCTCGTGCGTGACGACGTGCACGTCGATGTCGCCGGACTCGCGGATCACGGTGTTGCCGATCCCCGGACCGGTCATGGCGGCCGCGAGCCGGCTGCGGCGGCTGACCCCGATCACGATCTGGGTGGCGTCGATCGACCGCGCGAACCGCACCAGCGTGCTCGGCACGTCGTCGCCGACGACCTGGTGGTACGTGCCACCGAGCTGCTCGAGCAGGGTCCGCTGCTTGCCGAGCGCGCCGGGGTGCCGGACGCGCAGGCCGTCGTTCGTCGTGACGTGCACGGCGGCGAGTTCCCCACCGGCGCTGCGGGCGGCGATGCGGGCGCCGCGGCGCAGCAGGGTCTCGCCCTCGGGGCCACCGGTCAGGGCGACGAGCACGCGCTCCCGGGTCTCCCACCGGTGCTCGATGCCGTGCTCGGCGCGGTAGGCCTTGAGCGCGTCGTCGACCTCGTCGGCGAGCCAGAGCAGGGCGATCTCGCGCAGTGCGGTGAGGTTGCCGAGGCGGAAGTAGTTCGACAGCGCGGCGTCGATCCGGGCCGCCGGGTAGACGAGCCCGTCGGAGAGCCGTTCGCGCAGCGCTGCCGGGGCCAGGTCGACGACCTCGATCTGGTCGGCCGCACGCACCACGGCGTCGGGGACGGTCTCGCGCTGCACGGTGCCGGTGATCTCGCGGACCACGTCGCCGAGGGACTGCATGTGCTGCACGTTGACGGTCGAGATGACGTCGATGCCGGCGTCCCGCAGCGCTTCGACGTCCTGCCAGCGCTTCTCGTTCGGACTCCCCGGGGCGTTCGTGTGCGCGAGTTCGTCGACCAGCGCGACCTCGGGTGCCCGGGCGATGACGGCGTCGAGATCGAGGTCGTCGAGGTCGACGCCCCGGTGCGAGACGGTGCGGCGGGGCACGACCTCGAGCCCGTTCACCAGTGCTGCGGTGGCGGCGCGCTCGTGCGTCTCGACGACGGCGACGACCACGTCGCGACCCTCGTCGAGCAACCGACGCCCCTCTTCGAGCATCGTGTAGGTCTTGCCGACACCGGGCGCCGCACCGAGCAGGACCCGCAGCTTCCCGCGCTTCACGTGCTCATCCTCTCGCGTGCGGGGGTCGGCGCGGGGGCTGCGCACAACCAAAGTGACCTCGCGCCGCGCGATTCCGCGGTTCCGCGGTTCCGCGCGAGTTCGGTTGTGCGCAGCGCACTCGCGCCGGGCCACCCACGCTCAGGACGCCTTCGCCAGCGCCAGGTTCAGCGCGAGCACGTTCACCACGGGCTCACCGAGGAACCCGAGCTGCCGCGACTCGGTGTGCGACGCCACCAGCTGCCGCACGGTGTCCGCTGACAGGCCGCGCGCCGAGGCCACACGGGCCACCTGCTGCGACGCGTAGGCGGGGCTGATGTCCGGGTCGAGCCCCGAACCGGAAGCGGTCACGGCGTCGGCGGGCACCTGCGCGGCGGAGACCCCGTCGGCCTTCGCCAGCGCCGCACGACGCTCCTCGACGGCCTTGAGCAGGTCGGCGTTGTTCGGCCCGAGGTTCGAGCCGGAGGACGCTCCCGCGTCGTAGCCGTCCCCGGCGGCGGACGGCCGCGACTGGAACCAGCGATCGGCCTGTTTGCCCGTGAACGACTGCCCGATCAACGAGGAACCGACGACCTTGCCGGACGAGTCCGTGACCATCGAGCCGTTGGCCTGGTCGTGGAACGCCGCCTGGCCGACGCCCCAGACGGCGAGCGGGTACCCGACGCCCAGGACGACGGTGGCGACGAGGGTGAGGCGGATGGCCACACCGGCGGAACGGAAGGTGGAACGTGCAGATGCCATGACTAGAACCCCGGGATGAGACCGACCACGAGGTCGATCAGTTTGATGCCGATGAAGGGGACGACCACTCCGCCCAGCCCGTAGACGAGCAGGTTGCGGCCGAGGATCGACGACGCTGCGGCTGCGCGGTACTTGACGCCACGCAGGGACAGCGGGATGAGCGCCACGATGACCAGCGCGTTGAAGATGACCGCCGACAGGATCGCGGACGACGGGCTGTGCAGCCCCATGATGTTGAGCGCAGCGAGCCCCGGGAACGCCGCCTGGAACATCGCCGGGATGATCGCGAAGTACTTCGCGACGTCGTTGGCGATGGAGAAGGTGGTCAGGGCACCGCGGGTGATGAGCAGCTGCTTGCCGATGCGGACGACGTCGATGAGCTTGGTCGGGTCGGAGTCGAGGTCGACCATGTTGCCCGCCTCCTTCGCCGCCGTCGTGCCGGTGTTCATCGCGACGCCGACGTCCGCCTGCGCCAGGGCCGGGGCGTCGTTGGTGCCGTCACCGGTCATGGCGACGAGGTTGCCGCCCTCCTGCTCGCGCTTGATGTACGCGAGCTTGTCCTCCGGGGTGGCCTCGGCGAGGAAGTCGTCGACGCCGGCCTCGTGGGCGATGGCGGCCGCGGTGCGCGGGTTGTCGCCCGTGATCATCACCGTGCGGATGCCCATCGACCGGAGCTCGGCGAACCGCGACGCCATGCCGTCCTTGACGACGTCCTTCAGGTGCACGACACCGAGCAACGTGACCGCGCCCGTCGACGAGCGGCGACCGACGACGAGCGGGGTGCCGCCCTGGTCGGAGATCTCCGCGACGGTCGCATCGATGGCCGACACGACACCGGCTTCGGTGGTGTCCGCCCAGGCGAGCACTGCCGCAGCGGCACCCTTCCGGATCTGCGAGCCGTCGGGCAGGTCGAGACCCGACATGCGCGTCTGCGCCGTGAACGGCACCTCGACGGCGCCGTCCGGCAGGCCGACGGCGGCGCCGTCCTCGCGCGCCAGGTCGACGATCGAGCGCCCCTCAGGGGTCGAGTCCGCAGCACTCGACAGGGCTGCCGCTTCCATCAGCGAGGCCTCACTCACACCCGGCACCGGCACCACGCGGGATGCCCGACGGTTGCCGTAGGTGATCGTGCCGGTCTTGTCGAGCAGCAGCGTCGTGATGTCACCGGCGGCCTCGACCGCGCGGCCCGACATCGCCAGCACGTTGTGCTGCACGAGCCGGTCCATGCCGGCGATGCCGATCGCGGAGAGCAGGGCTCCGATGGTGGTCGGGATGAGGCAGACGAGCAGGGCGATGAGCACCGGCACGCTGACCGTCGCACCGACGAGCCCCGCGATGGGCTGCATCGTCAGGCAGACGATCACGAAGACGATCGACAACGAGGCAAGCAGGATGTTCAGCGCGATCTCGTTCGGCGTCTTCTGCCGTGCCGCCCCCTCGACCAGGCGGATCATCCGGTCGATGAAGGTCTCGCCCGGCGTCGAGGTGATGCGCACGACGATCCGGTCCGACAGCACCCGGGTGCCGCCGGTGACGGCGCTGCGGTCACCGCCGGACTCGCGGATGACCGGTGCGGACTCACCCGTGACGGCCGACTCGTCGACCGACGCGATGCCGTCGATGACGTCGCCGTCGCCCGGGATGACCTCACCGGCGACGACCACGACCACGTCGCCCTTGGCCAGGTCGACGGACGCGACCTCCTCGGTTTCGTTGCCGGTCGCGGCCGCGTCGGTCGTCGCGTACCCGAGCACCCGGCGGGCGCTCGTGGTCGAACGGGTCTTCCGCAGGGTGTCGGCCTGCGCCTTGCCGCGACCCTCGGCCACCGACTCCGCCAGGTTGGCGAAGACGACGGTCAGCCAGAGCCAGACGGCGATGGCGATCGTGAACGCGGACGGCTCGACGACGGCGGCCGCCGTCGTCAGCGCTGCGCCGACCTCGACGATGAACATGACGGGGTTCCGCCACATGAGTCGCGGATCGAGTTTCCGCAGGGCGCCCGGGAGGCCCGCCACCAGTTGGCGGGGTCCGAATGCGGACGAGCGGGTGGCCGGTTCCACGGCGGTGCGCGGTTCCGACTCCGTGGTCACGGGGGTGGTCATGACAGTCCTTCTGCGAGCGGACCCAGTGCGAGCACCGGGAAGTAGGTGAGTGCGGTGACGATGACGGCGACGCCGCCGAGCAGCCCGATGAACAGCGGGCGGTGGGTGGGCAGCGTGCCGGCGGTCTCCGGCACCCGGTCCTGCGCGGCGAGGGACCCGGCGAGCGCCAGGACGAACACCATCGGCACGAAGCGGCCGAGCAGCATCACGACGCCGAGCGAGGAGTTCATCCACGTGGTGTTCGCGGTGAGCCCGCCGAAGGCCGAGCCGTTGTTGTTCGCACCCGAGGTGAAGGCGTAGAGCAGCTCGGTCAGCCCGTGGTTGCCGGGGTTGAAGATCGACGTCCCGAGCACCTGTTCGCGGACCCCGGGGATCACGAGCGAGAGCCCGGTGGCCAGGAGCACGAGCGTCGGCGTGACGAGGATGTACAGCGCCGCGAAGGTCATCTCCTTGGCGCGGATCTTCTTGCCGAGGTACTCCGGGGTGCGACCGACGAGCAGTCCGCCGATGAACACCGTGATGACGGCGAGCACGAGCATGCCGTACAGGCCGGATCCGACGCCGCCGGGGGTGACCTCGCCGAGCATCATGTTGACGAGCGCCATCATCCCGCCGATCGGGGTGTAGCTGTCGTGCATCGCGTTGACCGCACCGGTGGACGTCGAGGTGGTCGCGGTCGAGAAGAGCGTCGAACCGAGGATGCCGAAGCGGCTCTCCTTGCCCTCCATCGCGGCCCCGGCAGCGTGTGTGGCGACGCCGCCGCCGCCGAGCTCGGCGATCGACATGACCGACAGCGACACGAGGAAGATCGCACCCATCACGGCGAGGATCGCGTACCCCTGGCGGTCGTCGCCGACCAGTCGCCCGAACGTGCGCGGGAGCGAGAACGGGATGACGAGCATCAGGAAGATCTCGACGAGGTTCGTCCACGCCTGCGGGTTCTCGAACGGGTGCGCCGAGTTGGCGTTGAAGTAGCCGCCACCGTTCGTGCCGAGTTCCTTGATCGCCTCCTGCGAGGCGACGAACCCGTCGGGGATGTGCTGCGTGCCACCGATGAGCGTGGTGACGTCGGTACCGCTCCCCCACGACTGGACGACCCCGCCGGCGACGAGGATGATCGCGAAGACGAACGCGCCGGGCAGCAGCAGACGGCCGAGGCCGCGCACGATGTCCACCCACACGTTGCCGAGGGTGCCGGACTTGCGACGGGCGAACCCACGCACCAGGGCCACGGCGACCGAGAGACCGACGGCCGCGGACAGGAAGTTCTGCACCGCGAGGCCGGCCATCTGCACCGTGTAGCCGACGGTGGCCTCGGGCGAGTAGGACTGCCAGTTCGTGTTCGCGACGAACGACGCCGCAGTGTTGAACGCGAGCGAGGGTCCGACGGCGGGCAGTCCGAGGTCGCCGGGCAGGACGACCTGGATGCGCTGCAGCAGGTAGACGAGCAGGAGCCCGGCGACGCTGAACAGCAGCACGCCGCGCAGGTAGACGGGCCAGGACTGCTCGGCATCCGGGTCGACCCCGATCAGCCGGTAGACCCCGCGCTCGACCCGGTTGTGCCGGACGGGCGTGAAGACCTTCGCCATCCAGTCACCGAGCGGGCGGTACGCGACGACGAGCAGCAGGACGAGGGTGGCGACCTGGGCGATGCCCGCCCAGACGTCCGCGGCGCCCACTAGAAGCGCTCCGGACGCACGAGCGCCCAGACGAGGTACACGACTGCGGCGATGCCGAGGACGGCGGCCGCGATGGTGATGCCGATCACAGCCGTTCCACCCCCTTGGCGATCAGTGCCACCACGCCGAACACGGCGAGGACACCGGCGACGACGAACACGTCGAACACGAGGGACTCCAGAAGATCTGCGGTGTCCGCGCCGGGTGACGCGGACGGCACCACTTGTGGTGCCGAGACCGATGCTGGGTCCTGCGCCGGGCCTCCAGACCGCTCCTAACGGATCCCTGACGCCGCCCTGGCGGACGCATGCACGCTCCTAACGCGCGTGACCGAGGTGGCTCAGTCGGCCGCGGTCGCGAGTCGAGTCGACAGGTCACGAACGGCTCGGCGCAGCGCGTCCGGCCCCTCGACCCGGATCGGCGCGGCCAGCCCGGCGATGACTCCGGCGAGCCCGTCCCACGACCACGATCCGAGGGTGACGCGGGTCCGGTCGTCCTCGAGCTGCTCGACCAGGGCGTCCTCGGGCAGGTACGGCGCGATCCGCCGCGCATCGTCCGCCGTCGTGGTCACCGAACCGGTGCACGGCCACACGTCGTCGACCGCGGACCCCTTGAACCGCGCGGACACGAACGCGGCCGCGTCGCCACCGGGGATCGGTCGCGGCGTGAAGGGGACGCGGGTGCGCATCCGGGGCGTGATCCGGTCGATGCGGTGGGTGCGCCAGTCGTCGCGGTCGACATCCCGGTCGAGCAGGTACCAGCGACCGTTCCGGGCGACGACGGCGTGCGGTTCCACCCGGCGCGGGGTCACGTCCTCGCCGTAGCCGAAGCGGAACACCTCCTGCAGGTGGACGGCCTCGCTCACCGCCACCAGGACGTCAGGGTCGGTCGTGGTCCGGCTCGTCGCGGTCACGGCCTGCACGGCGTCGACCCGGGACCGCAGCCGCGCGGGCATCACCTGCCGAACGGTCGCGAGGGCACGAGCCGCCGACTCGGCGACGTCCGCCCCCGAGGCCGGCGCCACGGCGAGCGCCAGGGCGATCGCCACCGCCTGGTCGTCGTCGAAGAGCAGCGGGGGCAGGTCGGATCCCGCCTCGAGCCGGTAGCCGCCGGCCGGTCCGCGGAGCGCCTCGACCCGGTACCCGAGCCCGCGGAGCCGATCGACGTCGCGGCGGACGGTGCGGGGACTGACGTCGAGCCGCCCGGCGAGCTCGTCCCCCGGCCAGTCGCGGTGCACCTGGAGCAGGGAGAGCAGCGCGAGCATCCGTGCGGAGGGTCCGGCCATGGCGTCCATCTTCGTCCGAGAAGCGGACACGATCTGACCGCATTGCCCGACATCCTCGTCCCATGAGCATCGAGACGACAACCCACCTCAACTTCGACGGCGACGCCCGCGCGGCGCTCGACTTCTACGCATCGGTCTTCGGCGGCGAGGTCACCGCCGCCACCTACGGCCAGATGGGCGCCCTGGACGACCCGGCCTGGGCGGACCGGATCGTCTTCGGTCAGGTCGCCACGGCCGCCGGCTTCCGCGTCATGGCCTTCGACGTCTGGCCCGGGCAGCCCTACGACCAGGGATCGAACGCCTTCTACGTGTTCGTGCACGGCGACGACACGGCCGAGATCCAGCGGTACTGGGCCGCACTGTCCGACGGCGCCGAGATCCGGCAGCCCCTGGAACCCTCGGCCTGGGCACCGTTGGCCGGGCAGCTGCGCGACCGCTTCGGCGTGGTCTGGCAGCTCGACGTCGCCCCGGCTGGCGACTAGTCGGTCCTCACGGTCGCGGTCAGCGCGTCGGCGTCCACGTCGACACGGTGACCGCGGCCGTCACCGTCGCCGGCTCGAACACGGTGTCCGCCGCGACGTGGTGGTGACTCGGCCCCATGTGCACGACGTCGTGGACGTCCTCCGCCGACAGCTCCATGGTCCACGTCAGGTCCTCGGAGGACCGCAGCGCGAACGACGGCGTCAGGGAGTCGTGCAGCCGGCGTTCCTTCTCCGGGTCCACGCTGATCGTCGCCTCGGCGAGCTCCGCCAGGTGGCCGGCCCGCGGGGTCACCACCGCGAGCACGCCGTCGGCGTGCAGGACGCGGGCGTACTCGGTCTGGTTGCGGGGTGCGAAGACGTCGAGCAGGACGGCGGCAGCCCCGTCGACGACCGGGAGGCGCTCGGTCACGTCCCCGACGACGGCCCCCGCGCGCTCGTGGGCGCGTGTCGCACGCCGGATCGCGACGGCCGACAAGTCCAACGCGACCCCGAGACGTGGACCCGGCCGACTGCCGGCCGGAGCAGACGCGTCCGGCGCGGCCACGGGCCTCCCGTCCGGGGCGTTCGCAGCGTCCAGCGCGTGCGCCAGGTAGGTCCCCGGACCGGAACCGACGTCGAGCACGATGCCGGGCGCGGTGGCGTCCGCGACGATCGCGGCGAGCGCCCGCTCGACGGGCGCGTAGTGCCCACGCCCCAGGAACCGCAGCCGCGCGTCCACCATCTCCGGGGTGTCCGCGGTGAGTGCGCGGCGCTTCGCGGGCAGGAGGGTCAGGTGGCCCTGCTTCGCCTCGTCGAACCGGTGCCCGTTCGGGCAGCCGACCTGGCCGCCGTCGACGCGGCCGAGCGGCTCGGCGCACACGGGGCAGGCGAGCATCGGCAGCAGGTCGTCACGCACCGGCCCAGCGTACGGGCCTCGGTAGCCTGACCGGATGTCGCTGCAGCAGCTCTTCGGCCTCGACGGCCGCACCGCACTCGTGACGGGAGGCAGCTCCGGCATCGGCCGAGCGATCGCCACCGCACTCGCCGACGCGGGTGCCCACGTCCTCGTCGCCGCCCGGACGCCCGCGACCATCGACGCCACCGTCGCCGGCATCCGCCAGGCGGGCCGCTCGGCCGACGGCATCGTCGCGGACCTTTCCTGCCGCGCTGGAGCCCACGCACTCGCGGACTCCGCTGGCGACGTGGACGTGCTGGTGAACTCCGCCGGGATCAACCTGCGGCCGCCGATGCCCGAACTCGACGAGGCCACCTGGGACGCCACGATGGCCGTCAACCTCGACGCGCCGTTCGTGCTCGGGCAGCGGCTCGCACCCGGCATGGCGGCCCGCGGGTACGGGCGGATCGTGTCGATCAGTTCGCAGCAGGCCCACCGCCCCTTCGCCGCCAGCGGCGCGTACGGGGTCTCCAAGGCCGGCCTGGAGGCGCTGGCCCGGTCCCAGGCAGAGGCCTGGTCCGCGCAGGGGGTCACCTCCAACGTCCTCGTCCCCGGTTTCGTGCGCACCCCGCTCAACGAGCGGCTCGGTTCTGACCCGGCGACGGTGGCGGCCCTCGCCGCACGGACGCTGGTCGGCCGGAACGGGCTGGCGTCGGACTTCGCCGCGGCGGCGGTGTTCCTCGCCGGGCCCGGGTCGGCCTACGTCACCGGGCAGTCCATCGCGGTGGACGGCGGGTTCTCCGTCCACTGACCTCGAGGTGCGCCGACGGCAGTGTGCTGCGCGGCAGTACGGTCAGGACATGGCAGTCATCGAGCAGGCAACGCTCCGCCCCTCCAAGGCCCAGGCGCTCGCCGCCTGGCTCCCTGACCAGGCGTGGAGCGGCGTCGTCGCGGGATCGCCGCTCCAGGTCGTCGGGCAGTTCCGGTTCGACGACCCCGCTGGCGAGGTCGGCATCGAGGTGCTCCTCGTCCGCACCGACGACGGCCGGGTCCTGCAGGCGCCACTGACCTACCGGGATGCACCACTGCCCGGCGCCGACGCGTTCCTGGTCACCGAGATGGACCACTCCGTGCTCGGGCGACGGTGGGTGTACGACGCCGTGGGCGATCCCGTCCACGCCGACGTCCTGCG
The DNA here is from genome assembly GCF_001864855.1 of Curtobacterium sp. MCBA15_005. NCBI lineage: Bacteria > Bacillati > Actinomycetota > Actinomycetes > Micrococcales > Microbacteriaceae > Curtobacterium > Curtobacterium sp. MCBA15_005. The sequence goes on from NZ_MJGL01000009.1 coordinate 230,383, forward strand.
CCGGGCGATCGTCACCGGTGGGCACGAAGCCTCGCTCGAGTTGGCCAACGGTGCCGGACAGCGGCCGAAGGACGCCTGGGCCCGCGGGAGTGGCTCCGCATCCGACTCCCCCAGTGTCACCTCGGTGCGAGCGACCGCTGCGGACGCCCTGACGTCGATCGCGACCGACCACGGCACGATCGTCATCGCTCGGGTCGTCGGCACCGCCCTGCCCGAGGGCGAGACGCTGACCGGGACGTGGACGGACGGCTCCGAGGTGCTCGCCGTCCTGCTGCCCGAACGCGCCTGAGGTACTGGCAGGGCCTGCCTGCACCGGGGACCGACTGGCAGGATCGAGGGCGTGAAGACACTGGAGTTGCCACAGACAGACCTCACCGCTTCCGACGTCGTCGTCGGACTGATGCGGATCAACGACATGAGCGACGGGGCCATCCGTTCGCTCTACAGCGCCTCGCGCGATGCGGGCGTGAACATGTTCGACCACGCCGCGGTGTACGGCGAATGGCACGGCTGCGAGCAGCGGTTCGGCGCGGCGGTCACGCTGTCGCCCGCGGAACGCGCCGAGATCGTGCTGCAGACCAAGGTCGGCATCCGACCGACGCCGATGGGCGCCTACTTCGACTTCTCGTACGAGCACATCCTCGAGTCCGTGCACGAGTCGCTCGAGGCGCTGCAGACCGAGTACGTCGACGTCCTGCTGCTGCACCGCCCCGACGCCCTGGTCGAGCCGGAAGAGGTCGCGAAGGCCTTCGACGAGCTGCACGCCGCCGGCAAGGTGCACCACTTCGGCGTCTCGAACCACACCCCCGGCCAGGTCGACCTGCTCAAGAAGCACGTCCGCCAGCCGCTCGCGTTCAACCAGGTGCAGCTCAGCATCACGCACGCCAACGTGATCTCGCAGGGTCTGACAGCGAACATGGGTGGCCTCGAGCAGTCGGTCGATCGCGACAACGACATCCTCAACTACTCACGCATCAACGACATCACGCTCCAGGCCTGGTCGCCGTTCCAGAAGGGCTTCTTCGACGGCGTCTTCCTGGGTGACCGTGAGCAGTACGCCGAGCTGAACGACGTGCTCGAGGAGGTCGCAGCGGCGCACGGTGTCACCCCGACCGGCATCGCGGTCGCGTGGATCACCCGCCACCCCGCGCACTTCCAGGTCGTCCTCGGCACGACGAACCCGCAGCGTGTGCGGGACTCGGCCGCCGGCTCGGACGTCGAGCTGTCGCGCGAGGAGTGGTACCGGATCTTCACCGCGGCCGGACACACCGTTCCCTGAGCGGGAACGCCCCGGTCGGGTCGGGCAGGGTGGGGTCGTGCTCCACGACCTCGCTCTGCCCGTCCGCCTGACCACACGCTCCGGCGAGGTGACGCTGCGGAACGCCACGGAAGCGGACCTCGACGCACTCATGACGCTGTTGTCCGACGACCCGATCAGCGCCGCGCGTGGAGACGTCGCCGCACCGGCGGACCGCCCGCAGTACGCCGAGGCACTCCGGTCGATCGTGGACGACCCGGCGAACGCGCTGCTCGTCGCCGAGGACCCCGACGGGCAGCTCGTCGGGACGCTGCAGCTCACCCGGATCCCCGGCATGGCTCGTCGTGGAGCCACCCGACTGCTCGTCGAGGCGGTGCGGGTCAGCAGTGCTCTGCGATCCGGCGGCATCGGGAGTGCCCTGATGCGCTGGGTGACCGACGTCGCGGCGCCAGCCCTCGGGACCCCGCTCGTGCAGCTCACGTCCGACGCTGCACGGACCGAAGCGCACCGGTTCTACGAACGCCTCGGCTTCACCGGCTCGCACGTCGGGTTCAAGTACCGGGTCTCCGACCGTTCCGCGCGCTGAGGTTCCTTCCCAGAACGCGTGCGATGCAAGGTGCTTTCGGGCGTACCTGGTCAGAAGTTCCGACCAGGTACGCCCGATTCGACCAGGTACGCCCGATTCGACCGGGCGCGCGCTAGTCGTCGGAGTCGGCGCCAGCAGACCTCGGCGTCGGCACGTTCACGTCGACCGGGGACACCCCGGCGGGATCGGCCGAGGCGCCACCCACGACGTCGAACGAGATCCCGAGCATCGCCGGGTCCTCGTCGAGTTCGAGCCCGTCCTGACGGACCTGGTCCTCCGGGATTGCACGGCCACCGGACGGGTCCCACGAGTTCGCGATCGACATGCGCACGAGCATGCCCGAGCCGCTTGGCAATCGCCCAAGAAACCCCGGAGGAACCCCGGAACGGTCAGAGGTCGTCCGGGTGCAGCCGCTCACCGGCCTGCGGACGCCGGAACACCGGGCCGCCGCCGGCCTCGTCCTCGTCGTGGTGGCTGACGGGCGAGACGCTCGGGTCGACGGAGTCGTCGCTGACGTCGGCGCCGCGGTCCTCCTCCATCTCGAGCTCAGACTCGTCACTGCCGTCCACGGGGATGGACCGGCCCTGCTGTTCGGGATCGAACGGTGCGCTCATCGACATGGGGCGAGCATGCTCCCGCTCGGTGAACGCCGGGTCAACGCTGTCCGTCGGTCGCGATGAGTTCGAGCTGCGTCAGTGCCAGGTCGGTGCCGGCGGTGAACGTGAACGACGAAGCCCCGCCGAGGATCCGGAACACCCGGGTCTGGCCGGCCCACGTGAACTCCGCGCCGTCGACCGCGGAGACGGCGTCGTCGAGGCCGACCTGCCACGAGTAGGACCCCGGCGATGCCACCGTCACCGTGTACAACGAGGCAGCGGGGCACGACACGTCGAAGGACACGGACTCCCCCGCGGCGAGCGCCGTGACGGTGCGGCCGGTGTCGTCGGTGAGCGCCGAGACCCCGACGGGCAGGACGTCCACCGGGGCGTCCCGGTAGCCGTGCACGTCGGAGGCCGAGACGGGGCGGGTGTCCGACGCCCATCCCTGCGGTTCGTCGGACAGTGTGAACTCGATCCGCGACGCGGCCACGACCACGCTGTGCGGGATGGTGACCGAGGTCCAGGGCGAGCCGTCGACCGTCACCGACGCCACGTACGCGCCTGCGGAGCCGGCGGCGATCTCGATGACGGTAGGCGATCCTCCAGGCTGCCGCAGCACCGTCCTGCGGACCGACGGCGGCACGAGCACGTAGGTGCCGGTCGACGGCGCCAGCGGGTACAGGCCGATGGTCGCGAAGACGTACCAGGCGCTCATCTCACCGTTGTCCTCGTCGCCGGGGTAGCCCTGGCCGAGGTCGGACCCGACGAACAGGCGCTCGAGCGATTCGCGGACGATGCGGTGCGCGTCGTCGTGCCGCCCGGTGAACATCGGGAAGAAGGGGATGTGGTGCGCGGGCTGGTTCGACAGCCCGAGCATGCCCATCCGGACGTCGCGGGCCTCGGTCATCTCGTGGATCGGGAAGCCGTACGAGCCGGAGCGCGCCAGGGCCCCGGTCTCGGGGGTCGCGAAGAACGCGTCGAGAGCGGCGTCGAAGCGCTCGGGCCCGCCGTGCAGGTCGACGACGCCGGCACCGTCGTGCGGCGCCGTGAACGCGGTGCCCCACGCGTTCGTCTCGGTGTAGTCGTCGCCCCAGTCGCGCGGGTCGAACTCGGTGCCGACCCGCCACGAGCCGTCCGGGTCGCGGCCGATGAAGAACCCGCGCTCGGAGTCGAAGACGTGCCGGTACTGCAGCGACCGGCGGGCGAACCACTCGGCCTCGGCCTCGTAGCGGGACAGGTCGGCGGGCGTCCGCGCCCGTGACGCGAGCAGGCCCGCCATGACGGCCAGACCCCAGTCGTTGATGGCCGCGTCCAGGGTCCACGACATCCCCTCGTGGGTCGCCGTGTCGACGTGGCCGCGGAAGGCTCCCGGGAGGCTCCCCTTGCGTCCGACGCGCTCGTCACGCGGCGGGACGGTCGCGTTCCGCACCGCGCTCCGGTACGCCTCGGCCAGGTCGAAGCCGCGCACGCCCTTCACGGCCAGGTCGGCGAAGACGGTGTCGCTCGTGGTGCCGGTCATGCAGTCCTCGGCACCGGGGGCACTCCAGCGGGGCGTCCACCCGCCGTCATGGTGGTGTTCGACGAAGCCCTGCGCGAGTTCGCCAGCGGTCTCGGGGGTCAGGAGTCCGAGGAGCGGCCAGGCCGTGCGGTAGGTGTCCCAGAAGCCGTTCGTGGTGGTGAACGGGCCCTCGACGATCTCCGGCCCGGGCTCGTCGCGGATCGGGTCCGCCAGCACGTCGCCGTACGGGGAGCGGTGCCGCGGGGTGCCGGTCAGGGCGGTCTCCCCGGCACGGTTCGGGTAGAGGAACAGCCGGTACAGGCCGGAGTACAGGCTCGTCAGCTGGTCGGGGCTCGCGCCGTCGAAGGACAGCGTCGCGAGCTTCTCGGTCCACAGCGCCTCGGCACGGGAGCACATGGCGTCGAACGAGCCGGCATCGTCGAGGTTCGCGCGGGCGTCCTCGATCGAGACGGTCGAGATGCCGAGCAGGACGTCGACCGGGCCGCCGGTGCCCCCGGGTTCCCCCACGGACAGCCAGCCGCGCAGCTCGTGCTCGCCGACCGTCGTGTGGTCGGCGGTGACCCCAGGGACCCGCAGGTGCACGTGGTGCGGCGGGGTGCCGGGGCGGTCGTCGAGGACGGCCTCGACCACGGCCGTGCCGTCGGTGATCGTCACGGAGACGTCGGACACCCGGCCGTGGTGGTCGAGCACGACGCTGCGGGTGCCGGTGAACCGGAACCCGAGGGCGAACTCCCCCGCGGTCAGCTCGGCCGTCACATCGTGGTCGAGGGCGACACGGTAGCGGTGCGGGCCGTCCTGCTCGTCCTCGTGGTCGAACCCGAGCGCGCGGGCGGACCGGTCGACGTCGGGGGTGTCGAGTGGCGAGGGCATCACCTGGAACACCCCGCGGTCGCCCATCCACGGCGACGGGATGTGACTCGTCGCGAAGGCCTGGATCGCCGGGCGGAGCCGCGCCTGGTCGTCGAGCCGGTCGTGCTCCTGGTACGCGTACGGCCAGCGGTTGCTCGAGGCGTCCGTCATCGGCAGGCCGAACACCCCACCGTGCGGGACACCGACCAGCGGGGCGTTGTTGCCGCGGGAGAACCGGGAGGATGCCTGGGTACCCCGGGTCGTCCGGACGTGGCCGAGCGGGGTCGTCGGGGTCGGACGCGCAGGACCGATCCGGACGGCGTCGAGCCAGCCGCGCAGTGCGGGACGCTCACCGTCGGCGGCCGCAGCCGGTGCGTCGGAGCCGAGCCGGGCCTCCAGGCGGTCGACGACCAGCCCCGCGAACGGCGTGAGGTCGACCGCGCGACGGTTCCACTGGTCCACCCACTGCTTGCGCGCCGCGTCCTGCGCGTCCGGGGTGACCGCATCGCCGTACTGGTCGCGGACCCCGGCGTGGTCACGCAGCCGCGAGCCGTCGGTGAAGACGACGTCGACGGCGAAGGCCGTGGCGTCCCAGAAGTGCGGCAGGTCTGCTTCCGTCGGTTCCGACGCCCCGTCGGGCAGGGTCCGCTCGGGGAACCAGACCCAGGAGAGCTCGTCGCCGGTGGCGATGGTGCGTCCGGTGAAGCCGGGGACGATCGCCTCGGCCACCGACCCGCCCGCTGGTCGTTCGACGAGCCAGCCCTCCGCGGAACCGAAGCCGACACCGTTCCGAGCGGCCACGGCCGTCGTCGGACCACCGCTCCGTTGCAGTTCTCGCACGGGGCGAGCCTATTTGCTCCAGGGACTGGACGAAAACCCCGGCGTGTCAGTCCTTGTTCTGCCCGGGGGCACTGCCGGACTTGCCGGGAGCGGTGTCCGACGTGGTGTCGACCGCACCGGTGCCGTCCTGCGGCTCCTGCACCGGGTTCGAGGCCGGGGTGCTCGGCTCCGGGCCGACGGGCGGGTCCTGCGTGGGCTGCTCCGGCTGGGTCGGTTCGCTCGGCTGCTCGCTGGGTTCCTCGGCGGGCTGCGACGGCTGCTGCTCCTGTGAGGGCTGCTGCTCGGCCGGTTCGCTCGGCTGCTGCTCCTCGCCCGGGTCCTCGGACGGCTGCTGCTCGGTCGGCGCAGTCGACGTGGTGTCCGTCGGGGCCGGGGTGCCGTCGTCGTCGCCGTTGAGGGCGAACACCGCGACCCCGATGCCGATGAGCACCAGGACGATCACGATGATCGCGGCGATGAGTGGTCCGCGCTTCTTCTTCTCCGGCTGGTACTGCGGCTGGTCGCCCCGGACCGGGCGGGGCGCGACCGGCGGCGGGGTCGGCCCGCTCGGGCCCGATGCGCCGCGGTCGGTCGCCTGGGCGCCGAGGACGGTCGTCGAGACGTCGTCGGCGGGGTTCGGGCGCTGGGTGTCGAGGACGCGGGTGGCGTCGTCGCCCGGACGCGCGCCGCCGTTCGGCAGTTCGCTCGCCGGCATCGCCTGCGTCCGGTCGTCGGCGTTCGCCGCTGCGGCGGCACCGGCGCCGACCGCGACCCCCGCAGCACCGGCAGCCGCGGCCGTCACCGCACCGGGCGCGCCGGGCAGCAGCTGCGTCGCGTTCGTCGGCTCGTCGCGGCCCAGCGCACGCAGTCGCTCGGCCGCCTCGGCTGCCGTCGGTCGCTCCGCCGGGTCCTGCGCGGTCATCACGTGCAGCAGGGTCCGCCAGGCCGTGGGCAGCTGCCGGTCGATCTCGGGCGAACGGGTGAGCCGGGCGGTGGCCGACTCGACCGCACTGCCCGGGAACGGCTGACGGCCGGTCATGCACTCGAGCAGCACGAGCCCGAGCGAGTAGACGTCGGCCTTGCCGGTGATCTCCTTCGCCAGGACCTGCTCCGGGGCCAGGTACGCGGCCGTCCCCATCACGGTCCCCGTCCCCGTCACCCGAGAGGCGTCGCGGAGCAGGGCGATCCCGAAGTCGGCGAGCTTGACGTGCCGGCCGTCGCTCTCGAGCAGGACGTTCGCGGGCTTCACGTCACGGTGGACGATGCCCTGCGCGTGCACGGCGGCCAGACCGTCGGCGACCTGCGCGCCCAGGCGGGCGGCGGTCGCGGGGTCGAGCGGGCCCTCGCGCAGACGGGTCGCCAGGTCACTGCCCGGCACGAGTTCCATGACGAGGTAGGAGTCGCCGTCGACGTCGTCGAGTGCGGCGTCGTAGAGCGTGACGAGCTCGGGGGCCCGCAGCGTCGCGAGGGTCTGGATCTCCGCCTCGGCGCGGGCGCGCTCACCGCGGTCGACGGGGCCGATGCGGAACACCTTGACCGCGACCTCGCGGCCGAGTTGCTCGTCGACCGCCCGGTACACGGACGCCATGCCACCGTGTCCGAGCGTGCCCGTGACGCGGTACCTGCCGCCGAAGACCCGTTCTTCCATGCCCGGCAACCTACCGGTCGCGGCTGACGGCGCTCTGCCGTTCGGGGCGCCGGCGGCGCGGGCCCTGGCGACTTCGTGAGCAGAAGATGTCGGGTGCGGGCGAGCGACCCGACGTCTTCTGCTCACGAAGTGATGCGGTCGACGTCCGGCGCGGGCTCGGCACCGTGGTGGAGCGCCGTCAGGTACAACCGGTGCGCCGTGATCACGAGGGCGAGCCAGGCGAGTCCGAGCGCCCATGCCGCCAGGACGTCGGTCAGCCAGTGGTGCCCGAGGAACACCCGCGACGCCCCGACCGACAGCACGAACAGGGTGCCCACGACGATCGTCCACACCCGGGTGACGACCCGCGACTGCCGCAGGAGCAGCAGGTACACGATGGTGCCCACGATCACCGTGGAGTTGAGCGTGTGGCCCGACGGGAACGACGGCGACGTCTCGTACGGCGGCACCGCGTCGGTCAGCGGCGGACGGGCGCGACCGATCAGGTCCTTGCCCGCGATCGTCATGAGCAGCGAACCACCGCTCGCGGCGACCAGGAGCACCAGTGGCGTCCACGCACGGCGCTGGATCGTGAAGCCGACCAGGAACCCGAGCGCGACGATGGGCATCCCGATCGTGCCGGCGATGTCGGTCCACCAGGTGACGAGCGTGTCCGCCGTGGGTGATCGGAGTGTGAGCGCCCAGTCGAGGACGGGCCGGTCGAGCACCGCGACGTCGTCGGCTTCACGGACGGCGTCGTAGACCTCGGAGGCGATCCACGTGGCGAGGACGGCGACGCCCAGGCCGATGGCGAGGGTCAGCAGCAGGACGGGCATGGCGCCGAAGCGCTTGCCGAGCGCGGTCCACGCACAGGCGACGCTGCGGCCGGCACGGGAGCGCCAACGGGTCAGGTCGACTTCGCCGACGGTGCGGTCGGCGGCGTCCCCGTGTTCGGTGTGCATCCGTCCACACTGCCCGAAGCCGCCGGGAGCCGCCCCGGCCGCCTCAGTCCTTCGCCTCCGAGTACGCGCCGACCACCCCGACCGACAGCGGGAACGTCACCGGGAAGTCCTGGAACAACAGCCGTCCGGCATCGACGGCGGCCTCCCGGATCTGCTGCGCCACCCACTCCGCGTGCTCCGCCGGGGCGTGCACCACGATCTCGTCGTGCACGAAGAACACCAGGTGCGGCCCGTCCGTGACGGCTCCGGGGAACCGCGCGAGCAACCGCGACCGCAGGGAACCCATCCACGCGAGCGCCCACTCGGCCGCGGTCCCCTGCACCACGAAGTTCCGGGTGAACCGGCCCCAGCTCCGGGCGCGGGACTCGACGGCACGCTGCATCGCCGGGGTCCCCTCGACCGTGTACGCCTGGTTCCGGGCCTCGAACCACGAGTCCTCGGGCACCGGTGACGTCCGACCGAGCAGCGTCGTCACCGGCTCGCCGCGCTCCCCCGCACGCGCGGCCCGTTCCACCATGTCGAGCGCCTGCGGGAACGCCCGGACCAGGCGTGGCACGAGCCGACCGCCCTCGCCCTGGGTCGCCCCGTACATCGCACCGAGCATCGCCACCTTGGCCTGCTGCCGGGTCTCGACCGCCCCCGACGCCACCACGCCGTCGTACAGGTCGCGCCCGTCGCCGGCCGCGGCCATCGCCCGGTCGCCGGACATCGCGGCGAGCACCCGGGGCTCCAGCTGCGCGGCGTCCGCCACGACCAGCTTCCACCCGGGGTCGGCGATGACCGCCCCGCGGATGCCCTTCGGCAACTGCATCGCTCCCCCGCCGTCGGCCGCCCAGCGCCCGGTGACGACACCACCGACGACGTACTTCGGGTGGAACCGTCCGTCGCGGATCCAGTCGTCGAGCCAGGTCCAGCCGTTGGCGGTGAGCAGTCGCGCCAGGCGCTTGTACTCGAGCAGCGGCTCGATGACGGGGTGCTCGATCTCCTGCAGCTCCCACTTCCGCGTGCTCGTGACGATCAGGCCGGCCCGGCGCAGCGACTTCAGGACGTCGGCGGGTGAGTCCGGGTTGAGCCCGGGGTCGTCGAGGCGCTCGCGCACGACGGCGGCGATCTCCTCGAGGCGTCGCGGTCGCACCCCGTAGGGCACGCGCGGCCCGAGGGCGTCCTCGAGCAGCCGCTCGTACACGTCGGCACGCCACGGCAGCCCGGCGTGCAGCATCTCGGCCGCCACGAGCGCACCGGCCGACTCCGCGGTGAGCAGCAGGCGGAGCGCACCCGGAGCGCTCGACCCCGCCACCGCGGCGAGCTGCGCCCGGAACTCCGCCACTGGGTCGACCTCGTCGTCGGGCGCAGCGGCGGTGAACAGGGCGTCGTCGAAGAGCTGGGCCTGCGTCGGCCGGACCACGCGGGGTTCCGCGACCGGAGCGTCCAGGGCGTCGGCCGGCCGAGCGGCGAGCGCGGATCCCCGTGCAGCGAGCGCAGCCCGCAGGACACGACGACCGAGACGCAGGTCGACGCAGCGTCCGACTCGCCCGCCAGCGGCGAGCACGGCCGGGTACCAGCGGGCGGTGTCGTCCCACACCCAGCGCACGCCCGGTGCATCGTGGGCCGCGACGAAGGCCGGGAGGCCCGGCTCGTCCAGGTGGATCGGCTCACCTCCGGCGGTCCCCGCGTCGGTCAGGGGCGTCGCGAGGACGCCGCCGTCGACGCGGCGGAGGACGAGGTGCACGACACGATCATGCCGTGCCCCACCGACCCCGGCGGACCAGGGCCGGAACGGGTGTCACTCGCCGGGTCGGACCGCCGCGGTGTCGGCGACGTCGATGCGGACGTCGCCGTCCTCGGCACGGGAGACCTCGACCCGCGGGTCGGCGTCGTGCTCGTCGGATCCGGACATGCGACGGAACGTGTCCTGTCGGCGTTCCTCGAACGTCATGTCGACGCCGTCGTCGAGGTGGTCGTGGTCGGGCTTCGTCATGCCGTGCACGGTACGCGGCCGCAGCTGCGGGCGGTCATGCGACCGGTGCCGTGCCGGTCCGCTCGGTCCAGTGCCCACCGCTCGCCCACCGGTCGAGCACCGCCGCGCGCAACCGACCGGACGGCGCCGCGGAGCGTGCGGTCGCCAGCGGCACCCCGAAGACGAACTTCGCGACGCTGGCGTCCCCCTCGGTCGCATCGTGCTCCCCCGGCGGGACGAGACGGAAGCGCCGGGCGAAGCGCACGAGGTTGGCATCGGGGCCGAGCGCGGCGGGCAGGCCCGGATCGAGCATCCAGGAGCGGCACTGCCACCGGTCCGCAGCGAGCTGCGGTGCGAGGCCGCGCAGGACCTCGGGTGCGCGGGCGAACGAGCGGTCGCAGACCACCGGGTCGAGCGGCCCGGTCTCCGGCACGTGCACACCCCAGGCCGGCGTGCCGTCCGCCAGGTGGTCGCCGAGTTCGAACTGGAGGCGCCCCACGGCCACCACACGCCCGGTCACCACGGCGACGAGCCACTCCACTCCGGTGCCGTGCAGCCCGTAGCGTGCGAGCTTGCGGTCGACGTCGGCGACGGATGCCTCGGCGAGCGCGCGCGGGAGCCCACGCTCCGCGAGGGCGTCGGCGGTTTCCGGCACCCTGGAGCGGAGCGCCGCCACCAGCCGCGCGTCCCGCTCCGCGGACCCGGCGTCGGCGACGGTGGCGTCCAGTGCGGCCGCCACCGTCGCGGAGTCGTCCGGTGACCCCACGGCGGCGGCGAGGACCGCGACGGACGCGGGACGGGCCTCCAGGCCGGGGGTCACGGTGGTCACTTCAGACCGGACGACGCGAGCCCGTCCATCACCCGACGCTGCAGCACGACGAACATGATGAGCACCGGTGCCATCGCCATCAGGCTGGCGGCCATCAGCACCGGGTAGTCGATCGTGCGGTCGCTCGACAGCGTCGCGAGGCCGGCGGCGAGCGGCATGTCCTCGGCGCGGGTGGAGACCACGAGCGGCCAGAGCAGCTCGTTCCACGACCACAAGACGGTCGTGATCGCGAGCACGCTGATCGAGGGTCGGGCCAGGGGAAGCATGATCCGCCAGAACGTCTGGAACGGGTTCGCACCGTCCATCCGCGCTGCCTCCTCGAGCTCGGGCGGCATGTTCAGGAACGCGGTCCGCATCAGGAACGTGCCGAAGGCGCTGAACAGCCCGGGTGCGACGATCCCCATCAGGGTGTCGAGCCAGCCGAGCCCCTGCACGATCTGGTACTGCGAGATCAGGTAGACCTGCGAGGGCACGAGCAGGATCGACAGCACGATCGCGAGCAGGGCTGCCCGACCGCGGAACCGCATCCGGGCGAAGGCGTACCCGGCGAGCGTGCACAGGACGATCTGCGCGAGCGTGCGGATGATCGTGACGTACACGGACGTGCCGAGCTGGCTGAGGAACGGCAGGCGTTCGAAGACCTGCGCGTAGTTCTGCCACTGCAGCTCCCCCGGCCAGAAGACCGGCGTGACGGACTGCACCTGCGCGTTCGTGGAGAGCGACATGATGATCTGCCACAGGAACGGGAACGCCATCGCGAACCCGCCGATGCCGAGCACGACGTGGATCCACCAGTGGCTGCCGCCGCGACGGCCGGGCCGACGCGCGGTCCGAGGCGGTGTGACGGTGGCGGTCATCCCTGCACCCACTTCCGTTGGACGCGGAACTGCACGAGCGTGACGATGCCGATGAGCAGGAAGATCACCATCGCGATCGCAGCCGCGAAGCCCTTGTCGTTGTCGATGAACCCGGCACTGTAGAAGTAGAAGACGAGCGACATCGTCTTCGGGATCACCGGGTTGGTGCTGCCGAGGATCGCGTACAGCAGGTCGAACAGCTGGAAGCTCGAGATCGTCGTGACGATCACCACGAAGAAGATGCTCGGGCTGAGCAACGGCACGGTGACCGAGCGGAACTGCCGCCACCGGCTCGCGCCGTCGAGCTCCGCGGCCTCGTAGAGCTCCGGCGGGATGTCCTTGAGCCCGGCGCCGAGGATGATCATCGAGAACCCGAGGGACGACCAGAGGCCGACCAGGCTCACCGCGATCAGCGCGAAGCCGGGGGTCGAGATCCAGTACGGGCCGTCGATGCCGAAGTTCCCGAGGAACCAGTTCACGATGCCGTAGTCGCCGTTGTACATGATGCGCCAGACCAGGGCGATCGCCGCGGGCATGGCGACGTACGGCAGGAAGAAGAGCACCCGGTAGAACTGGGCGAACCGCAGCCCCGGGGTGTTCAGCAGACTGGCGAGCCACACCGCGATCGGGATCCCGGCGAGGACGATCACGGTGTAGATCACCGTGTTGAGCAGTGACTGGTAGAGCTGCGGGTCACCGACGAGTCGGACGTAGTTGGCGACGCCGGTGAACGTGGCGCCCCCGAAGACGCCCCAGCTGGTGAACGAGTACCAGAACGTCTGGATGATCGGCCAGATGTAGAAGGTGCCGACGCCGACGAGCAACGGGAGCACGAAGAGCCACGGCCACCAGCCGTCGGTCCGTCGTGGCGCTCGGCCGCCGTCGGCGCGCGGCGCGGGGGCACCCCGCCCGGACGAACGTGTCGTCCGGGCGGGGGTGGCTGCGGCCGGGGGCCGCTCGGTGTTGATCGTCACGCGCGGGTCCTACTTTTCCTTGGCGAGGGCGGCGTCCATCTTCTGTGCGAGGTCCTCTGCCACCTGGTCGACGGGCTTCGACCCGTCGAAGGCGCTCGGCAGCAGGGTGGTCTCGAGGGTGTTCCAGGCGGCGGTGTTCTTCGACACCGGCAGCGGTTTCGCGTAGTCCACCGCGTCGAGGAACACCTGCAGGTCGGCGTCGGGCATCGTCTTCGTGAAGGCACTCTGCGTGCCCTCGTACGCCGGGATGACCGCGCCCATGTCGCCCTGCTGCTGCTGGGCCGTCTTGCCCGCGAGATAGACCTGCAGTGCCTGGGCGGCTGCCTTGTCCTTGCTCGCCTCGGACACGACGTTCGAGACACCGTGGATGACGGTCGCCTGCTCCTTGCCCTTGGGCAGCGGGTAGGCAACGACGTCCTTCTCGAGCTCGGTGCCGGTCAGCGCGGAGCGGAACCAACTGCCGCCCTGGTACATCGCGAGCTTGCCCGAGGTGAACCACTGGTCGGCCGTGGTGTCGGTGAGCTGCTTGATCGAGGGCGATGCCCCCGAGTCGATCAGGTCGGTCCAGAACTGCAGGCCGTCCTCGGAGGCCTTCGTGGCGTACTCGGACTCGGTGCCGTCCGCGTTCACGACCGATCCCCCGGCCTGCAGGATCGTGTTGTAGTACGTCGTCTGGCCGTCCATGCCACCGGCTGCGCCGTAGGCGCCCTTCGCCTGCAGCTTCTCGGACAGCTCGGCGCCGGTCCGCTGGAAGTCGTCCCAGGTCCAGTCCTTGGAGGGCAGGTCCATGCCGGCCTGCTCGAACAGCGACTTGTTCACCCAGACGCCGATGGTGTCGAAGTCCTTCGGTACGCCGTACTGGGTGTCGTCGTACGTGTACAGGTCGTTGAGTGCGCTCGAGTACTTCGACGCGTCGATGTCACCCGACTCGACCTCGCCGGTGATCGGCGCGAGCTTGCCGTTCGCCGCGTACAGCTGGAAGTTCGGGCCGTTCATCCAGAACAGGTCGGGCAGGGTGTTGCTCGAGCCCTGGGTCTGCAGCTTCGTCCAGTAGTTGGCGAACGGCGTGACGTCGACGCTCACCTTGATGTCCGGGTACTCCTCGTTGAAGCCCTTCAGGTTGGCCTTGATGGCCTTGACCTGGTTCTCGTCCCAGACGGCGTAGGTCAGGGACGCCTTGGTGTCCTTCGGCGCGGCTTCGTAGTCGCCATCGGAGCCGGACGCTCCGGACGACGAGGAGCAGCCGGCCAGGAGTGCGGCCGCGCCGAGTGCGGCGACGGCGCCGAGGAGGACGCGGCGCACGCCGGTTCCTCGGGTGGGGATGTGTGCGGTCATCGGGGTGTCCTTTCGCACGGCCGTCAGGAACCGACGGTCTGGGCGGGATGCGGGGTGGAGGGGGTGGAGCGGGTGAAGTGCGCGATGGTGTCGGCCGGCAGTGGGGGGACGTCGATGGGGACGGACCCGTTGCGGAGCGAGCGCGTGGCCAGCGCGCCGGCGGCGACCGCGGCACGGGCCGCGATGGGGGAGAGCTCCGACGGTTCGCCGAACGCGACGGACCGCAGGAACTCGGTCATGGTGAGCAGGTCGGCATCGGCGTGACCGTCCTCGACGCCGTCGATCGGGTACTCGCGGTCCCCCGCGGTGTCCCAACCCCGGCGGTGCGTCCAGACCTTCACGACGCCACCACCGGTGTCGCCGATGTTCTCGAGGCGTCCTTCGGTGCCGATGACGGTGTAGTTCCGCCAGTAGTCCGGGGTGAAGTGGCACTGCTCGTAGCTGGCCTGCACCCCGTTGTCGAGCGTCATCATCACCATCGAGACGTCCTCGACGTCGACGACGGGGTTCAGCCCGGTCTGGGCGAGCGGCGGCCAGTTGTCGTGGGAGAACCAGTCCCCCATGAGCTCGCCGCTGCGGTCGCGCCGGTCGGTGACGTCGCCGTAGACCGACAGCGACCCCATGCCGACGACCCGGGCGGTGTCACCCCCGCCGAGCGCGTGGATGACGTCGAGGTCGTGGCTCGCCTTCTGCAGCAGCAGGGAGTTCACCTTGCTGCGGTCGGCGTGCCAGTCCTTGAAGTAGTAGTCGCCCCCGTTGCCGACGAAGTGCCGGCACCAGACGGCCTTGACCTGACCGATCTCGCCGCGGTCGACGATCTCGCGCATCAGGCGGACGACGGCGGCGTGCCGGAAGTTGTGCCCGACGTACAGCGGCGTCCCGGTCTCCGCCGCGGTGTTCAGGACGGCGTCGGCGTCCTCGACCGTGATGGCCAGCGGCTTCTCGAGGTAGACGGCGATGCCCGCGCGGAGCAGGTCGATCGCGATCTCGGCGTGGGTCCAGTCCGGCGTGGTGACGATGGCCGCGTCGACGTGGCCGGTGAGGTCACGGTGGTGTTCGACCACCAGGGCGTCCGGGTACTCGTCGTGCCCGCGGTCCCGGCCGGCCGCGGTGACGTCCGCGACGGCCACGACCCGGGCCTGCAGCGACGCGTCGTCGGCCGTTGCCTCGGCCACGTGGCGCGCGATGGCGGACCGCTGGCCCATCCCGATCACCGCGACGCGGAGTCCTGCGTTGTCAGCGCCCATGCTCATCGCTCCCTTGCGTGAATGTGACGCCCATGATGCCGAATCGATCATGAATGCACAATAGGCGCTCACAGATCGCTCACGCATCCGTGCCGGGGAGGGTTTTACACGATCGAAACGTCCGGACCGTTCCGGGGTGGTCGCAGGGGGCGCTCAGTCGGCGACGACGAGCTCCACGCCTGCGCTGGCCAGGTCGGCGGCGAACGAGGCCGGCACCGGCTGGTCGGTGACCAGGACGTCGATGCGGTCGAGCGGGCAGATCCGGGCGAAGGTCGACCGTTCGATCTTGGTCGAGTCGGCGACCACGACGACCCGTCGCCCGACCGAGGCGAAGTGGCGGCTGACCTCGGCCTCGCCCTCGTGCATGGTCGTCGCGCCGTACTGGCCGGTGAGCCCGTCGACACCGAGCACCACGAGGTCGAGGGCGAACTCGTCGAGGGTGTCCCGGACGAGCGGCCCGACGAGCTCGTAGGACTGCCGCCGCGCCACACCACCGGTGACCACGATCTTCACGTTGGCGCGGACCGACAGCTCGTACCCGACGTTCAGGGCGTTCGTCACGATCGTGATGCCGAACTCGCCGTCGGCGCGGATGAACCGCTCGCTCTTGCCGAGTTCACGCGCGACCTCGGTCGTGGTGGTCCCGCCGTTGAGCCCGACGGTCTCCCCCGGCTGCACCAACCGGGCGGCCGCGCGAGCGATCGCCGTCTTCGCCTCGGCCTGCCGGGCGATCTTGTACTGCAGCGGGAGCTCGTACCCGGCCCCGAGTGCTGCCGCTCCCCCGTGCGTGCGCGTGACGAGCCGCTGGTCGGCGAGGGTCGCGAGGTCACGGCGAGCCGTCGCGGCGGAGATCCCGAGCAGCTCCCCGATCTCGGCGATCGACACGTTGCCGCGTTCACTCACCAGTTCGAGCAGGGCGTTCAGCCGCTGTTGGGGGGTCATGACGGTCATCCTACGGCGTCACCACCGTCGCTCGGTGATCGGAAATGACGTTTTGCCCTTCCCTTGCGCACGATCGCTCGCTACGCTTCCTGATCATCGATCACCCGGATCGATCCGGACCCGGAAGGCTCCCATGACCGACACCTTCGTGAGCGCTGAACTGGCCTCGCAGCCGGAGACCTGGCGTGCAGCCGCCGCGCTCCTGCCGACCTTCGCCGATGCGCTCCCTCAGCCGGGCGAACGCGTGGCCGTGATCGGCTGCGGCACGAGCTGGTTCATCGCCATGAGCTACGCCGTCGCCCGTGAGCAGGCGGGCCTCGGCGTGACCGATGCCTTCGCCGGGTCCGAGTACCCCGCGTCCCGCGAGTACGACCGCGTGCTCATGATCAGCCGCTCGGGCACGACGACCGAGATCGTCGACCTGCTGCAGGCCCTGCCGTCGCAGCGGACCGTCCTGATCACGGCCGTCGCCGACAGCCCCGCCGCGGCCGTCGCCGACCAGGTCGTCGCCCTGCCGTTCGCCGACGAGCGCTCGGTCGTCCAGACCCGCTTCGCCACCACGACGCTCGCACTGCTGCGGGCCTCCATCGGTGACGACGTCGACGCGCTCGCAGCCCAGGCCGAGACCGCACTGACGGTGCCCATCGACGACCTGCTCGACGCCGAGCAGGTCTCGTTCGTCGGTCGTGGGTCCGCCGTCGGCCTGACGTTCGAAGCCGCGCTCAAGACGCGTGAGGCCGCACAGTTCTGGGCCGAGTCCTACCCGGCGATGGACTACCGGCACGGTCCCATCGCGATCGCCCAGCCCGGACGGCTCGTCTGGTCGCTCGGTACTGCGCCCGACGGACTGGCCGACGAGGTCGCCGCCACCGGCGCCCGCTTCGTCCACCACGACCTCGACCCGATCGCGGGACTCGTCGTCGTGCACCGGTTCGCCGTCGCCCTGGCCGAGGGACGTGGGCTCGACCCGGACAACCCCCGGTCGCTCACCCGGTCGGTCATCCTCACCTGATGGGCGGCGCAGGCGCGGTGCTCGGGGTCGACGTCGGCGGCACGGGCATCAAGACCCGGCTGACGACCGCCGACGGACTCGTCCTCGACGAGACCCGGGTACCGACGCCGCGCGACGACCCGGGCGCCGAGCGCCTCGCCGCCGTCGTCGCCGGACTGGCCGCACAAGCCACGCGACGGGCGCAGCTCGGAGCCATCGGGGTGGTGACCCCCGGCGTCGTCGACGAGACCCGCGGCACCGTGGACCTGTCCGTCAACCTCGGGTGGCGCGACGTCCCGGTGCGTGACCTCGTCCGCGCCGAGCTCCTGCGGCAGGGGATCGACGTCCCGATCGCCTTCGGCCACGACGTCCGCGCCGGTGCCCTGGCCGAGGTCCGGGCCGGCGACCCGGCGCTCTCGCGGGGGTCGGTCTCGTTCGTGCCGGTCGGCACCGGGCTCGCGAGCGCCCTGGTGGTCGACGGCGCCGTCGTGTCCGGCGGTGGCTGGGCGGGGGAGATCGGACAGGTCCGGATCCAGGCCGGCCCGCACGTGGGCCACCGCGTCGAGGAGATCGCGTCCGCCGGGGGAGTCGCACGTCGTTCCGGCCTGCCGTCCGCTCACGCCGCCATGCTCCTGGTCCGCCAGGGCGACCCCGCAGCCCGTGCGGTCTGGGACGACTGCGTCGCGGTCCTGGCCGACGCACTCGCCTGGACCACCGCGGTCGCCGGGGTCCACACCATCATCGTCGGCGGGGGACTCGCGGAGTCGGGCCCGCTGCTGCTCGACCCGCTGCGCGACGCCGTCTCGGAGCGTCTGCAGGGCGTCCGTGTCCCCGTCATCGTCCCCGCCCGGCACGGTGACGCAGCCGGCGCCATCGGTGCGGGGCTCCTCGCACGCGCGCTGCTCGAGGCCGAGACCGGGGTCCTGCTGTGACCACCCTCGTCCGGGCCCATCGCATCGTCACGGCCCAGGCAGACCTGCACGACGGCTGGCTCGTCATCGGTGACGACGACACCGTTCTGGCGACCGGCACCGGGTCCCCGATGCGCACGGACACCGCCGTCACCGTCGACGGTGTGGTCGTGCCCGGGTTCGTCGACCTGCACGCCCACGGGGCGCTCGGGCACGACTTCGCCGGGTGCTCCGCCGAGGATGCCCGTGTCGCCGCCGGGCACCACCGGTCACGGGGCACGACCACCCTGGTCGGGTCCATCGCCACGGGCGAGCGCGCGGACACCGTGGCGGCCCTCACCCGGCTCCGGCCGCTCGTCGCGGACGGCACGCTCACCGGGCTGCACCTGGAGGGGCCGTGGCTCGCGCCCGCCCGTCGCGGGGCGCACCGCGTGGACCTGCTGCACGCCCCGGACCCCGCCGAGGTCGACGCCTACTGCGACGCCGCGGGTGGCGCCCTGCGGATCGTCACGCTCGCGCCGGAGCTCCCGGGTGCACTCGAGGCCCTCGCCCGTTTCGTCGAAGCCGGGGTCGTCGTCGCCATCGGCCACACCGACGCCACCGCCGAGCAGACACGCCGCGCGGTCGACGCCGGAGCCTCGCTCGTCACCCACCTGTTCAACGGGATGCCCCCGCTGCACCACCGTGCGCCCGGGCCGGTCGGGATTGCGCTCTCCGACGACCGTGTGCTGCTCGAGTGCATCGTCGACGGCCACCACCTCGATCCCGTGACGGTCACCCTCGTGCAGCGCAATGCTCCGGGCCGGATGGTCCTGGTCTCCGACGCCATGGCTGCGACCGGCTGCCCCGACGGCACGTACTCGGTGGCCGGATCGGCGGTGACCGTCCGCGACGGGCTCGCCGTGCTCGCCGACGGTTCGTCGCTGGCGGGCAGCACGATCACGGTCGCCGACGCCGTCCGCCGCCTGCTCGACGCCGGGACCGACCTGCCCGAGGTCGTCGCGGCGTCCGCGGGGCGTGCGGCACGCCTGCTCGGGGCTCCGGCACCACTCAGCGTGGGCGCCCCCGCCGACCTGGTCGTGCTCGACCCGGAGCGCGGCAGCGTCCGAGCCCTGCCGACGGCGGTGGTCGCATGATCCTCGTCGTCACCCCGA
Organism: Curtobacterium sp. MCBA15_005; assembly: GCF_001864855.1. NCBI lineage: Bacteria > Bacillati > Actinomycetota > Actinomycetes > Micrococcales > Microbacteriaceae > Curtobacterium > Curtobacterium sp. MCBA15_005. Next base: position 249,799 of record NZ_MJGL01000009.1, read on the forward strand.
ACCCGGCCGTCGACGTGACCTACCGGGTCTCCGAGCAGCGCATCGGCGAGACCCAGCGCGTGCTCGAGGTCCAGCGGCGCCCCGGCGGCAAGGGCCTGAACGTCGGGCGGGTCCTCGCCGCCACCGGCGTGCCGACCCACGCCGTGCTGCCCCTCGGCGGCGACGGCGGGCGCTGGATCACCCACGCCCTCGACGACCTCGGGCTCGTCCACACCGACGTCGCCGTCCGTGGTGAGACCCGCACGACCGTGACGGTGGTGGACGACCTCGCCCACCCGACGATGTTCGGCGAGCCCGGACCCGTGCTCAGCCCCGACGAGTGGGACACGGTCACCGCCGCGGTCGAGACACTGCTCGACGGCGATGCCGCCGGTGCCCCGCCCGCAGCCGCCCTGGTCGTGTCGGGCTCGCTGCCCCGCGACACCGATCCCGCGGTCGTCGCCCGCTGGGTCACCGCCGCTCGCCACCGCGGTGTGCTCTCGGTGGTCGACTGCTCGGGCACCGCGCTGCTGGCTGCCGCCTCGGCCGGCGCGACGGTCTGCAAGCCCAACCGCGAGGAACTGCTCGAGGCCACGGGCACTGACGACGAGCGGTCCGGGGCACTCCGGCTCCTCGGACTCGGTGCGACGGTCGTCGTGGTGTCCCGCGGATCCGACGGCATCGCCGCCCACACCGCCGAGCACGTGCTCGAGGTGCCGGCGGTCCCCGGGGTCTCGGGCAACCCGACCGGCGCCGGTGACGCCGCCACCGCCGGGCTCGTCGGTGTCCTCGTCGAGGTGCTCGTCGGTGCCGGTCTCCCCGCGCCCGACGGCAGCGTCCCGGCCCCCGACGACGCCACCCTGCTCCGAGCCCTGCGGTCCGCCGCCGCACACGGGGCGGCCGCCGTCCTCCAGCCGGTGGCCGGCGCGGTCGACCCGGCAGACGTCCACCGCTTCCTGTCCACCCCGCCCGCTCCCGCCCACGACCGAACGAGGACCCCCGCATGATCACCGACCTCGCCCTCACCGGCCTGCTCGACACCGCCCGCACGGCACGCCGCGGGGTCGGTGCGTTCAACGTGGTGCTGCTCGAGCACGCCGAGGCGATCGTCTCCGGCGCCGAGCTGGCCGGTCTGCCGGTGATCCTGCAGATCAGCGAGAACTGCGTCCGCTACCACGGCGGCCTCGCACCGATCACGACCGCGACCCAGGCGGTCGCACGTGCCGCCGACGTCGAGGTCCTCGTGCACCTCGACCACATCGAGGACCCTGAGCTGGTGGCGGCCGGCGTCGACCTGGGCGTCGACTCGGTCATGTACGACGGTTCGCACCTGGACTTCGCCGCCAACGTGGCAGCGACCCGCGAGCTCGCCGCGCGGTGTCACGCCGCGGGTGTCGCGATCGAGGCCGAGCTCGGCGAGGTCGGCGGCAAGGACGGCGTGCACGCGCCCGGCGTCCGCACCGATCCGACCGACGCCGCCGCGTTCGTCGCCGACACCGGGGTCGATGCCCTGGCGGTCGCGGTGGGGACCTCGCACGCGATGCAGACCCGCGAGGCCTCGGTGGACCGCGACCTGGTCGAACGCCTCCGTGCCGCGGTGCCGGTGCCGCTCGTGCTGCACGGGTCCTCGGGCCTGTCCGACGACGAACTCCGCGGCGCCGTGCACGCGGGGATGACGAAGATCAACATCTCGACGCACCTGAACGGCCTGTTCACCCGTGCGCTCCGCACCGTGCTCGACGAGCGGCCGGACGTCGTCGACCCGCGCAAGTACGTGTCGGCGGGCCGGGACGCCATCGCCGCCGAGACAGCACGACTGCTGACGCTCCTGCACGCCTGACGCGCGAGCGGACGCTCAGCAGAGCGGGACGTTCACCGCGAGCCCGCCCATCGCGGTCTCCTTGTACTTCGACGACATGTCCGCCCCGGTCTGCCGCATCGTCTCGACGACCTGGTCGAGCGACACGTGGTGCACCCCGTCGCCGCGCAGGGCCATCCGGGCGGCGTTGATCGCCTTGTTCGCCGCGATCGCGTTCCGCTCGATGCACGGGATCTGCACCAGACCGCCGATCGGGTCGCAGGTCAGCCCGAGGTTGTGCTCCATCGCGATCTCGGCGGCGTTCTCGACCTGCTCCGGCGTGCCCCCGAGGACCTCGGCGAGCCCCGCAGCCGCCATCGACGCCGCGGATCCGACCTCGCCCTGGCAGCCGACCTCGGCGCCGGAGATCGACGCCCGTTCCTTGTAGATCGACCCGATCGCCCCGGCGGTGAGCAGGAACCGCACGACGGCGTCGTCCCGTTCGGCGGCGGGGGCGTCGGCGACCGTGGGCACGTAGGTGAGCGCGTAGTACAGGACCGCGGGGATGATGCCGGCTGCGCCGTTCGTCGGGGCGGTGACGACGCGGCCTCCGGTGGCGTTCTCCTCGTTGACCGCCATGGCGACGAGGTTCACCCACTCCATCGCGAAGAGCGGGTCGTGGTCGGGGTCCTCGCGGGTGAGCTGCTCGTGCCAGGTGGCGGCGCGACGGCGGACGTCGAGCCCGCCGGGCAGGCACCCACCTCTGCGGACGGAACGGTCGACGCACGAATCCATCACGCCGTGGATGCCCAGCAGTCCGGACCGGATCTCGGCGTCGGTCCGGGTGACGGCCTCGTTCGCCAGGGCGACGCCGCTGATCGGCAGACCTGAACCGGCACACGCGGCGAGCAGCTCGGCGCCGCTCGAGAACGGGTGGGGCACGGCGTCGTCGACCGGGATCGCCGCACCGGCGACGGCAGCCGACGCGTCCGCCGCGGGCTCGGCTGCCTCGTCCCGCGCGATGAACCCGCCACCGATCGAGTAGTAGGTCTCGTCGGCCAGATCGGTCCCGGCGGCGTCACGGGCACGCAGCCGCATGGCGTTCGGGTGCCGGGGGAGCATCGTCAGGGGGTGCAGGACGATGTCGGCGAGGCGGAACGGCACGCTCGCACCGCCGTCGAGCCGCAGGACACCGTCACGTTCCAGGGCCTCGAGCGCGACGACCATGGCATCGGGGTCGACGGTCTCCGGGTGTGACCCCATGAGCCCGGCGACGACGGCACCGAGGGTGCCGTGCCCCTGCCCGGTCGACGCGAGGGACCCGTACAGGTCGACCACCACGGACGCGACGGGCAGGCCACGGACGAGGGTGGCGAACTCGGCACCGGCCCGCATCGGGCCGACGGTGTGCGAGCTCGAGGGGCCGACACCGACGCTGAACAGATCGAAGACGGAGACCGGCACGCCGCCACACTAACCCGTCCGGACGGACCGGTGCTCAGCGCGACCCCGACCCCTCAGCGCCGCCGACCACCCTCGGGTGGCATCACGAACCACAGCACGACGTACGCGATCCACAGCGGCCCGGGGAAGAAGCTCAGGATGACCCAGACCACCCGGACCAGGGTGCGGGACAGGTTGAAGCGGTCGGCGAGACCGGCGCAGACGCCGGCCAGCAGACGACCGTTGCGGGGACGGGAGAGTGTGCTCATACCGACGACGCTACGCAACGCCGCCGGTCGAGCGCATCCGGGACGCACCCCGAGCGTGGTGGGGGAAACCCCCGGACCGGCCCTGAGCGGCGCTGGGATCAGGGGATGAGGACGATCTTGCCGCGGGTGTGGCCCTGCTCGAGCTCCTCGAAGGCGTCCTGCACGCGGTCGAGCGGGTAGGTCGCGGCGACGGGCACCTCGATCGCGCCGTTCGCGACCTCGAGGGCGAGCGCCCCGAGGATCTCCGGGTCGGCGGTGTCCGCGCTGCCCGAGGCCTTCGCCCCGACCTCGGCGGCCTCGTCGAACGCGATGATCGTCTCGATGCGGTCGACCGGCACCCCGAGGGCGATGCCGAGCCGGACGTACTCGGCGCCGTGGGTGTCGATGACGGCGTCGACGCCGTTCGTCGCGAGTTCGGCGATGCGCTCCTGCAACCCGTCGCCGTACGCGACCGGCCGTGCACGCTTGGAACGGAGCCACTCGTGGTTCGCCTCGGACGCGACGGCGATGACGTCGATGCCCTCGTTCGCGAGCAGCTGGGTGACGAAGCCGCCGACCCCGCCGGCGGCACCGGACACCACGACGGTCTCGCCCGGACGCGGGTCGACCGCACGGACGGCTGCGGCCGCGGTGGTCGCGATGACGTCGAGGCCACCCGCCACGGTCCAGTCGAGCAGGCGTGGCTTCTGGACGACCTGGACGGCCGGCACGGAGACGTACTCAGCCTGGCTCGCGCGGTCCCACGACCAGCCGATGACCTCTTCGCCCTCGTCGACGCCGTCGACCTCGGCCCCGACGGCCACCACGATGCCGGCGAAGTCGGTGCCCTGCCCGGACGGCAGGTCGCCGCCGAACGCACCCTGGCGGATGGCGGACTCACCGGGGTTGATGCCCGCGGCGCGGACGCGGACGAGCACCCGCCCGGGCGTCACCTCGGGAACGGGCACCTCGGCGACGTGCAGGACCGATCGGTCACCCCACTCGTCGAAGCGGACAGCGCGCATGGTCTCCGGGATCTCAGTCATCGGCACCGACGCTACCCCGGCGCGCGGTACCCGGTCTGCGTGGACCGCTCCATCCCTGCGAGGACGCGAAAGCGAGAGGGTGCGAGACTGGGGGCATGCCCATCCTGAACAAGGACATGCAGGTCTGCATGTCGCTGGCCGCGCGACCGAGCAACATCGGCACCCGGTTCCACAACTACCTGTACGACGAGCTCGGCCTCAACTTCCTGTACAAGGCGTTCACCACGACCGACCTGCCCGGCGCCGTCGCCGGCATCCGTGCGCTCGGGATCCGCGGTTGCTCCGTGTCGATGCCCTTCAAGGAGGCGATCATCCCGCTGGTCGACCACATCGAGGACTCCGCCGCCGCGATCCAGTCGGTCAACACGGTCGTGAACGACGACGGCGTGCTCACCGCGTCGAACACCGACTACGAGGCGATCGCCGCCCTGCTCGGGTCCCACGAGGTCGACCCGGCTTCGCGCGTGCTGCTCCGCGGCTCGGGCGGCATGGCCAAGGCCGTCACGGCGGCGTTCCGCGGTGCCGGCTTCGACCGGTTGACGGTCGTCGCCCGCAACGAGCAGACCGGCCCGGCCCTCGCGTCGCAGTACGGCTACGACTGGGTGGCCGACGAGCATGAGGCGGGGGAGACCGACCTGGTCGTCAACGTCACCCCGCTCGGCATGCGCGGCGACCAGCAGGACGCACTCGCCTTCGCGCCGGAACGGATCGAGGCGGCGCACACCGTCTTCGACGTGGTCGCGTTCCCGTCGGAGACCCCGCTCGTGCGGGCAGGCCGGGACACCGGCAAGCACGTCATCACCGGCGCCGAGGTCATCGCCCTGCAGGCGGCGCGCCAGTTCGAGCGGTACACGGGCGTCGCCCTGACCGACGACCAGGTGGCGCGGGCCAGCGAGTTCTCGCGCGTCGAGTAGTCGACGCACCCACAGGGCGGACGGGAGGCACGTGGCGGCGCCGCCACGGGCCTCCCGTCCGTCTCGGGGGACGTCTCAGGCGTTGGCCGCGCGCCCGACGGCCACCCACTCGAGGCGGCGGAGCGTCTCGCGGTTGCGGATCCAGATGAGCGGCTGCATGAGGAAGTCGGGCACGTACGAACCCGGCCCGGCCACCGCGTTCTCGGTGATCGTGACCTTGCTGCCGTGCCGGTGCGGTTCGACCGTCAGTTCGACGCGGGCCTCGCCGATGGGCCAGCCCTTCGGCTGGATGACCATGCGGTGCGGCGGCTCCCACACCAGCGACGTCGTGACGTCGTTGATGACGATCGGCCACGCGCCGAACGAGTGGTGCAGGTGGGTACCGACCTGCGGCCAGTCGGACTCCTCCTGGCGCATGCGCGAGGCCCCGACCACCCAGGTCGTGTAGAGCCACCCGTCGCCGAGCACGTCGAAGACGGCTTCGGGACGGCAGTGCAGGATGCGGACGTTCTTCGCCATGGTGATCAGCCTTCCGGGGTGAGGTCGACGTCCTCCGGCAGGCCGAAGGTGTGCCGGAGTGCGCTCTTCGCCGCGTGCCACCCGGCCATCCCGTGCACGCCGGGGCCGGGCGCGGAGGACTCGGAGCACAGGTACATGCCGCCGCCCATCCGCCACGGGTTGCTGGACAGGACGGGGCGCTTGACGAGCTGCCAGAAGCTCGCGGCACCGGCGGCGATGTCGCCACCGACGTAGTTCGGGTTGTACTCGCCCATCTGCACGGCGGTGCGAGAGCTCGACGACAGGATCGTGTCGCGGAACCCCGGCGCGAACCGCTCGATCTGGCGGGTGACGGCCTCGGTCGGGTCGACGTCCGACCCCGCGGGGACGTGCGCGTAGGCCCAGAAGACGTGCTTACCGGCCGGTGCCCGGGTCGGGTCCACCACGGTCGGCTCCGCCCCGAGCACGTACGGGCGCTCGGCGTGCTGCCCGTGCGCCACCGCCCGTTCCGCCGCCGCGATCTCCTGGCGGGTCCCGCCGATGTGGACGGTCCCGGCCTTCCGCAGCGACTCGTTGGTCCACGGCACCGGGTCGGACAGCGCGAAGTCGACCTTCGCCGCCGCGTTGCCGAACCGGAAGCGACGCAGCGCCCCGCGCTTCGGCGTCGGGATCTGCTTGCCCGCGATCCGGAGCATGCCCGGCACGCTCGTGTCGAACAGCACCGCCTTCGCCGGGGTGAGGTCACCGAGCGACCGGACCTCCTGCCCGGTGACGATGCGGCCGCCGTGCGCGACGAGGTCGGCGGCGAGCGCGTCGACGATCGCCTGGCTGCCGCCGATCGGCACCGGCCAACCGCGGGCGTGCGCGTACGAGCCGAGCGACAGTGCCGCCGCCGCGGTGGACAGGGACGGCAGGTGCTGGATCGAGTGCGCGGCGACGCCGGACACCATCGCCGGGGCGGCCTCACCGCGGAAGCGCAGGTTCCACGCGGCGGTGCCCTGCTCGAGCGCCCGCAGGCCGAAGCGCAGGACGGTCAGGGGGTGCCGCGGCACGTGCAGCAGCGCGTCGGTCGCGAAGTCGGCGACCTGGCCGGCGTTCTCCGCCAGCGGGGCCATCAGCTGCTTGAAGGCCGGACCGTCGGCCCCGAGCTCGGCGGCGGTGCGGTCGAGGTCCTGGTAGGCGATGCCGGCGCGGCCGCCGTCGAGCGGGTGGCCATACTGCACCTCGGGCAGGCGGAGTTCGATGCGCTCTTCCATCCGGAAGAGCCGGAAGAACTCCGACTGCAGGGCCATCGGGTGCACGGCGGAGCAGACGTCGTGCAGGAAGCCGGGAAGGGTGAGCTCGGCCGTGCGGGCGCCGCCGCCGATCGTGTCGTTCCGTTCGACGACCTCGACCGACAGTCCGGCGCGTGCGAGCGTCACCGCTGCCGCGAGCCCGTTCGGTCCCGCTCCGACGACCACCGCATCAACCATGCACCGAGCCTAGGGACTCGTGACTGCGTGTGGTGTCGGTCAGATCACCGAAGCGCCTGTCGACACCGCCATCCGCTTCCGAGCCAGCACGTCGTCGATACGGTGCGCACCGGTGATGAAGGCCGCTGCGTCGGGATCGATCGCTCCGGCGATCGCGACGATGTCGTCGCGGATGGCCGCCAACGGCGCGTTGTGGATCGGTTCGTGGTGGGCGAGCCGGTTCCGGAACCTGCGCACCGCATCGAGTCGCCGGTGCAGCTGCTTGCGTCGGACCGCTCCCAGGCCGGGGAACGCGTGTACGAGCCGCGGCTGCCAGAGCGTCGTCTCGTAGCTCCAGATCGGGTCTCGGGGGACGCCCGCATCGGTGAGGCCGACCCAGAAACCGAAGCTCGTCGCGGCGACCACCGGATCCGGTTCGGGATCGGCGAAGCCCCGTCGACGCAGGGTCCGAGTGGCGTCATCGACCGCTCGGCGTTCGCGTTCCAGCAGGTGGACTGCGGCGTCGTTCCACCAGTCGTCACGACGCCCCCGGCGGAGTTCGTCGTGGAGCGCGTTCCGGACGAACACTTCGAGGCAACCGACGGGACCCCAGAACGCCGACGCGATCTCTGAGTTCCAGGCGTAGAGCCGGGCAGCGAGGTCGGTACGGCCGTCGTAGCGGGCCGCGTACCGGTCGAAACGCGCTGCGCTGAGCAGCCTCGGGAGTGCCTGCAGCGTGGCTGGATCGATCATCGCGCCCCTCGTCGCACTCCTCTGAGACAGCAATCGCCTCTGAGACAGCAATCGCCCCAGGAGTCCGGCGAGCCGAATGGTCCTGGGGCGTTACTCGATGAGCATATCGAAGTCGAGGCGGTATATCAAGTACCGGTCAGGTGCGCGAGGTGTCGGGATCAGCGGGGTCCGACTCGTCCTGGTCACCGTCGGCGTCGTCGGGCTCGTCGGCGTCGACCGGGGTCGATCCGACGGGGTGCTCGGCGAGCAACTCGGCGAAGTCCTCGTCGAGCATCTGCTGCAGCCGGTCGTCGCGGCCGATCTCGTAGTCGTCCGCCGGGCGCTGCGCCCAACCGAGGCGTCCGACGACGGTGGTGCCGATGTCGTCCCAGGCGCGGGCCCGCGCGGCGAGCACGATGCCGTCGACGAAGTGCTGGTCGTCGCGCCGCTTGTCGAGCATGGTGGCGAGCTGCTCGTAGGTGGCCTCGCGCATCCGGAGCTTCAGGTCGTCGCCCCGCCGGTAGTCGTGCTGGTGGCGGGAACGGCCCTTCTGCTTGCTCGAGGTGGAGCGGATCTCCCGCATGCGTGCGGCGTCGCCCCGCTGTTCCTCGGCCATGCGGTGGAGTTCCTCGCGCGTGGCCTCGGCGATGAGCGCGTGGTCGAAGTACCCCTGGTCACGGAGGGCGTTCGTGATGATGCGGTTGGCCACCGCGATGGTGACGGCGGCCTTCGCGATGAGGAAGCCCTCGTCGACCGCCCGCTTCAGTTCGACCTGGCTGATGGGTCGATCGCGCACGTCGGGGTTGCGTCGTCCGAACAAAGCCATGCTCCGACGATACCGGCGACCGGTGTCGGTCGGCCTGCACGACGGTCGCGCGGGCACCCGGTGCCGACGCGCCGCGCACAACCGAAGTGCCGTCGAACCGGCGGTCGGCGCGGTTCGGATGGGCTTTGGTTGTGCGGCGCTGCGGCACACCGGGAGCGCGGCCAGCGGCCAGCGGCCGTCGGCCGCGGCCGGCGGCCTGCACGACGGCGACGGGCGTCAGAGCAGCAGGCCGTACACGGCGACGTCAACACGCTCGGGGCCGAGGGGCAGCGCGCCTCGCAGGGTGCCCTCATGCGCGAAGCCGAGCCGCTCGGCGAGCCCCCGGCTCCGCGCGTTGTCGACCGCCGTCCGGATCTCCATCCGTGCGGACCCGCGCGCCCGGGCGACCCCGATCAGCACGGTGGCGGCCCGCCGGACGACACCACGGCCCTCCTGTCCGGCGTCCACCCAGTAGCCGAGCGATGCCTGGCCCAGGTACGGATCGAACGTCAGCGAGGCCACCCCGACGATGCGGTCGTCCGCCCGGATGACGCAGGGCAGCGCGCGGTCCATCGCGAACTGACCGAGCAGCCGCTCGGTGTGCAGGGCGATGGCCTCGCGGGTCTGGGGGTCCCACGCCCAGGGCTCGGCGGCCCGCAGACGATCGGTGTTGGCGTGCACGAGTGCGAGCACCGGGTCGACCGTCGTCAGGTCGCGCAGCGTCAGCGTGTAGCCGTCACCGAGGTCGCGTCCGAACGTCGTCACCGTCCAGACACTAGGCACCCCTGCCTGTCACTCGTACCGGAGCGCCTCGATCGGGTTCTGCCGTGCCGCTCGTCGTGCCGGCAGGGTGCCCGCCAGGAACGCGATGAACATCACGACGAGGATGATCGTGGCGACGGAGCCCGGCGCGAACTGCATGATCTGCAGCCCCGGCAGGTCCTTGAGGAGCGTGCCGGCCAGGACGTTCGAGATCCCGGTGCCGAGCAGGATCGCGACCCCGGCGCCGATGGCACTGCCGAGGAACCCGATGAACACCGCCTCGAGCGAGAACAGCGTGTAGACCTTGCCACCACCCATGCCCATCGCCTTCATCAGGCCGATCTCGCGGGTGCGCTCCTGCACGCTCATGAGCAGGGTGTTGATGATGCCGAAGCCGGCGGCGACGAGCGCGATCACGGCGAAGGCGTTCAGGACCCCGACGATGCCGCTGATGACGGTCTGGAACTGACCGAGCTGGTCCTGGATGGTCTGACCGAGGAACCCGTCGTCGGCCAGGGACTTCTTGACCGTGGTGACGGAGGCGTCGGTGTCGAGCGTCGCGGTGGCGCTGGCGTAGGACGTCGCTATCGAGTCGGGCTTGCCGATCTCCTGCGCGGCCTGCATGGCGTCGGTCAGTGCGGCGTTCGCCCCGGCACCGCTGCCGAACAGCGACTCGTTCTGCACCCCGACGACTGTGGCGGTGAGCGTGTGCGGCTTGCCCTGGTAGTCGTCGACGGCGATCGTGAGCTCCTTGCCGACGGCGGCCGAAGCGCTGCCGAGGCCCATGTTCTTCAGGTAGTCCGTCGGCAGCATCACCTGGTTGGCGTCGGTCTCGTCGTCGAGCTGCTTGCCGCTCGCCAGGTCGGCGTCGAGCTCGCCGGCGTTGGCCGTGAGCGACACGACGTACTTGCCCTTTTCCCCGTACTCGGCGTACTTCGGTGCGAGGGCGACCGCGGGGCGGAGGCTCTTGATGCCGTCCGTCTTCTTGATCGCGTCGACGTCGGACTGCGACAGGTACGAGAACGACGCCGGGCCGCGGTCGACGCTCTGGCCGGACTCGTCCGGGTCGTACTTCGCCGGGCCGCTGTCGGTCGAGGTGCTGTCGACCGCCTTCGTGATGGTCAGCGAACCGGTGTCGCCGATCGAGGAGACCTGGCTGTCGATGTAGTTGCTGACGCCCGTGCCGATCGCCGACGTGAGCGTGATCGTGAAGGCGCCGATGAAGATCGCGATGACGGTCAGGGTCGTGCGCAGCTTCGAGCGGAAGGTGTTCGAGACCGCGGTGCGCAGGAGGTCGAGGAAGTTCATGCGGAGTGCCTTCCGTGCGTGGCAGACGCGTCGACCACGTCGTCGGGTCCGCCGACGATCAGGCCGTCGCGGACGTTCACGCTGCGGTCGCAGCGCGCGGCGAGCTCTTCGTCGTGCGTGACCACGACGAGCGTGATCCCCCGCTCGCGCTGCAGCCCGAACAGCATGTCCTCGACCACCTGTCCGGTGTTCGTGTCGAGGTTGCCGGTCGGCTCGTCGGCGAAGATCACGCTCGGCTCACCGACCAGCGCCCGGGCGATGACCACGCGCTGCTTCTGGCCGCCGGACAGGTCGTTGGCGTCGTTCTTCGCCTTGTCGGCCAACCCGAGCGCATCGAGGGCCGCCATGCCCCGGCGCTTCCGCTCGGCTCCGGAGACACCGGCGATCTTGAGCGGGAGCACGACGTTGTCGAGCACCGAGGTCTTCGGCGTGAGGAAGAACTGCTGGAACACGAACCCGAAGGTGCTGTTCCGGGTTCGGTTGACCTGCCGCGCACCGAGCGTCGCCGCGTCGGTGCCGTCGAGCAGCACCTGTCCGGCCGACGGCTTGTCGAGCAGTGCGAGCAGGTGCATCAGCGTCGACTTGCCGGAGCCCGACTTTCCGACGATCGCCAGGCTCTCGCCCTGGTGCACCGCCAGCGACACCCCCTTGAGCGCGTCGAACCGCGTCGCGCCGCGGCCGTAGGTTCTGGCGAGGTCACGGGCCTCGAGCACGGGAGTGGTCATGGGTTCACCGTAGTGTCCGATGCACGACTGCAAGTTTGCGTTTGCTGTAGATCATGTGACGTTCCGGTTACAGTCGGGCTCATGCCCGACTCCGCGACGCCGTCAGAACTCGGTCTCCGTGACCGCAAGCGCATCGAGACCCGCAACCGCATCGCCGAGGCGGCTCGGTCCCTGGCCCTCGAGCAGGGCGTCGACGGCACCACGATCGAGCAGATCGCCGCGCGGGCCGACGTCTCCCCGCGGACGTTCTTCAACTACTTCGAGAGCAAGGAGGACGCGGTCCTCGGGCACACCGAGCTCGACCTCGAACCCGCCACCCTCGAGGCGCACCTGGCGACCGTCGCGGGGGAGCCTGCAGCGCAGGCCGTCGTCGACCTGGCGTTCCTGGTGTTCGGGTCGTCGTTCGGCGACGAGCACGAGCGCGTCGAGCGCAAGGCCGTGATCGTGCGGTTCCCGCAGCTGATGCGTCGGCAGGTCGCGCGGATGACCACCGTTGCCGAGGCGATGACCGGCGCCGTGCGCACGATCCTCGAGCGCGACCCGGCCTGGGGCCCCGAGGCGGCGACCCCGCAGGCGGCCGAGATGCTGCTCGGCATGTGCATGACGGGCCTCCGCAGTGCCGCTCGGCACGAGGGTTCCGACCCGGAGCAGGTGCGGGCTGCGGTGGTCGCGTCGATCCGCGACACGGCTGCGCGCATCGCCGCGGCCTGAGACGCGACCCTGAACGCAGGGGAGGCGCGGTGCCAGCTGGCACCGCGCCTCCCGTCCGTCGGTGGGTGCGTCGAGAACGGTCAGGGCTTCGTGATGAAGCCCTCCTTGACCATCCAGTCGAAGGCGACGTCGGCCGGCTCACGCCCCTCGACGTCGACCTGACGGTTGAGTTCCTGCAGCACGGCGTCCGTGAGCTTCGGCGAGATCTGGTCGTAGATCCCCTCGAGCTGCGGGTACTCCTTGAGCGTCTTCGAGTCGATGACGGGCGCGACGTTGTACGCCGGGAAGAAGCCCTTGTCGTCCTCGAGCACCGTCAGCCCGAGCGACTTGATGCGGCCGTCGGTGGTGAAGACCTCACCGAAGTTGCACTTGCCGCGGTCGGTGGCCGTGTAGACCGTGCCGGTGTCGAGGATGCTCACGTTGCTGCTCGGCACCCCGTTCGACCCCGAACCGCCGAGCTCCAAGCCGTACTTCTTGAGCATCGGCTTGAAGCCGTCGGCACGGGAGTTGAACTCCGACTCCACGCAGAACGTGCGCTGGTCGACCGGCAGCTTGGTGATGTCGGAGAGCGTCTTGACGTCCCCGAGCTCCTTGACGGCCTCGTTGCGGACGGCGAACGCGTAGGTGTTGTTCATCGGCGCCGGTTCGAGCCACGTCAGCCCGTTGCCGGCGTCCTCCTTCTTCACCGCCGTCCACTGCTCGGTCTTGTCCGGGATCCCCTTCGTGTGACCCATGAAGGTCAGCCAGGCGGTGCCGGTGTACTCGTACGTGAAGTCGGCCGCGTGCGAGGTCATCAGCTCACGGACCGCGACGCTGCCGGGCACGTTCGTCTCGTCGGTGACGTCGAACCCGGCGGCCTTGGCGGCGAGCACGGCGATCTTGCCGAGCACGAGCTGCTCGGTGAAGTTCTTCGACGTCACGGTGATGTGGGCGCCGGCCGGCAGGTCGTCGATGCGCTGGATGGAGCCGGCGCCGGCCTCGGGCACGAACGACGTCGCGGGCTGCAGACCGCACCCGGTCAGGACGAGGGCGGTGGCACCGGCGACGAACGCGGCGGCTCCGACCCGGGTGCGGGTGCGGGTGGTGCTGCGGGTGCGGCGGGTCATCGGAGTCCCTTCGGTCGTGCGACCGTCTCGACCACGCGGCCGAGCCAGTCGATGGAGAGGGCGAGCAGGGCGACGAGCAGGGCCCCCGAGACGAGCACCTTCGGCAGGAACAGCGTCACGCCCGTCGTGATGAGCAGACCGAGTCCGCCCGCACCGACGAAGGTCGCGAGGCTCGCCGTGCCGACGAGCAGCACGAGGGCGGTCCGGATGCCCGAGAGCATCACGGGCACCGCGAGCGGCAGTTCGACCCGCATCAGCACGCTGAAGGCGCTCATCCCCATGCCGCGACCGGCCTCGACCAGTCGGGCGTCGACGCTCTGCACGCCGATCATGGTGTTCCGGAGCACCGGCAGGATCGCGTAGAGCACGAGCGCGATGACGGCGGACGAGCTGTTCAGGCCGAGCCAGGCGGCGAGCAGCACGATGAGGCCGACGGCCGGGGCCGCCTGCCCGAAGTTCGCGACGGCGAGCACGTACGGGCTCGCCCGGCGCAGCGGCCCGCGGGTGAGCACGACGCCCAGCGGGATGCCGATCACGAGCACCAGGACCGTCGACTGCAGGGTCAGCACGAGGTGCTGGCCGGTCAGGGCCAGGATGTCCGCCGGGTTGAGCGTCGTGCGCTCCGTCGGGGTCAGGTCCGCCGTCGCGAGCCACACCGCGAAGCCGGCCAGGACGACCAGGATCGCGATAGGCTGGAACAGCAGGCCCTTCCACGAGGTGCTCGCACCGGTGGCGGGGCCGGCAGTGGCGACTGCGCTCACAGGTCTTCTCCGGTGGGCATCGCCGACACCGGTGACGACGGCATGGTCTCGATCGGGTTCGTGTTCGTGCCGACCGGCGTGTAGGCCTGGTCGCCTGCGGCGGTCGCGCGGGAGCGGGTGATCGCCTCCATCACGGTCTCGACGGTGATGACCCCGCGGAACGCGTCACGACGACCGGTGACGAGCGCGGCGCCGGCGCTCGAGACGAGCATGGTGTCGAGCGCGTCGTTGAGGGTCGCGGCCTCGCCCACGACCGGCAGGCCGGGCTCGACGCCGTCCGGGATGCGGTCGAGACGCTCGAGCTGGCGGCGCGACGGCCACCCGATCGGGCGCTGGCGGTGGTCGACGACGACGGCGTGCTGGTGCCCGCCGGCCTCGTTCATCCGCTGCAGCACGGCCTTGACCTCTTCGCCGGGGGAGCACGTCACGGCCGACTCGACCTCGACGTCGCGCACGCGGTTCAGCGTGAGCTGCTTCAGGCCCGCACCGGAACCGATGAAGTTCTCGACGAACTCGTTCGCCGGCTCGGCCAGGATCCGCTCAGGGGTGTCGTACTGCACGATGTGCGCGCCCTCGGTGAAGATGACGATCCAGTCGCCGAGCTTCACGGCCTCGTCGAAGTCGTGCGTGACGATGACGATCGTCTTGTGCAGTTCCTCCTGGATCCGCAGGAGCTCGTCCTGCAGGCGCTGGCGGGTGATCGGGTCGACCGCACCGAACGGCTCGTCCATGAGCAGGACGGGCGGGTCCGCCGCGAGCGCACGGGCCACGCCGACGCGCTGCTGCTGGCCACCGGAGAGTTCGCGGGGGAATCGGTCGCGGTAGGTGTCGGGGTCGAGCGAGACCAGGTCGAGCAGCTCGTCGACGCGCGCCGCGATCTTCTCCTTCGACCAGCCGAGCATCTTCGGCACGATCGCGATGTTCGCCGCGACCGTCATGTGCGGGAAGAGACCGCCGGCCTGGATCACGTAGCCCATGCGGCGGCGGAGCTCGTCACCGTCGATGCCCGTGACGTCGTCGTCGCCGACGACGATCCGGCCCTGCGTGGGCTCGATCAGGCGGTTGATCATCTTGAGGGTCGTCGTCTTGCCGCAGCCGGACGGGCCGACGAGCATGACGATCTTGCCGGCCGGGATCTCGAGCGTGATGCCGTCGACGGCGGGCTTCGACTGCCCGGGGTACCGCTTGGTGACCTCGTCGAGCAGGATGCTGCGCCCGGTGACGTCCCCGTCGGGCGCGGTGGTGGTGGCGGAGTCAGTGCTGGACACGGATACCTCTCGAGATGGTCAGGCGGCCGAGGCCGATGAGGAGCAGGTCGAGGACCAGGGCGAGCAGGACGACGCCGACCACCCCGACCACGACGGAGAACAGGGCGTTGGCGCCGCCGAGGCGGGACAGCCCGGAGAAGATGAAGCCACCGAGCCCGGGACCGAGGGCGTAGGCGGCGATGGCGGCGATGCCCATCACCATCTGCGCGGCCACGCGGACGCCGCTCAGGATGATCGGCCACGCCATCGGCAGTTCGACCTGCAGCAGGGTGCGGAACCGGCTCATGCCGATGCCGCGCGCCGACTCGACGACGGCGGGCGGGATCTCAGCGAGACCGACGACCGCGTTGCGCAGGATCGGCAGCGCGGCGAAGAAGACGACCGTCACGACCGACGGCAGGACGCCGAACCCGAGCGGGACGATGAGCAGGCCGATGACGGCGAAGGACGGCAGGGTGAGGCCGATGGCCGACACCCCGTTCGCGAACGCGGTCAGGCGCGGGCTGCGGTAGACGAGTGTGGCGAGCACCACGGCGATGACCGTGGCGAGGACGACGCACTGGACGACCAGTGAGAAGTGCTGCCACGATGCGAACCAGATCTGGTTCCATCGCTCCACGACGTACTGGAACACGGGTGGGCGCTCCCCTTCCGGTCGGCTGAACTGCCCACAGATCGGGGCACGAGCTCGGCCAAAGCTATGCAACAGCCGGACCGGTTGTACAACGCAGCCCCGCCTGTACGACGGTTTCCCTTGCGGTTGCGAGGAGGACAACCCCTGGTCAGCGGGGGTTTACCAGGGTGAGCCTGGGAGAACGGTAACGATCGGTCTGCCTGCTCGGCTATGCGTCGAGGTCACGCAACCCGGCTCGCTCCGCGATGTCGACGAGCTGCTCACGCCACCGGACCCATTCCTCCGGGGACTTGTCGGCCAGGTTGCCGTCGCCGTCGCCGGCCAGGCCGTCGAGCATCTCGCGCACGATGTCGGCGTGACCCGCGTGCCGGGCGGTCTCGTACGCCATGTGCACCAGGATCCGGTGCAGGGTGACGTCCCGGTGCCCCTCCGGCCACCACGGCACGGTCCCGGTGGCGGTGAGGTCGAGCGCTTCGATCGTGGCGTCGGCGTGGGCGGCACTCCGGTGGTGGAAGGCCACGATGTCGGCCATGGTCTCGTCGAGCGAGGCGTACATGTCCTCGCCGTCCTCCGACTCGAGCCAGGCGGGCTGGTCCGGCAACGGCCGCCCGAACACCTCGCCGAAGTAGCCGGCCTGCACCCCGGCGACGTGCTTCACCAGCCCGAGGACGTTCGTGCCCGTCGGCGTCACCGGCCAGCGGGCCTGCCGCTCCGCGAGCCCGTCGAGCTTGGCCAGCAGGGCCGCGCGGTGCTTCTGCAGGTACCGGTGCAGCGTCCGCTTCACCGCGGCGTCGGCGGCAGCGGCGTCGGCGACCGCGCCGTCCGCGGCCGTCGCGCCGTCGGGGTTCCGCGTGGACCCTTCGTCCGACAGCAGGGCGTTGCCGCTCGCGGCCAGGGTGCTGGTGCTCGCGGGGTGCACCTCGGGGACCGCTTCGACGTCGCTCATGCCCCCGATCGTGCCACCCGGAGCTCCTGCAGGCGCGTCGACTCCTGCACGGCGACCCGTTCGGCCGTCAGCAGCAGCCCGGCGACCTCGGCGCCGGTGCGTGCCGGGGCGTCGTTCCAGCTCGTCAGGTCACGCACCCGGCCCATCCGGATGTCCGGCGCGGGGCACCACAGCACGGGCGCACCCTCGTCGCGGGCGAGGGCGTGCCACACGACGTCGAGCGCGTGCTGCACCCGCGGCGCGTGGACCGCGTGCGGCCCGCCGGCGGCGGCCACGACCGCGCCGACCAGGCAGGCACCGACGAGCGGCCGGCCCTGCACGTCCATCGCGGCGGCACTGGAGGCCTTGCGCTCACGGCCGTGCTCGTCGAGGTAGGCGAACCAGGCGTGCTGGACCCACCCGCGTTCGACGACGGCGCGGGCGTCGGAGAGCAGGTGGACGAGTTCCCCGAGTTCGCGCACCCGGTCGTCGACCCGTCGCGCGCGGGCGGCGGCGCGGCGGTCGGACAGACGGTCGAGCAGGCCGCGGAGACCGCGTCGCTCGGGTCGGACGGGGGCGGGGGAGGCGTCGGTGGCGACGTCGTGCTGGACGCGGAGCTCGAGGGTCATGGCGGCCCCTCCGATCGGCTGTGCACGGATGGTGCGGTCACGATAGCCCCGCGGGGACTCAGTCGTCCAGCACCGCGTCGATGCTCCGTCGCGCGACGCTCCGGAAGGCGCGTTCGTCGGCGGTCGCCAGCGCGGACGCGAGCGCGACCACCCACCCGCGTGCGCGCAGCCAGGTGGCCTCCGGGGCCGCGACGCGCGCGCGGAACGCGCGCCGCCCCGGCGGGTCGAGCGTCAGCCAGGCGGTGGCCAGGTCGACGGCCGGGTCGCCCGCGGTGACGTCCCCGAAGTCGATCACGGCCGACAGACGGTCGACACCGTCCGACGGGTCGACGAGCAGGTTGAAGGGGTGCAGGTCGCCGTGCACCCAGACGGGAGGCCCGGCGTGCGTGGGCACGGCCGCTGCGGTCCGCCACAGCGTGGCCAGCTCTCCGGCCCGGTGCACGCCGTGGTCGTCGAGTCGCGCCAGCACGGCCTCGCTCCGCGACGCGAGCGGCACCGCACGGAACGGATTCGCCGGGGCCTCGTCCGGGGCGGGGACGTGCAGGAGTCCGACGAACGCGGCGAGCGCCTCGGCGACGGGGACCCCGGCCGCCCGTTCACCGATCGCGGTGCCGGGCAGCCACGGCACGATGCTCCACGACCACGGGTACCCGAGGGCGGGGCGGCCGGTACGCACCGGGGCCGGCACCGGGACGACCGATCCGACCCGGGCGGCGATGTCCGGCAACCAGCGCTGTTCGTGCTCGACGAGGCGTGCGGCCAGCTCCCGACGGGGGACCCGGACGGCCAGGTCGTCACCCAGGCGCAGCACCACGTTGTCCCAGCCGTTCGCGACGACCTGGAGCCCGAGCCCGGCCAGGTCTGGGTGCTGGTCGCGCAGCAGGGCCCGGACGAGCGGGACGTCGACGTCGACCTCGGCAGCGGGTGTGGGCACGGCGTCAGGCTAGTGGGCCGCCGGACACACGCCCGCGAACTGGGGCCGGTGGCGCGACACCCTTCTCGCTAGTCTCAGAGGCGAGGTGACGTGGGTGTTTCCCTGGGGGGACCCGCGTCACTCCGGAGCGATGAGCGCGACGAGCCGCGGGATCTCCGGACGCAGCCGTTCGGTGACGAACGCGTCCAGCAGGACCGTCCAGAGTTCCCGCAGGCCCGCGAACAGGTCGGCCCGGCGGGTCATCACGTCCGAGACGGTCTGCACGCCGGTGTAGGCGCGGACGACGACCCGGCCGACCAGGTCCGGGTCCCACCGCTGGTCGAGCTCGCCCACCTCGACGGCCTGCCGTGCGAACCCAGCGACCACCGTGGTCCAGTCGGTGTACGGGTCCTGCCGCGCGACGTCGCTCGCGGCCACGTCGGTCGACAGCCGCACCCCGGCGCTCACGACGACCTCGGACGTCATCTGGACCGCGAGCCCCTGGCACAGCCACATGATCGACTCGAGCGGGGTGGTGCCCCGGGCCACCGCGGCCTCGCCGTACCGGCGGGAGATCGCGTGCTGCTCGGCGACGACGGCCCCGGCCATGTCGGCCTTCGACGTGAAGTGGAAGTACAGCGCACCCTTGGTCATCCCGATGCGTTCGGCGATGCCGTCCATCGAGGCACCGACGTACCCGCGTTCGTCGAACTCCGCGGCCGCGCCCTCGATGATCGCCGTGCGGGTCGCGAGCGACCGCTGTTGCCGGGTCGGTCGGTCCTGCGTCATGGGGTCCGATCGTAGTCAGCGCACACTGCCGCCGGGGTCCACTGGCCGCATTCGGCAGGCGTTCGGCCGGGTGCCCTACGGTCGGTCGCCATGGACGGATGGCGGAACCCTGCGCGCTGGGCACGGACGGGACGGTGGCTGCTGCTGCCGATCGCGGTGCTGGACTGGGTCGCGCTCGCGCCGCAGACCATCGTGGTGCTCGCGTTCCTGCTCGCCGTCGTCGGGCTCGCCGGCATGGGTGCGGCTCTCGTGGTGCACATGCTCCGCCGGTCCCGTGGGGCGATGGCCGGCCTCGGGGTCGTCCTGCTGCTCGGTGGCCTCGTCGTGTTCGGCCTCGATCCGTTCCCCGGCTCGTTCCCGCTCATCGAGTCGTGGTGGCCGGAGTCGATCACGCAGCCGCAGCACGTCGGCAGCGCGTACTGGCAGCTCGCCGGCCTGGGCATCGAGCTCGCCGGGTTCGCCCTGCTCGCCACGCTGCTCGTGGTCGCGCTGACCGGAACCCCGCGCCCGCGGCCGGACCGCTTCCGCTCCTGATCCACCGCGGGCGGCGGATCTCGCTCAGTGCCGTGTGAGCACCACCAGCGTGACGTCGACCGCGGCGTCCGTCGGGATCGCCGTGCGCACCCGTTCGACCGCCGTGGCGCCGTCCGGAGCCGAGCGCACCAGCGCGGCGAGGTCGTCCAGGTGCCGGAGCCCGTCCAGCGTCAGGACGCCCTGGGTGCAGATCGCCAGCCGGTCTCCGGGTTCCAGGTCGAGCGCCCCGGGCGACCGCGGGATCGACTCCGGCTGCAGCCCGAGCGGCAGGTCGAGCGGGTGCAGGACGCGAGCCGGACCGTCGGCGGGGACGAGCACCGCCAGGCCGTGGCCGGCGTCGCCGAAGTCGACGTGACCCGACGTCGGGTCGAGCCGCAGGTGGAAGAGCGAGCCGACGGCGGCCGCAGCCGACAGGTCGGCGGTGACCTGCGCCTCCAGGCCGACGATCGCGTCCGACATGGCCGAACCGGTCCGTGCCGCCACGGCACCGCGGACCGCCGCGGCGAGCAGGCCCGACGCCGGGCCGGCCGCGCTCACCCGGCCGACGGTGACGTGCAGGGCACCGTCCGGTGCGACGCGCCAGTCGGCGACGTCACCCCCGCCGTCGTCGTGCTGGGCCACCAGGACGTCGAGGTCCCACCCCGGCACCGCGACCGGGTCCGGCACCAGGCCGTCGAGCACCCGACGGACCCGTCCGCGGTCGATGGCGACGCCGAGCTCGCGCTCCGCCCACCGTGCCAGGTCACCCAGCAGGGCGACGTCGTCCGGCGAGAACGTGCGCGGCACCGCGTCCATCAGGCACAGCGTGCCCACCCGGGTGCCGTCGACCATGGTCAACGGTGCGCCCGCGTAGAACCGGATGCCGTGCTCCGCCACCGCCGCCGTGTGCGCGAACCGGGCGTCGAGCGACGCGTCCGGGATCACCATCGGTTCGCGGGTGAGTACGGTCGACGCGCAGAACTGCTCGCTGGCGGGGACACTCGATCCCTGGTGCCAGCCGAAGGTCGACTGCGTGGTGACGAGGTCGTGGTGGACGAGGTTGAGGAAGGTCAACGGGACGTCGAACGCCTCGTGGGCCATGCGGGTGATGCGGTCGAAGCGCTCCTCGGGTCCTGATCCCAAGATGGCGAGCGCCTCGATCACCGCGGTGCGCCTGTGCGCACCGTCGAGATGGTTGGTCACCCGACCTGTCTACCCCCATCGTCCGACAGGAACCAGTCCCGCGGGTGGGGGTCGGCGGTCAGTTCGCGGCGCTCGGACACCGGGGCTGCCCACCCGGCGGCGTTCGACAGCACGCGCTGGATGTCCGGGTGGTGGTACACGGGGTACTCCTGGTCGCCCGGCGAGAAGTAGAAGACCTTGCCGAGCCCCCGGCGGTACGCGACGCCGGAGCGGAAGACCTCGCCACCGGCGAAGGTCGACAGGAACACCTCTTCATCGGGGCGCGGGATGTCGAAGTACTCGCCGTACATCTCCTGCCGGTCGATGACGATCGGGTGCGCGACCCCGGCGGCGATCGGGTGCTCGGGCGCGACGGTCCAGACGAGTTCGCGCTCGCCGTCGTTCCGCCACTTCAGCGAGCAGGTCGTGCCCATCAGGCGCTTGAACGGCTTGGAGTAGTGGCCGGAGTGCAGCACCACCAGGCCCATGCCGGCGTGCACGGCGTCGACGACCAGGTCGACGACGGCGTCGCTCACCTCGTCGTGGGCGGCGTGGCCCCACCAGAACAGCACGTCCGTGGTGGCCAGCCGTTCGGCGGTGATGCCGTGGTCGGGTTCCTGCAGGGTGGCGGTGGAGACGTCGGCCCCGGGCTGCAGCTGCCGGAGCGCCTCGGCGATCACGGTGTGCATGCCGTCGGGGTAGTGCCCGATGACCGTCGCGTCACCGCGGGTCTCGTGCACGTTCTCGTTCCAGACGACGATGTTCAGGGGACGGTTCTCGGTCGACGGCGACATGCAGGCAACGCTACCCGTGCTCGGTTCGCGCATGCACTGGCGTTTTCTGATCGTTTGGCCTACCTTCAGATCACATTCGCGCAGGACGGCAGCGCCAGGGGGCGCCGATCACCGTCCGCGCCGAGGACAGGGGCTCGTCCGATGCAGCACCGCACCATCACCACCGTCGCACTCGCGGCGGCACTCGCACTCGCCGTACCGACCACCGCGTGGGCGTCGTCGCCCACCGGCCACCACCCGACACGGACCGCGACCACCTCGACCGTGACCTACACGGCGAGCGACGCGGTCATCCCGAACCCCTCGCGCGGGTTCGACCACACCACCGAGACGCACTACCGCGCCGACGGCACCGGGTACACGCCGCTCGACGCCGCGACGCTCCGCGGCTACCGCGCCGAGGGGGTCACCCAGGTCGTCCGGGTGTTCTACATGGAGGCGTTCGTCCAGCAGCGGCAACTCAGCCCGGCCTGGCTGGGGCTCGTGCAGCGCGACTACGACACCGCACGTGCGGCCGGGGTGGGCGTGATCACCCGGTTCGCGTACGTGCAGGGCGGCGCGTACCCGTACTCGGCGCCCTACGGCGACGCCGACCTGCCGACCGTGCTCGCGCACATCCAGCAGCTCACCCCGACGCTCCGCCGGAACGCCGACGTCATCCCGACCCTGCAGCAGGGGTTCATCGGGCTCTGGGGCGAGGGCTACTACACCGACCACTTCGCCAGCGACCCGGCGAACCCGGGCGTGCTGACCGAGGCCGACAAGGACGCCCGACGGCAGGTCCTGCAGGCCGAACTCGCGGCCCTGCCGTCCAGCCGCTCGGTCCAGGTCCGCACGATGCAGATGAAGCAGGACGCACTCCGCACACCGTCCGGCACGGCCGGGGCACTCACCCCGGCGCAGGCGCACGACGGGTCGGCAGCGTCTCGGATCGGGCACCACAACGACTGCTTCCTCGCTTCGCCGGACGACTTCGGCACGTTCCTGAGCGACCCGCTCTCACTCGACCAGGACTACCTGGCCGCCGAGTCGCGGTACGTCCCCGTCGGTGGCGAGACCTGCGCCGTGAACGCGCCGCGGTCCGAGTACCCGTCCGCCTCGGCCGAGATGGCGAAGTACCACTACAGCTACCTCAACCTCGACTACAACAAGGACGTCCTGGCGACCTGGGGCGCGGACGGCATGACCGACGCCGCGAAGAAGCTCGGCTACCGCTTCACGATGACCTCGAGCACCGTCACCACCGGTCGCACGCCGTCGGTCGCGGTGTCGGTGCGGAACGACGGCTGGGCGGCGCCGTACAACAGCCGCCCGGTGCAGCTCGTCCTGACCGACGGGCACCGCCGGGTCACCGTGCCGGTGCGCGCCGACGCGTCGTCCTGGCAGCCGGGACGGACCGTGACCGTCCGGGCGTCGCTCGCACACCTGCCGAAGGGCCGCTGGGACGTCGCCCTCGCCCTGCCGGCACCCGAGCGCTCGGTCGCGTCGAACCCGGCCTTCGCGATCCAGACCGCGAACACCGGCACGTGGGACGCGCGCGCTGGCGTGAACCGCCTGGGCCAGACGGTGGTCGTGCGGCGCTGACCCGACAGCAGAGGACGCCCCGGGTCGATCGGTCCGGGGCGTCCTGCTGTCCGTGGGGTGCCCCGCAGGTCGGGCGTCCTGCTCTCTGTCAACCGGGTCCGCCACCATGGAGGCCATGACTCCGCGCTCCCTGTTCCGCGCCGCCGCGGTCGCCGAACTCGTGACCTGGACCCTGCTCATCCTCGGGATGGTGCTCAAGTACGGCTTGGACGCCGGCGACTGGGGTGTCCGCATCGGCGGTGGGGTGCACGGCTTCGTGTTCCTGGCGTACCTGGTGGTCACGACGGTCGTGGCGGTGAACCAGCGGTGGTCGTTCGGGGCGCTCGTGCTCGGCTGGGCCAGTGCCGTCGTGCCGTACGCCACGGTGCCGTTCGAGGTCGCGGTCGCCCGCCGCGGCATGCTCGAGGGCTCCTGGCGCCGCTCGCCGGACGCCCACTCGGGCTTCTGGGACCGTCTGCTGTTCTTCGTGGTGCGTCGGCCCGCCGTGGCCGCGGGCATCGGGGTCGTGGCCGTCGCCCTGGTCTTCACCGGGCTGCTGGCCGCCGGCCCACCCGTGCCGTCCCGCGGCTGACGCCCCGCGCGTCCCCTGTCACTTCGTGAGCGGGAATGGTCGGGTTCGTGGTGCGGACGCGACCATTGCTGCTCACGAAGCGCGGCCGTGGTCGCGACCACGGACGGACGGGAGGC
>NZ_MJGL01000010.1:0-340 GCF_001864855.1 Curtobacterium sp. MCBA15_005
CGTCGACCTCGCCGCCAACGCCCGCTCGTACGGCGTCGACGTCATCGAGGTGCAGCCCGGCCCGGACAGCATCGAGGACCTGAAGGCCGCGCTGCGCCAGGCGAAGGCGAACGACCACACCACCCTGGTGCACATCAACTCCGACCCGCTGGTCTACGCCCCCGAGGGCGACGGCTGGTGGGACGTGCCGGTCGCGCAGACCTCCACCCTCCCCAGCACCCAGGCCGCCCGCGCCGAGTACGAGCAGCAAGTCGCCACGCAGCGTCCGCTGCTCGGCTGAACCGTTCACGAGACAGAAAGCGACAGCGACGTCATGACCGACACCGCCACCCCCATCGGC
>NZ_MJGL01000010.1:1027-2210 GCF_001864855.1 Curtobacterium sp. MCBA15_005
ACACCGCCACCCCCATCGGCAGCCCCGCGACCGACGCGGCGCCCGCATCGATCCGCATCGGCACCGCCCCGGACTCGTGGGGCGTCTGGTTCCCGGACGACCCGAAGCAGGTGCCGTGGCAGCGCTTCCTCGACGAGGCGTCCGCCGCCGGGTACGAGTGGATCGAGCTCGGCCCGTACGGGTACCTGCCGACCGACCCGTCCCAGCTGTCCGACGAGCTCGAGTCCCGCGGGCTCAAGCTGTCGGCGGGCACGGTCTTCACCGGGTTCCACAAGGGCGAGGACCAGTTCCAGCGTGCGTGGGACCAGGCCGTCGCGGTCGCCGGCCTGGCCGCGAAGCTCGGCGCCGAGCACCTGGTGACGATCCCCGACCTGTGGCGCTCGGACGCCACCGAAGAGGTGCTCGAGTCGCGCACGCTCACCGGCGAGCAGTGGGAGCGTCTCGGCAAGGGCCACGACCAGCTCGGCAAGGCGCTGCTCGAGGAGTACGGCGTCCACCAGCAGTTCCACACCCACGCGGACAGCCACGTCGGCACCTACAAGGAGACCGTGCGGTTCCTCGAGGTCACGAACCCCGAGTACACCAACCTCTGCCTCGACACCGGCCACTTCGCCTACTACGGCGGCGACAACCTCAAGCTCATCGCCGCCCACCCGGAGCGCATCGGCTACCTGCACCTCAAGCAGGTCGACACCGACCTGCTGTTCGACGTGCTCAAGAACGACGTGCCGTTCGCCACCGCCGTGTCGCAGGGCATCATGACCGAGCCGCCGCACGGCACCCCGGAGCTCGCCCCGATCATCGAGGCCGTCGCCGCGATCAACCCGGACGTCTTCGGCATCGTCGAGCAGGACATGTACGGCTGCTCCGTCGACGCCCCCGGCCCGATCGCCGAGCGCACCTTCCAGCACATCTTCGGCTCGACGTCGGCCGCCCGCGCCTCCTGACGCGCCGTCCACGCAGCGTCAACAACCCCAGGAGAACACCACCATGACCACCACGCAGAACCTCCGCGTCGCCGTCGTCGGCGCCGGCATGATGGGCGCCGACCACGTCCGCCGCATCACCGCCAAGATCTCGAACGCCGACGTCGTCGCCGTCGTCGAGCCCGACCAGGCCCGTGCCGCCGCGGCAGCCGCCCTGGCGCCCGGCGCGATCACCGCCGCGTCCTTCGACGAGGCGC
>NZ_MJGL01000010.1:2931-3112 GCF_001864855.1 Curtobacterium sp. MCBA15_005
TTCGACGAGGCGCTCGAGCGGACCGAGATCGACGCCGTCATCATCGCGACGCCGGGCTTCCTGCACGAGCCGATCCTGGTGACGGCGCTCGAGCGCGGGCTCACCGTCCTGTGCGAGAAGCCGCTGACGACCAGCGCCGAGGACTCGCTGCGCATCGTGGAGCTCGAGCAGCAGCACGCCG
>NZ_MJGL01000011.1:0-61825 GCF_001864855.1 Curtobacterium sp. MCBA15_005
GTTCCGTCTTCCGTGCGACCCACGAGCGGTCGCACGGAAGACGGAACCTCGCACCACTCGCCCAGCACCTCGCACGGTGCGAGCCCAGCACCTCGCACCACTCGCCCAGCACCTCGCACCGTGCGAGCCACCCCGGCGAGCCGCACGCCCCCGCGCCCCGCTCCCGACATACGCTCATCCCATGGCAGTCCCCGTCCCGCTCGGCACCGAGGACCGCACCGCCCGCCTCACCCTCCGCCGCCCGGACTCCTGGCGCCGCGAGGACACAGCCCAGGCGGACCTGCGCGTCACCGGCGACGACGTCGTCCTCACCGTTCGATCCCGACCCAGCGACCGCGCGATCGGCGACGAGAACACCGGCCTGCTCGCGCGGCTGCCCGGCTCGGTCGAGGGCCTGCTGCTCGTCGGCTGCGACCCGTGGACCACCGCCGGCGCCCCGGCCCGGCTGGTCGAGTACGTCCGGCCCGACGAACACGGCGACGTCGCCGGCACCCACCTGCTCTTCGTCACCGGCCGGCACCGCGTCGACCTGACGATCGAACGCCCGCTCGCCCGGCTGCTCGAGACCGACGACCTCGTGCTCGCCGTCCTCGAGAGCGTCCGCGCCACCGAGACGGTCCCGGTCCGCCCCGAGCGCGACCTCGAACCCCTGCCGGCCCCCGCCCCCACGACACCGCTCGAGGGCCCCCGGCTCAGCACGGACGCGATCGGCACCCTGCAGAGCCTCGCCGGACGCCGGTGGAACCCCACGCTCCTCCGCACCGCGGCGGGCCGCGAACTCATCGAGGCGGGCCTCGTCGGCCGGCTCGGCACGCTGCCGGAGTCGACCCAGACCCTGCTCGAACCCTGGCAGGGCGATGCCCAGCCGGTCACGCTGGAACAGCACCTGCCCGACGGGGGCGAGTCGCGCCTCCAGGCCTGGTCGCAGACCGTCGTCGACGGGACCGACGCGGCGGGCGCCGTGGTCGCGTCCGTCACGCCCGACCGGGCCGTCGCGCTGATGGCCGGGAGGCTCGGCATCGGTCCGACGTGGACCTTCCCGTTCCGCACGGGGTCGCTCCCAGGGCACCTGCTCGGCCGCAAGCTGGCCGGCGGTCCGGACGCACCGGACCTGCCGGAGGCCCTCGTCGAGGCGGACCCGCGCCTCGCGCGGTTCTGGGCTGCGCCGTGGACCGTCTCGTACCTGCGTCGACCGGGCAAGCCGAAGCCGATCACGATCGTGCGGGCCGAGGGACGCGGATTCGCGCGCGTGGGTACGACGAAGGCCGGGGAGACCGCCTTCCGGACGGACTCCCCGGCCAACGTCTACCGGTCGGTGGTGCGGGCGCTGCTGGGCTGAGCGCGCCTGCGTTCTCCCGCTACGCGGCGGGGCCGGCGGCCAGGGTGATCGTGACCGTCCTCGCGGCGCCGGTGCTGTCGGTGTAGCGGACACTCACCTTGTCGCCCACCGAGTGCGACTGGACGACCTTGGTCAGCTGGTCCGAGCTCGTCACGGCGGTGCCGTCGACGCTCGTGATCGTGTCCCCGGCGGTCAGGCCGGCGCTCGCGGCGCCGGAGCCCTCGACCGTGCCGGCGACGGTGACGCCGCCCGTGGTGCCGGTGGTGTTGCTGACCTGGACCCCGAGGAACGCGGGCAGCCCGATGGTGATCGTGCTCGACGACTCCCCGGCGAGGATCTTCTCGGCGATCGTCTTCGCGGTGGTGATCGGGATGGCGTAGCCGGTGACGTCGGCCGTGCCCGAGGACGCTGCCGTGGCCATGCCGACGACCTCGCCCTCGCTGTCCAGCACCGGCCCGCCGGAGTCACCGGAGACGATGTCCGCCGAGATCTCGATCAGGCCGGTCAGGGACTCGGTGCCGGTGCCGGACTCGCTCTGCACCTGGATGTCCTGGTCGGTCGCGGTGACGGTGCCCTCGGCGGCGACGAGGTTGCCGGTGCCCTCGGCGTTCCCGACGTCCTTGACGGTGTCGCCGGTGCTCGGCTCACCGTCGTCGTCGAGCGTGACCGTGGACAGCCCGGAGGCGTTCTCGAGCTTCAGCACGGCGACGTCGTTGGTGGCGTCCGCCCCGACCACGTCGGCCTTGTACTCCTTGCCGGTGGTCTCGTCGGTGACGGTGATGCTCGTCGCACCCTGGATCACGTGGTTGTTCGTCAGGATCGTGCCGTCGGAGGTCAGGACCATGCCGGTGCCGGCCGCCTGCGACGACTCGTCGTAGTTCAGGACGGTGTTGATGGTCACGACGCCCTTCTTGTCGGCGGCCGTCGCCGCCGTGGCGGCGGACTGGGTGCTCGTGCCGGTGCTGCCGGTGCTGCCGTCACCGCTGGAGCCGCTGCCGCTGCCGGGCACCGTGAAGCCGTTCGTGCCGTCGTTGCTGCCCGTGCCGCCGGTGCCGTCGGTGCCGGATCCGGTGCCGGGCAGCGTGGTGGTGCCCTGCGACTGGCTCGACGTCGTGGTCGTCCCCTGCGAGGACAGGCCGAGGGCCGTACCACCGGCCGCACCGACGATGGCGAGCGCGGCGATGCCGGAGCCGATCATCAGCCCGAGCCGACGCGGTCGCTTCGTCGTACCGGGGTGGTTCGCGGTCGCCGCTGAGTACGCCCAGGCGTGGTTCGCGCCGGCGAGGGCCGGGCTGCCGATCAGGTAGGGGCCGCGGCCGTCCGGCGTGTAGGCGTAGGGGCCGGAGCCGTCGGGGCCGTAGAGGTAGGGACCGGAGCCGTCGAACGCGTACGCCGGGCGCAGGGAGGCCGGGTCGGCGTGCGGCGCCTCCCAGTGCATCCCGGGAGCCTGCTGCTGCGCGGCGGGGGTGCCGTTCTCGTCGTGGTCGGCGGCTGCGGGGTTCGGGGTCTCGTTCATCGGTGCTCTCCGGTCGTCCCTCGACGGCCCGGTCGGGCGTCGATGGAGACCAGTACAGAGCGCTTCCCCATGACGAGCCTATGAACGAACCCTGCGCATGCTCCGGGCTTGCTCGGGGGACGCCGAGTGGGGCTCCGGCGTTAGGGTGGCCTTACTTCCATGCCTCCGTCGACGTCCACGCCCCCGGCTCCCAGCTCCGTCCCCCGACTCGTCGGTGCGACCGTGCTGGCGGTCGTCGTCCTCGCCGTGGCGTGTGCGCTCTCGATCGCGTACGGCTCGCGGCCGATCCCGCTCGGCACCGTCCTCGACACGGTGATGCACCCCGGTCGGAGCGACGAGGTCGGGCTCATCGTGCTCGGCAACCGCGTGCCCCGCACCGTCGTCGGACTGCTCGCCGGGGCCGCGCTCGGGGTGGCCGGGGCGGTCATGCAGGGCGTGACGCGCAACCCGCTCGCCGACCCGAGCGTCCTCGGCATCAACTCCGGAGCGACCCTGGCCGTGGTGGCCGGGATCGCGCTCTTCGGCGTGAGCGGCACGGCGGCCTACCTGCCGTTCGCGTTCGTCGGGGCAGCCCTCGCCGCACTGCTCGTGTACGGGATCGCGACCGTCGCCCGTCGCGGCCTCTCACCCGTCGGACTCGCCCTCGCCGGAGCCGTGGTCGCCGCAGCGCTGTCGTCGGTCACCACCGCGGTGCTCGTGACCGACCAGAGCCTGCTCGACCAGCTGCGGTTCTGGCAGGTCGGTGCGCTCGCCGGCAAGGACCTCGGCACGGCAGGGATCATCACGGCGCCGGTGCTCGTCGGGCTGGTGATCGCGTTCGGTCTCGGTCGATCGCTCAACACCCTCGCGCTCGGGGACGAACTCGCGGCGTCGCTCGGGCAGCGGGTCGTGCTCGTCCGCGCCGTCGGCGGTCTGGTCGCGGTGCTGCTGGCAGGGTCCGCGGTGGCCGCCGCCGGGCCGATCGCCTTCGTCGGGCTCGCCGTGCCGCACGCCGTCCGCCGGCTGAGCGGCCCCGACCACCGCTGGACCATCCTGCTGTCGGCGATCGTCGCCCCCGCACTGCTGCTCGTCGCCGACGTCATCGGCCGCGTCGTGGCGTACCCGGGGGAGCTGCAGGTCGGCATCGTCACGGCGCTCATCGGGGCGCCGGTGTTCATCGCGCTCGTGCGGTCGAGGGTGGTGCGGGGACTGTGAGGCAGTTGTTCGGCTCCGGCCGCCCGCGGTCCGGCGGTCTGCGCCGCTCGGCCGGCCTGCGTCGTGAGGTCGCGGTGCTCGTCGCCGTGCTCGTGGTCGTCGTGGTGCTCGTCCTGGTCGGGCTCGGCGCCGGTTCGATCCCGCTCACCCCGGGCCAGGTACTCGCCGCCCTGTTCGGCCAGGGGGACCGAATCTCGGACTTCGTCATCGGGCAGCTCCGCGGGCCGCGGGTGCTCGGTGCCGTCCTCGTCGGGGCCAGTCTCGGCGTCGCGGGCGCGATCGTGCAGAGCGTCGTGCGGAACCCGATCGCGAGCCCCGACGTCATCGGGATCACCTCGGGGGCCAGCGCCGCGGGACTCACCGCCATCGTGCTGTTCGGTGCCAGCGGTGGCACGCTCTTCTCGGTCGTGCTCGTCGGCGCCGTGGTGGTCTCGATCGTCATCGCCGGGCTCGCCTGGCGACGGGGGATCACCGGCAACCGGGTGATCCTCGTCGGGATCGGCGTCGCGGCGATCTGCCTGAGCATCACCGGCTGGATGCTCACGAGCGGCACCGTCACCCAGGCCGGCACCGCGCTGCTCTGGCTCTCCGGCAGCCTGAACGCCGTCGACCGCGACCTGGTCGGGGTGCTCGGCGTCGCGTTCGTCGTGCTCGGCGTGCTCGCACTGCTGCAGTCCGCACGCCTCCAGGTGCTGAGCCTCGGGGACGAGGTCGCCGCCGCGCTCGGACTCCGGCCGGACCGGGCGAAGGTGCTCCTGCTCCTCACCGCCGTGTGCCTGACCGCCGCAGCCGTCGCCACGGCCGGGCCGGTCTCGTTCGTGGCGCTGATGGCCGCGCCGATCGCCAGACGCCTGGTCGGCGGTGGACGGGTCGCACTCGCGCCGGCCGCAGCCGTCGGTGCCGCGATCACGCTCGGCAGCGACCTGCTCGCCCAGTTCGTGATCCCCGGCAACGCGCTGCCGGTGGGGGTCGTGACGGGCGTCGTGGGGGCGCCGTACCTGCTCTGGTTGCTCGCGCGGGGCCGGTGACGACGGGTCGCACGAGTCGATGATTTCGGGTTCCACGGGTCGCTGACGCGGCTCGTGCGTTCGCGGATCGCGGAAGTCCCTCCACAGTCCCAGATCGGGGCTGCCGCTCGGGCCTTCGTTTCCGATACGCTGGTGGGCCAAGAGGAGGAGGTCCACCGATGCCAGATCCAGTGGTCCCGCAGCCGGGCGGTCAGAAGACCCCGGAGCAGCGGCTGGTCGACACCACGCTGACCTTCAGCATGGACATGGGCGCGGCGCTCACCGCCGAGTCCGGTGTCTCGACCGAAGAACGTGAAGCCGTCAACGCCCTGCCCTCCGGCTCGGCGTTGCTCGTGGTCCGTCGCGGCCCCAACGTGGGTGCGCGGTTCCTCCTCGACTCCGACGTCACGACGGCCGGTCGACACCCCGACGCCGACATCTTCCTCGACGACGTCACCGTGTCGCGCAAGCACGCGCAGTTCCTGCGCCACGGCACGAGCTTCAGCGTCAAGGACAACGGTTCCCTGAACGGCACGTACTTCGACGGTGTCCGCATCGACGAAGCGCTGCTCACCGACGGGGCCGAGGTCCAGGTCGGCAAGTTCCGCCTGACGTTCTACGCATCTCGGGTCGACCTGGCGCGCCTGGCGAACGCGTAGTGGCCGCACGGTCCGCTGCGGCCCGGGCGGGGTCCGCGGCACCGGACCTGCTCACCATCGGGCAGGTCCTCGCTCGCCTCAAGCCCGAGTTCCCGGACCTGTCGAGCTCCAAGCTGCGGTTCCTCGAAGAGCGCGAGCTCGTCACCCCGATCCGCACGGCCAGTGGGTACCGCAAGTTCTCCGCTGCCGACCTCGAGCGGCTCCGGGTGATCCTCGGACTGCAGCGCGACCACTACCTGCCGCTCAAGGTCATCAAGGAGTACCTCGCCGACCTCGATGCCGGGCGCGAACCCGTGTTGCCCGGCGGAGGCGACGCGCCGAAGCCGTCGATCCTCGGACGTGAGCGTCGGTACACCCGCGACGAGACGGTCCGGGCAGCCGGAGCCTCCCCGATGCTCCTCGCCGACGCGGTCTCGGCTTCGCTGCTCCCAGCCACCGACACCTACGGCGACGACGGCGTCTCCGTGCTGAAGGCCCTGGTCGAACTGCAGCGCACGGGTATCGAACCGCGACACCTCCGCACGCTGCGCAGCACCGCCGAGCGCGAGGTCGGTCTCATCGAGTCCGCCCTCATGCCGGTCTCCCGCCGGGGCGACGCCACCTCGCGGGCCAAGGCCACCGAACTCGCGCGTGAGATCGCCGGGCACCTCGAGATCATCCGGTCGAACCTCATCCGCCAGGCCATCGGTCGTCTCGACGCATGACACCGTCCGGTGCTTCGACGGGGCTTGTGTGTCAGTGGCCGAGGCGTATCCTCGACACGCCGGACGCGCCGGGTCGGATGTCCCGCGCGGGAGCGGTCGGAGTCGCTACCGTGGACCTCGGAACAACTCTCAACCCGTCGTTGAAGCTTCGGGTGGGAGCTCGATCGTCGTGGAAGGCAAGCTCATGAGTGGGAACGACACCCCTGGCACCGAGTCTGATGTGACCCGGTACGACCTCGGGCTGCTCTTCACCGATGGTCTGCCCGAGCACGACGAGCAGAACGGCTACCGCGGCACCGTCGCCGCACGGGCAGCCGGCATCTCGTACCGACAGCTCGACTACTGGGCCCGCACCGAGCTCGTGCAACCGACGATCCGCGGGGCCGCCGGCTCCGGGTCGCAGCGTCTGTACGGGTTCCGCGACATCCTCGTGCTGAAGCTCGTGAAGCGCTTGCTCGACACCGGCATCTCGCTGCAGCAGATCCGCACCGCGGTCAACCAGCTCCGTGAGTCCGGCGTCTCCGACCTGGCGCAGACCACGCTGATGTCCGACGGCGCCTCGGTGTACCTGTGTACCTCCGACGACGAGGTCATCGACCTCGTGTCACGCGGCCAGGGTGTCTTCGGCATCGCGGTCGGCAAGGTCCTGCGCGAGGTCGAGAGCTCCCTGGTCGAGCTCGACGCCACCGCGGCGGCCGACCCCTCCGACGAGCTCGCCGCTCGTCGCGCTTCCCGCGCTTCCTGACCTTTCGCGTTCGGGCCCGGGTTCGGGTTCGGGTCCAACGGTCGCGAATCGCCGTGTGCGCGTTGCCGAGTGGTCACGAACCGTCGCTTGCGGCGCTCCCAACTGACAGCTGTTGACCGCTCGGCGGCCGTGAGCGGTGTGTTGTGACCGCGCGGCGAGCCGGGGCCGGGCGTGTCTGCCGGAGCCGGGATGGGCCTCCCGGCGGTCTGCGCGTGGTCGCGCACCGTCGTGTGTGCCGCGCCGAATGGTCACGAACTGTCGGCTGCGACGCTGCCGGGCGACAGTTGGTGACCGCTCGGCGGACGTGAGCGGTGTGTTGTGACCGCGCGGCGAGCCGAGGCCGGGCGTGTCTGCCGGAGCCCGGGTCGGCCTCCCGGCGGTCTGCGCTTGGTCCCGAACTGCCGTGTGCGTGTCGTCGAGTGGTCACGAACCGTCGGCTGCGACGCTGTCGGCCGACAGGTGGTGACCGCTCGGCGAAGGCGAGCGGCACGTCACGCGACCGCGACCGCGCCGCGACCGCACGAGCACCGACCTACGCGGCGCCACCCTCGGCGTACGGACCGATCTTGCCGGTGCGCATGATGCGCTCGAGCAGCTGGTCGAAGTTCTTTGCCATCTCCTGCGCGGACTCGCCGGGCCAGACGTGCAGCGGCTTCGCGGCACCCTGCGCCTGCTGCAGCGACGTGCGCTCCGGCAGCTGCGGGGAGAGCACGAGCGGGCCGAACATGTCCCGGAGCTCCTTGATGCGGAACTGGTGCTCGAGCGACTGCACCCGGGCACGGTTCACGATGATGCCGAGGGGCTGCAGGCGCGGGGAGAGTCCGCGGCGGATCTCCTCGATGGCGCGCAGCGCACGGTCGGCGGCGGCGACGGAGAACAGGCCGGGCTCGGTGACGACGGTGACGCGGTCGGACGCGGCCCACGCGGTACGCGTCAGGGCGTTCAGCGACGGCGCGCAGTCGATGAGGACGAGTTCGTAGTCCTGCTCGACGTTGGCCAGGGCCTCTTCGAGCTTCCAGATGTCGCGGATCGACGGGTGCGGCCCGTCGAAGTTGATGGCGGAGGGCGATCCGACCATGACGTCGATCTTGCCCTGCGACCCCTTCGTCCAGCCCGAGGGGGCGATCGCCTGACGGACGATCTTCTCCTTCGGGTTCTC
The DNA here is from genome assembly GCF_001864855.1 of Curtobacterium sp. MCBA15_005. Classification (NCBI taxonomy): domain Bacteria; kingdom Bacillati; phylum Actinomycetota; class Actinomycetes; order Micrococcales; family Microbacteriaceae; genus Curtobacterium; species Curtobacterium sp. MCBA15_005. The sequence continues at coordinate 8,324 of NZ_MJGL01000011.1, forward strand.
GAGGACGTCGGCGACGTTGAGGTGGCCGGCGAGGTTGATGTCGAGGCCCGTGGAGACGTCGGACTGCGGGTCCAGATCCACCACCAGCGTGCGCAGTCCCTTGGCGAACGCGGCCGAGGTCAGGCCGAGCGTCACCGTCGTCTTGCCGACACCACCCTTGAGGGAGCTCACGCTGAGTACATGCACGTTGAGCAACGTTACCGCCACTAGGGTTGTCTCACCTCAACCCGGGCTGAAAGGGACGTCGTGTTCACGAAGATCCTCGTTGCGAACCGTGGCGAGATCGCCATCCGCGCGTTCCGTGCCGCCTACGAGTTGGGGGCCCGCACGGTGGCCGTCTACCCGTACGAAGACCGGAACTCCCTGCACCGCCTCAAGGCCGACGAGGCCTACCTGATCGGGGAGCGCGGCCGCCCGGTCCGGGCGTACCTGGACGTCTCCGAGATCATCCGCGTCGCCCGCGAGTCGGGGGCCGACGCGATCTACCCGGGGTACGGGTTCCTGTCCGAGAACCCCGAGCTCGCCGCGGCAGCAGCCGCGAACGGCATCACCTTCATCGGTCCGGGCGAGCACGTGCTCGAGATGGCCGGCAACAAGGTCACCGCGAAGGAGCACGCGATCGCGGCCGGCGTCCCGGTCCTCGCGAGCACCCCGGCGAGCCGCGACATCGACGAACTGATCGCCGGCGCCGACGCGATCGGGTTCCCGGTCTTCGCCAAGGCCGTCGCCGGTGGTGGTGGCCGTGGCATGCGCCGGGTGGAGACGAAGCCCGAGTTGCGCGACGCCCTCGAAGCAGCGATGCGCGAGGCCGACAGTGCGTTCGGCGACCCGACGATGTTCCTCGAGCAGGCCGTCATCCGTCCGCGCCACATCGAGGTGCAGATCCTCGCCGACGCGACCGGCACCGACGCGGGCACGATCCACCTGTTCGAGCGGGACTGCTCGGTGCAGCGGCGCAACCAGAAGGTCGTCGAGATCGCGCCGGCGCCGAACCTCGACCCCGCGGTCGCGCAGGCACTGCACCGCGACGCCGTGGCCTTCGCCCGGTCGATCGGGTACGTCAACGCCGGCACCGTGGAGTTCCTGCTCGACACCGAGGGCGAGCGCGAGGGGCAGCACGTCTTCATCGAGATGAACCCGCGCATCCAGGTCGAGCACACGGTCACCGAAGAGGTCACCGACGTCGACCTGGTGCAGTCGCAGATGCGCATCGCGGCGGGGGAGACCCTCGCCGACCTCGGCCTGTCCCAGGACACCGTCGCCGTGCACGGCGCCGCGCTGCAGACCCGCATCACGACCGAGGACCCGACGCAGGGCTTCCGTCCGGACACCGGCCGGATCAGCACCTACCGCAGCCCCGGCGGTGCCGGCGTCCGGCTCGACGGCGGCACGGTCGCGACCGGCGCACAGATCAGCCCGCACTTCGACTCGATGCTCGCGAAGATGACGTGCCGCGGCCGGGACTTCCCGGCCGCGGTGTCCCGGGCCAAGCGCGCCCTCGCCGAGTTCCGCATCCGCGGCGTCAGCACGAACATCCCGTTCCTGCAGGCCGTACTCGAGGACCCGGACTTCGCCCGCGGCGACGTCTCGACGAAGTTCATCGAGGAACGCCCGCAGCTCTTCGGCGGTCACGTCTCGAAGGACCGCGGCACGAAGGTGCTCACCTGGCTCGCCGACGTCACGGTGAACAAGCCGAACGGTGAGCGGTCGCCGCTCGTCACTGACCCGGCCGACAAGCTCCCGGCCACCGACCTGACGACCCCGGTGCCCGAGGGGCAGCGCGACCGCCTGCTGGCGATGGGTCCGGCCGAGTGGTCGAAGGCACTGCGCGCCCAGACGGCCCTCGCCGTGACCGAGACGACGATGCGGGACGCCCACCAGTCGCTCCTCGCCACCCGGGTCCGCACGAAGGACCTCGTCGCCGTCGCACCGCACGTGGCAAGGCTCACCCCGCAGCTGCTCAGCGTCGAGGCCTGGGGTGGTGCGACGTACGACGTCGCACTCCGGTTCCTCGGTGAAGACCCCTGGGAACGCCTGTCCTCGCTGCGCGAAGCGATGCCGAACATCCCGATCCAGATGCTGCTGCGCGGCCGCAACACGGTCGGGTACACGCCCTACCCGACCGAGGTCACGGACGCCTTCGTCGACGAGGCGGCTCGGTCCGGCGTCGACGTCTTCCGCGTGTTCGACGCGCTGAACGACGTCAGCCAGCTGCGTCCAGCCCTGGAGGCGGTGCTCGCGACCGGCACGGCCGTCGCCGAGGCGGCGCTCTGCTACACCGCCGACCTCCTCGACCCCGCCGAGGACCTCTACACGCTCGACTACTACCTCCGCCTTGCGGAGCAGATGGTCGAGGCCGGCGCGCACGTCATCGGCATCAAGGACATGGCGGGGCTCCTCCGTGCCGGTGCCGCCGAGAAGCTCGTCACCGCCCTGCGCGAGCGCTTCGACCAGCCCGTGCACGTGCACACCCACGACACCGCCGGCGGCCAGCTCGCGACCCTGCTCGCCGCCTCGCGCGCCGGGGCCGACGCCGTCGACGTGGCCGCAGCACCCATGGCCGGCACGACCAGCCAGCCGAGCACGTCCGCCCTGGTCGCCGCACTGGCCCACACCGAGCGCGACACCGGTCTGTCCCTCGACGCCGTCGGTGACCTCGAGCCGTACTGGGAGTCGGTCCGTCGCGTGTACGCCCCGTTCGAGTCCGGGCTCGCCGGTCCGACCGGGCGTGTCTACAAGCACGAGATCCCCGGCGGTCAGCTGTCGAACCTCCGGCAGCAGGCGATCGCCCTCGGGCTCGGCGACCGGTTCGAGCAGGTCGAGGACTGGTACGCCGAGGCGAACCGGATCCTCGGGCGCCCGACCAAGGTCACGCCGTCGTCGAAGGTCGTCGGTGACCTCGCGTTGCAGCTCGCCGCGGTCGGTGCCGACCCGGTCGACTTCGAGCAGAACCCCGACAAGTACGACATCCCGGACTCCGTGGTCGGGTTCATGGCCGGCGAACTGGGCGACCTGCCCGGTGGCTGGCCCGAGCCGTTCCGCTCGAAGGTCCTGGCCGGTCGCGAGGTCCGACTCGAGATCAGCCCCGTGCCCGCGGACGAGCGTGCGCACCTCGAGACCCCCGGACCCGCGCGCCAGCAGGCCCTCAACCGCCTGCTCTTCCCGCAGCCGACGCAGCAGTTCCAGCGCGTGCGGGAGCAGTACGGCGACCTGTCCGTCGTGCCGACCGTCGACTACCTGTACGGGTTGCGCCCCGGACAGGAGCACAGCGTCCCGCTCGGCAAGGGCGTCGACCTGTTCGTCGGGCTCGAGGCGATCGGCGAGGTGGACGCCAAGGGCATCCGCACGGTCATGGCGACGATGAACGGGCAGCTCCGCCCGGTCGCCGTCCGCGACCGTTCGGTCGAGGTCGAGACGAAGGCGGCCGAGAAGGCCGACGCGTCCGACCCCAAGCACGTGGCCGCGCCGTTCTCCGGCGTGGTGACGCTCAAGGTCGCCGTCGGTGACGTCGTCGAGGCCGGTACGCCGGTGGCGAGCATCGAGGCGATGAAGATGGAAGCGGCTATCACGGCGCCCGTGTCGGGCACCGTCGGCCGACTCGCGATCCCGGTGACCCAGCAGGTGGACGCCGGCGACCTCCTGGTGGTGCTGCAGTAAATTGACCGTTCGTCCCATCCGCCTGTTCGGCGACCCCGTCCTCCGCTCGCCGGCCGACCCGATCCGCCCCGAACTGCTCGGGAGCGCCGGGGTCCGTGACCTCGTGCAGGACCTCATCGACACCGTCAAGGAACCCGGACGTGCCGGAGTGGCCGCGCCCCAGATCGGCGTCGGACTCCGTGCGTTCTCGTACAACGTGGACGGCGAGGTCGGCTACGTCCTCAACCCCGAGATCGTCGAGGTGTCCGGGGAGCCTGAGCTCATGGAAGAAGGGTGCCTCTCCGTCCCGGGGCTCGGCTACCCGACGCGTCGCTCCCCGTACGCGAAGGTGCGGGGTGTCGACGTCGACGGCGATGAGGTCGTCCTCGAGGGCACGGGCCTGATGGCCGAGGCGCTCCAGCACGAGTGCGACCACCTCGACGGGACCGTCTACGTGATGACGCTCGACCCCGAGATCCGCCGTCAGGCGTTGCGCGACATCCGCGCGCAGGACTGGTTCCACTGAGTGCTCGCACAGGCCCGCGTTCGCCGGCTGTGAACAGTGGTCTGACACCCCCACGGGGGATTGTCGCTTTGTCCTGACGAGGGGGTACCGTGCTGCTGTCGGCCTCCCACCGACGACCATCCCATCCCCCCAGGACTCCCGCATGACCAGTCAGAACGACGAGCTCAGCTCGCACCGCACCCGCACCAACCGTCGACCAGCCGAGACCACCGTCACGACCGGTTCGACCGCCGTCCTCGACGCCCCCGCGACGGAGCAGTCGCAGGAGGCCTGAGCCCCGCAGGCGCCCCGGCGCCCGCTGTACGGCCTGGAGGCCCGGATCACGTCCGACGGACGTGATCCGGGCCTCCAGACTGTTGCGTGCACACCCGCGCGTACCTGGCAGATTCGGGCGTACCTGGTCGAAAGAAACGATCCGGTACGCCCGAATCGACCCGGTACCCCCGTAGCCGGTCGGTTAAGGGTCGACCCCGCGTGTACCTGGCGGAATCGGGCGTAGCTGGTCAGAAGAACCGACCCGGTACGCCCGAATCGACCCGGTACGCCCGAGTCCACCCGGTACGCCCGCTGATGGTCGGTCACGGGTCAACTCCGCGCGTACCTGGCGGAATCGGGCGTAGCTGGTCAGAAGAACCGACCCGGTACGCCCGAATCGACCCGGTACGCCCGAAAGCTGCCAGCCGAGCGCCGGCAACCGCCTGGAGGCCCGGCGCCAGTCCGGCGGACCGGCACCGGGCCTCCAGGCGGTCGCGTCTCCGACCTGCGCCCACCTAGCGGAATCGGGCGTACCTGGTCAGAAGAACCGATCCGGCACGCCCGAAACGGCCCGGTACGCCCGACGGGCGCTACGCGCGGTTGCGCCGCCGACCCTCGATCACCGGGGTCGCCGTCGTCTGCACCTTCGACCCGGAGTAGATGTGGTCGATGTCGGCGGCGAAGTCCTTCAGGATGACCGACCGCTTGATCGTCAGCTTCGGCGTGAGGTGCCCGGAGGCCTCCGTCAGGTCCGTGTCGAGGATCGTGAACGACCGGACCGACTCGGCGCGGGAGACACGGCCGTTGGCGGCGTCGATGGCCTCCTGGACGGCGGAGAGCACGCGCTCGTCGTACGCGGCCTCGTGCCCGCTCAGCGCCGGGGTGATCCCGCGGGACTCGCACCAGCCGGGCAGCATCTCGCGGTCGAGCGTCACGAGCGCGGCGACGAACGGCTTGCCCTCGCCGACGACCACGACCTGGCCGATGAGCGGGTGCTCGCGGATGCCGTCCTCGAGCGGTGCCGGGGCGACGTTCTTGCCGCTCGCGGTGACGATGAGCTCCTTGGCGCGTCCGGTGACGGTGAGGACCCCGTCGGCGTCGAGCCGGCCGAGGTCACCGGTCCGGAACCAGCCGTCGGCGAAGGCGTGCTCGGTCGCCTCGTCGTTCCGCCAGTACCGGTCGAAGACGTCGACGCCGCGGATCAGGATCTCGCCGTCGTCGGCGATCCGGACCTCGATGCCGGGCAGCGCGCGGCCGACGGTCCCGATGCGGAGTTCGCGGGCGCGGTTGACCGTGGCGGGGGCCGTGGTCTCGGTCAGGCCGTAGCCCTCGAGGATGAGCACCCCGATCGAGCGGAAGAAGTGCGAGAGCCGCGGGGAGAGGGGCGCCGAACCGCTGACGGCGTACCCGACCCGGCCGCCGAGGGCGTCGCGGAGCTTGGCGTACACGAGCCGGTCGAACAGCTTGAACTTCAGCCCGAGCAGGAACGGCACCCTGCCGGCTGCGAGGGCCTCGGAGTGGGCGACCGCGGTGTCGGCCGCCGCGCGGAAGATCCTGCCCTTGCCACCGAGGTCGGCCTTCTGCTCGGCGGAGTTGTAGATCTTCTCGAACACCCGGGGGACCGCGAGCAGGAACGTCGGCTTGAAGGTCGACACCGCGCGCATCAGGTCCTTGGTGTCCGGCTCGTGGCCGACGAGGACGCCGGCGGACACCGACATCGCGGCGATGAACCGGGCGAAGACGTGGGCGAGCGGGATGAACAGCAGGGTCGAGGCGCCGTCGGCGACGACCTCGGGCATCGCCTCGCTCGCGCCCTCGACCGTGGCGGTGAAGTTGTCGTGCCGCAGGACGCAGCCCTTCGGTCGGCCGGTGCTGCCCGAGGTGTAGATGATCGTGGCGTCGTCGTGGCCGTGCACGTTCGCGGTCCGGGCGTCGAGTTCGTCGTCGGTGACGTCCTCGCCGAGCCGGGTCAGGTCGTCGAGGCCGCCGCCGTCGATCGTCCAGTGCTGGCCAAGGGAGGGCAGGTCGGGCGCGATGGAGGCGACGCGGCGCGCGTGCTCCTCCTGCTCGACGACGATCGCGACCGACTCGGAGTCGGACAGGATCCAGCGCACCTGGTCGGGGGAGCTCGTCTCGTACACGGGCACGGACACGAGGCCGGCTGTCCACACGGCGAAGTCGACCAGGGTCCACTCGAGCCGCGTCCGCGACAGGATCGCGACGTGCGCGCCCGGTTCGAGCCCGGCGGCGACGAAGCCCTTGGCGATGCCGCGCACCCGGGCGAGCGTCTCCGCCGCGGTGAAGGTCGTCCAGGTGTCGCCGTGTCGCTGGGCCAGGATCGGACGGTCGGGCGTCAGGCGGACGCGGTCGCCGAGGAGCCGTGCCGCCGAGCCGTGGTCCGGGGCGACGGGACCGCCGTGGGCCGCGGAGACCGGGTGGTCCTGGGCCGGGGTGGTCGGTGCGGCCGGGGCGGCTGGTGCAGCCGCGCCGGCGCCGGTGCCGGCGGGTGTGGCGTGCCTGCCGGCCGACGGTGGGGTCCCGGTGGCGGCGCTGCCAGCGGTGGACGTGTCGGTGGAGGCGCTGCTGCGTGCAGGACGCTGATCGTTCACGGTGACTCCCTTGTCTGCCGGTTCGACTCGAGTGCGCCTCAACACCGAGGCGACACCGCCAGCATAGGACGCGTCACCGGGCGTTCCGTGACTTCGCGGCGAACCGGTAGGCTCGTTGCTCGTGCACGCCATCGGAATCGACATCGGGGGCACCAAGATCGCGGGTGCGGTCGTGACGGAACTGGGCGAGATCGTCGCCGAGGACCGCGTGGCCACCAACGCTGCGGACCCGAACGCCATGCTCGACGACGTCGTCTCGATGGTCGAGCGACTCAGCTCGCTCCACCAGGTCGGCGCCGTGGGGGTCGCCGCCCCCGGGTTCATCGACGCCTCGCAGTCGATCGTCTACTACACGCCGAACATCCGGTGGCGGAACGAACCGCTCCGGCAGAAGCTGCAGCAGCGCCTCGGCGACCTGCACATCACGGTGGACAACGACGCGAACGCCGCGGGCTGGGCCGAGTTCCGGTTCGGCGCCGGTCGGCTCGTGTCCGACATGACGATGCTCACCATCGGCACGGGCGTCGGCGGCGCCATCGTGACCGAGGACCGTCTGTTCCGCGGGGGCTTCGGTACCGGCGGCGAGATCGGCCACCTGCGCATCGTCCCGAACGGGCTGCCCTGCGGCTGCGGTGCCCGCGGCTGCATCGAGCAGTACGGCTCGGGTCGTGCCCTGCAGCGCATGGCGAACGACGTCGCCGACGCCGGTGGCATCGGTTCGGCGCTGGCCGATGCCCGCGCCGACAACGGTGGCCAGCTCGACGGCAAGATCGTCGGCGACCTGATCCTGGCCGACGACCCGGGTGCCCTCGCGGCCCTCCGTCGGCTCGGTCGACACCTCGGCGAGGCGTGCGCATCGCTGTCCGCGGTGCTCGACCCGCAGCTCTTCGTGTTCGGCGGCGGCGTCGCCAGCGCGGGGGACCGGCTGCTCGACCCGATCAAGCAGGCGTACCTCAACAACCTGCCGGCCCGCGGGTACCACCCGGAGCCGGACTTCGTGATCGCCGAGCTCGTCAACGACGCCGGCGTCGTCGGTGCCGCCGACCTCGCCCGCATCCACGCCCGCACGGCGTAGGGTCGGGCCATCCACCCGGGCCACCACCTTCTCACCACCTGGAGTCGTCGATGACCTACTGGCTGCTGAAGAACTTCGTGCTCGGCCCGCTCATCCTCACCCTGTTCCGGCCGTGGGTGGTCGGGCGTGAGCACGTGCCCGCCAAGGGCCCGGTCATCTTCGCGTCGAACCACATCTCGTTCATCGACTCGGTGATCCTGCCGGCGGTGCTCGACCGTCGACTGTCGTTCCTGGCGAAGAGCGACTACTTCACCGGCCGCGGGTTGAAGGGCTGGGCGACGAAGACGTTCTTCAACGCCATCGGCCAGCTGCCGATCGACCGCTCCGGCGGCAAGGCGTCCGAGGCATCGCTGCGCACCGGCCTGCAGGTCCTGGCACGCGGTGAACAGCTCGGCATCTACCCCGAGGGCACCCGCAGCCCCGACGGCAAGCTCTACCGCGGGCGCACCGGCATCGCCCGGATGATCCTCGAGGGGCGCGTGCTCGTCGTCCCCGTCGCCATGGTCGGCACGCGCGAGGTACAGCAGATCGGGCAGCGCTTCCCGAAGATCAAGCGTGTCGGGGTCGTGTTCGGCAAGCCGCTCGACTTCTCGCGGTTCCAGGGGTTCGAGACCGACCGCTTCATCCTGCGCAGCGTCACGGACGAGGTCATGCACGAGCTCGCCGGCCTGAGCCGACAGGAGTACGTGGACGTCTACGCCACCAGCGTGAAGGAGCGGGCGAGCTCCGCGCGCGAGGCCGTCATGCGGGAACGGAAGTCGACGCCTGCACGTTAGGCTCTGATGGTCCCGGCACCCCGCCAGGACGCCCATCGACGACGCGCGGCCCGGTGCCGGTAGCGCGTCGTCGGGCCGCCCGCACAGAACACCGAGGTAACGCCCTTGTTCGAGTCGACCGACTTCGTCGCCCTGCAGGATCCGGACGTCATCGAGGGGCTCGACTATTGGCGGACGCTCCCGATCAAGCAGCAGCCGACCTGGCCGGACGCCGCCGCTGCCGAGGCCGCTTCGGCCGAGATCGCCACGCTCCCGCCGCTCGTGTTCGCGGGCGAGGTCGACAAGCTGCGCGAACGGCTCGCCGCCGCCGCTCAGGGCAAGGCCTTCCTGCTGCAGGGCGGTGACTGCGCCGAGACCTTCGCCGGTGCCACCGCCGACTCCATCCGCGACCGGGTCAAGACGATCCTGCAGATGGCCGTCGTGCTGACCTACGGCGCCTCGATGCCCGTCATCAAGATGGGGCGCATGGCCGGGCAGTTCGCCAAGCCCCGCTCGAGCGACTTCGAGACCCGTGGCGACGTCACGCTGCCCGCCTACCGCGGCGACATCGTGAACGGCTACGACTTCACGCCGGAGAGCCGGACGGCCGACCCGCGCCGCCTGGTGCAGGGGTACCACACCGCTGCTTCGACGCTGAACCTCGTCCGGGCCTTCACGCAGGGGGGCTTCGCCGACCTGCGCCAGGTGCACTCGTGGAACAAGGGCTTCGCCTCGAACCCCGCGAACGCCCGCTACGAGCACCTCGCGAAGGAGATCGACCGCGCGATCCGCTTCATGGACGCCTGCGGCGCCGACTTCGAGGCGCTCAAGCACGTCGAGTTCTACGCCTCGCACGAGGGGCTGCTGATGGACTACGAGCGCCCGATGACCCGCATCGATTCGCGCTCCGGTCTGGCGTACGACACCTCCGGTCACTTCATCTGGATCGGTGAGCGCACGCGCGACCTCAACGGCGCCCACGTGGACTTCCTGTCGCGGGTGCGCAACCCGATCGGCGTGAAGCTCGGCCCGACGACGAGCGTCGACGACATGAAGGCGCTCGTCGACAAGCTCGACCCGAACCGTGAGCCGGGTCGCCTGACCTTCATCACGCGGATGGGTGCGGGCAAGATCCGCGACGAGCTGCCCAAGCTGCTCGAGGCGATCAAGGGCATGGACGCCAACCCGCTGTGGGTCACCGACCCGATGCACGGCAACGGCCTGACCACGCCGACGGGCTACAAGACCCGTCGGTTCGACGACGTCGTGGACGAGGTCCTCGGCTTCTTCGAGGCGCACCGCCAGGTCGGCACGTACCCGGGTGGCATGCACGTCGAGCTCACCGGTGACGACGTCACCGAGTGCCTCGGCGGCTCGGAGCACATCGACGAGGCCACCCTCGCCACCCGCTACGAGTCGCTGTGCGACCCGCGCCTGAACCACATGCAGTCCCTCGAGCTCGCCTTCCTGGTGGCCGAGGAACTCGGCGCGCACCAGCCCGACCGCTCGTAACGCACGAACCGTGTCGCCAAAGCGACAGAACCCCGCAGCATGTTCGCGGGGTTCTGTCGCTTTCGTGTGTCGGACGGGAGGCCCGTGACGGCGCCGTCACGGGCCTCCCGTCCGTCCCGGGGTCGCGTCGACGGCCGAGGGTGCGGAGCGTCAGCATCTGCTGCTCGCGAAAGCGACCGTGTGCCACCGAACGGAGGCAGCACACTGTCGCTTTCGCGACGGTGTCTGCCCCTACTGGTCGTAGGACAGGGTGACCGTGTCCCCGCGGTAGACGGTGGCGCCGGCCCCCGGGTCGGTGCCGGTGACCGGCAGCTTCGACTTCCAGTCGTAGAAGCCGCAGAGGATGTTCGTGCAGTCGGGCACGGAGACCTTGAGGCCGAGGTCCTCGAGGGTCTTCGTCGCCTCGTTGATCGTCGCCCCGACGACGCCGTCCTCGGGCACGGTGATCGGCGTCGGACCCTTCGACACGACGACGTCCACGGCCGACCCGCGCACGGCGGGGGAACCCTGCACGGCGGCGGAGACGATCTGACCCGCTGGCACGGTCTCGCTGTACTCCTCGGTCCGGGCGCCGAGGAGCAGTCCGACGTCGTCGAGTGCGGCGGCGGCCTCGTCGACCGTCTTGCCGACCACATCGGGCACGGGGCCGAGCGAGACGGTCAGCGTGACCTGCCCGGTCTCGCCGTAGGCCTTCACCGTCGTGAGGTCGAGCGGCTTGCCGCCGGACGCGCGACCGGTCGCCGCGACCACGGTGTCCTTCGGGGCGTCGGCGGAGAACTCGTACCGGTCGTCCTGCAGCTCGAAGTCGTCGTCGAGTGCGGCCGTCACGGTGGAGAGCGGCTGCCCGACGATCGCCGGCAGCGGGATCATCCGGGGGCCGTTCGACACGACGATCTGCACCGCCGTGCCCTTCTGCACCTCGCGCTTCGGGGCCGGCTTCGTCGTGGAGACCTGCCCCTTCGCGACGACGGCGTCGAACCGTGTCCCGGTCTTCGACGCCGCCTGCAGGCCCTGTGCTTCGAGCAGCTGCCGGGCCTGCGAGACCGACTTGCCCGTGACTTCCGGGATCCGCACGTTGCCACCCGGCCCCGGGCCGAAGTACCAGCCGAAGCCGGCTCCGATCAGCGCGAGCACGACGACCACGGACAGCAGGATCCAGCCGCGCTTCCGACGCTTCGCCGACTGGTCGGCGAGCCGCTGTCCGGCGGGTGACAGCACGCCCGGCTGTGCCCCGGTGCGACGGGGGCCCGGGGCGTTGCCGCGCGCACGGGCGGGTGCTCGACCGCGGTCGCCCGTGTCGCGGTCGCCGGACCGGTCGATGATGGCGGTCTCGTCCGCACCTGCGGCTCCTGCGGCCGCTGCGGCACCGAGCGTGCCGGCGCCACCCGAGGGCAGGATCGCGGTGCCGTTCTCGGGCCGGAGCACGGCCGTGCGGTACTGGCCGGTCGCACGCTGCTGGTTGCCCGCCATGTGGTCGAGCATCTCGCGGGCGTCGCGGGGGCGGTCCTCGGGGTCGCGTGCGGTCGACCAGGCGACCAGCTCGTCGAGCTCCGGCGGCACCCCGGACACGGCGGCGCTCGGTGCCGGCACGGAGTCGTTGGCGTGCTGGTAGGCGATCTGCATCGGCTGCTCGCCCTTGTAGGGCTGCTCGCCGGTGAGCATCTCGTAGAGCATGATGCCGAGCGCGTAGATGTCGCTGCGCGAGTCGGCGGCGCCGCGGGTCACGAGCTCGGGGGACAGGTAGGCGATCGTGCCGAGCAGGGCCGCGCCGGTCGCCGTGTTCGCGGTCGTGGCCCGGGCCAGGCCGAAGTCGCCGAGCTTGATGCGGCCGTCGTCGGCGAGCAGGACGTTCTCGGGCTTCAGGTCGCGGTGCACGATCCCGGCGCGGTGGGCCGAGGCGAGGCCGGCCAGCACGGCGCGCAGGATGTCGGTCGCCTGCTCGGGCGTCAGGGCGTGGTGCTCCTGCAGCAGGTCCCGCAGCGTGATGCCGGGGATGTACTCCATGACGATGTAGGCGATCTCGCCCTCGGCGCCCTGGTCGTACACGCCCACCAGGTTCGGGTGCGACAGCCGGGCCGCCGACCGGGCCTCCTGGATGAGGCGCTCACGGAAGGCCTGGTCGTCAGCCAGGTGCCCGTGCATGATCTTGATCGCGACGCGTCGCTCGAGGCGCACGTCGGTCGCGAGGTAGACGGTCGCCATGCCCCCGCGCGCGATGCGGGAGCGGACGCGGTACCGCTGATCGATCATGCGACCGATCATCGGATCCGTGGCGGCGTTGGTGGTCATCGGCGGCATTCTACGAATCGGAACCGCACTCGGACGCACCGGCGCACCGCCCGTGACCCAATCTCGATCTTCCGGATGAGGCTCAGAGCGTCGCCAGCCAGCCCTGGGCGGCGCTCGCCCAGGTGGCGTAGGCCTTCGGGTAGGCGGAGAGCTGCACGGCCTGGGCCGCGTCGGTGATGCTCATCGAGGACCAACCGGGCACGTCGAGCAGGCCGCGGGTCTTGCCGGCGTTCGGGTTGTGTCGCCCGCCGAAGAACAGCGCGGTGGCGTGCGCCGGGTCCTGCAGCTTCAGCGCGCTGCCCCAACCCTGGCTCGGACGCTGCTGGAACAGGCCGACCGAGTCGCGGTCGCCGTGCGGCAGGTTCCGGAGGCTCGACTCCTGCATCGCGGCGGCGAGGGCCACGACGATGCCGCGGTCCGGGACGCCCAGCGATCGACCGACGGCCACGATGGTCGCGGCGTTCTGGCGCTGCTCGGCGCTCAGGCCGACGGCACCGCTGACCGCCGCACTCGCGGAGACCGCTGGTGCGGCGGTGGCGTTCGACGACGGGATCACGAGCGTCTTGCCGGCGTAGATCGTGCTCGTGTACGACAGGCCGTTCGCCGACAGGAGCGACTTGACGGAGACGTGGTGCGCGGCGGCGATCGAGGCCACGGTGTCTCCGGCGCTGATCTTCACGCTCGTCTTCGTCGACGGAGCCGAGGCGGTGGACGCCGACGGCGTCGATGACGTTCCGTGCGGCACCCGGAGCGTCTGCCCGGGGTAGATGACGCTGCGCTGCGACAGCTTGTTCGCGCTGAGGAGCGCAGTGGTCGACACGCCGACGCGGGACGCGATGGCGGAGACGGTGTCGCCCTGCTTCACGTGGTAGCTCGAGGTGTCCGAGCCGGAGCCGCCGGTCGACCCGGAGGTCCGCACCGATGCGGTGGTGACGGCGGGCGTCGATGCCAGGTGGAGCGTCTGCCCGGGGTGGATGATCGTGTTCCAGCCCAGGCCGTTGCGCACGAGGATCTCCTGCGCCGACAGGCCGAAGCGGGCTGCGATGCCCGAGACCGTGTCGCCGTGGTGGACGGTGTAGGTGGTGGGGGCCTTCGTGGTGGCGGCGACCGTCCGCACGACGGTCTGCGTCGGCCGGGCGACGGCGGTGCCGAACACCGGGCGGTCGGTCACGGCGCGGTCCTGGTCGACGTGGCGCTTGTGGTTCGCGTCGGCGTCGTCGTGCCGCGGCTCGGCGTGCGCGATCGGGCCGGTCAGGCCGGCGGTCACGGCGATCGTGCCCGCGAGGACGATGGGCATGGTGGCGAACCGGGCGGATCGTGCGCGCCGGGCGACTTCGTCTGCAGCGTGGTCCACGGGTTTCTCCTGATCTCGACTGAGCCGTGCGCACGCGTGCGCGCACTCACAGGTGCCACAACGCTGGCATGGCCTGATTCCCAAGTCAACCAGAGAGTCAGATGGGGTGGATGTGACGAATGTGACGAACGAGGCGGATTCACTCCGGCGGTCACTCTGGCACCATGGGCGTGTGAGTGCCGCACCCGCCGACGACCTGTCCCTCTCCGAACGCTGGCTGACCGTCCCCGAGCTGGTGGACATGTTCAGCACGAGCCCCGGACGGATCCACCGACTCTTCGAGCAGAAGACCCTGCTGGCAGCCCGCGTCGGCGGTGTGCTGCGCGTGCCGGTAGAGTTCCTCGAGGACGGGGAGCCGATGCCCGAGCTCCGCGGCACGCTGATCGTGCTCGGCGACAACGGCTTCACCGACGACGAGGCGGTGCGCTGGATGCTCACCGTCGACGACGCGATGGGCACCACGCCGATCGCGGCGCTCCGCGCGGGCCGCAAGGCCGAGGTGCGTCGCGTCGCCCAGTCGCTGCTCTAGACGCCATCCGGACGGACAGGAGGCCCGTGGCGGTGTCGCCACGGGCCTCCTGTCCGTCCTGGCCTCGCGTCTAGGACGACCGGCGGCTGACCGTGTCGGCCAGCGACGCGAGCTGCTCGCGCGCCGACGGGGTCAGCGGCGAGGCGTCGAGCGCCGCCTTGGCGCGCTGGACGTGCCGCTCGATCGACCGCTCCACGGCGGCCACGGCGCCCGACTCGGTGAGGGTCGCACGGAGCATCTGCACCTGCTCCTCGTCGAGGTCGGGGTCTCCGAGGAGCTCGTCCAGGAGCTGCCGTGGGCCGTTCGCCAGCGTCTTGCGCGCCGAGGCGATGAGGACGGTGCGCTTGCCCTCGCGCAGGTCGTCGCCGGCCGGCTTGCCGGTGACCTCGGGATCGCCGAAGACCCCGAGCATGTCGTCGCGGAGCTGGTACGCCACGCCGAGGGGGAGCCCGAAGGCGCGGAGGCCCTCGAGCTGGGAGTCGCTCGCGCCGGCGACGAGGGCACCGATGACCAGCGGGGCCTCGATCGAGTACTTCGCCGACTTGAAGACGATGACGCGCTGGGCGCGGAGCAGGTGCTCGGACTCGTCGATGACCGGCCAGGCGGTCTCCTCGTGCACGTCGAGGTACTGCCCCGCCGTGACGTCGAGGCGCATCGCGTGGAACTCCTGGCGGACGATGCGGGCCCGCACCGGGTCGAGGAGCGCGAGGCCCTCGTCGAAGACCGAGTCGCTCAGTGAGAGCAGCAGGTCACCGAGGAGCAGCGCGGAGTTCGTGCCGTACTGCCCGCGGTCGCCGACGAAGCCGGACTGCTCGTGCAGGGACTCGAAGCGGCGGTGCGCGGCCGGACGCCCGCGGCGGGTGTCCGAGCGGTCCATGATGTCGTCGTGCACCAGGGCGGCGGCGTGGAAGACCTCGAGTGCGGCGGCGACCGTGACGACCGCTTCGGCCGTGGTCTGCCGGGACCCTTCGGCCAGCGGGTCGAACGAGCCCGAACGGCCCGCCACCGACTGCCATCCCCAGTAGCAGAACAGTGCCCGGAAGCGCTTGCCGCCGGACAACAGGTCTCGTGCGTACCGGTCGAACGGCGCGAGGTCGGGGCTGATCGCGAGGAGCCGTTCACGCTGCTCGTCGAGTGCCCGGTCGATACGCGCCGATACGAGGTCCACTAATCGCGTACTCTCAGCCACGATCCCTACCCTAGTGGAGTGGTCGAGGCATAGAATCGGCCCACTCAACCCGCGTTTTTCAACCCCGCGTCGATCCCAGGAACAGAGGGAACCAAGATGCCGCTCTCGGAACAGGAGCAGCGCCTTCTCGAAGAGATGGAGCGCAGCCTCTACCAGAACGATTCCGATTTCGTGGCTCGTGTCACACGTCGACAGGGTCGTCCGACGTACACAGCCATCACGCTCGGGGTCCTCGGCGCACTCGCCGGGGTCGCCATCGTCATCGTCGGCCTCGTCATCAAGGCGCCGCTGCTGGGCATCCTCGGCTTCGTCGTGATGCTTGCCGGTGTCCTGTTCGCGCTGCGCCCGGGCATGCGTGCCCCGAAGGCGAAGCCCGCTCGACCGGGCAAGCCCGCATCCGGTGGGTCCGCGCGTCCGTCCACCGGTGGCGGTGGGTCCTTCATGGACCGGATGAACGAGCGCTGGGACAAGCGCAACGACCAGAGCTAGTAAACGACCAGAGTCAGTAGCTGACAGGAGTCAGCAGGACTCCCTCCACACTCCTCCACGGGGTCGGCCTTCGGGTCGGCCCCGTTTCGTGTTTCCGGGGGGCGGGTGGTTCGTCGGGAGCGCGCGAGTGGTCACGACACGCCGCGTGCGGGTTGCCGATGGCGCGGGAACTGTCGGCTGGGGCCGGCGCTGGCAACGGTTCGTGACCCCTCGGCGGCGCGGCGGCGGCACGTCGTGACCGCGCGCTGACCGGAAGCCGGGCGTGGTGGGGCCGACCATGCGCCCGCGTGGGCACCGTGGCGGACGTGGGGCGGGCCTCCAGGCCGGGGTGGACCGTCGCCGCGTGCGTGCGTGCGCGAGTGGTCACGACACGCCGCGTGCGGGTTGCCGATGGCTCGGGAACTGTCGGCTGGGTCCCGCGCGAGCGACGGTCTGTGACCACTCGGGGTCGTGGCGGCGGCACGTCGTGACCGCGCGCTGACCGGAAGCCGGGCGTGGTGGGGTCGACCCTGCACCCGCGGCGCGCCCCGGGGTGCTCCACCGGCTGCGAAAGTCCTCCACTTTCCTCCACGCCGTCCCCGGTGCTGTCGAACCGCATGATTCCGGGCCTTGGAGGTCGTCGCTGCCTGGTCCATTCCGGTCTGCGTGCCCCCAGTAGGGGTGTCGTGGGCCGAAAAGAGAGCGGAATCCTGGGCCTGGGGAGGGGAGTGGAGTAAAGTGGGGCTCGCAACGGTCCGGTGGAGCGGAGGGGAGGCCCGACGTGCTGCTCGGTACTCATGCCCCGAAGCTCGACGAGAAGGGTCGCGTGATTCTCCCCGCCAAGTTCCGGGACGAACTGTCCGGCGGGCTCGTGATGACCCGCGGCCAGGAACGCTGCGTCGTGGTCTTCAGTGCCCGGACGTTCGAGGAACTCCACGAGCGCATCCGGACCGCCCCGATGACGTCGAAGCGCACCAGGGACTACATGCGTCTGTTCCTCTCGGGGGCCAGCGCCGAACAGCCCGACAAGCAGAACCGCGTGACGATCCCGCAGAACCTCCGCGAGTACGCGGGGCTCGAGCGGGACCTCACGGTCATCGGCAGCGGTGACCGTGCCGAGATCTGGTCCACCCCCGCGTGGGAGGCCTACTACGCCGAAGCCGAAGAGGCATTCGCCGACAACGACGAGGAGGTGATCCCGGGGATCTTCTGATCCGCGGATCGGGACTCCCAGCCGTGAAGCCCTGACGCCACTTCCCCGGTGTCAGGTCGCATGGATGGGGATCCGGACCCACGGCCCAGGAGACGAGGGGCTGCACATGGCCGACAACGACAACGAGACGCCACGCTTCCCGCACACGCCGGTGATGCTCCAACGCATCGTCGACCTGTTCACGCCGACGCTCGAGGGCCCGGGCAAGGTCGTCGTCGACGCCACGCTCGGCATGGGCGGCCACTCCGAGGGTCTGCTCGAGCGGTTCCCGAAGCTCACGCTCATCGGACTCGACCGGGACACCGACGCGCTCGGCATCGCGGGGGAGCGTCTGGCCCGCTTCGGTGACCGCGTCCGCCTCGTGCACACCGTGTACGACGGCATCGTCGACGCGATCGAGGGCGAGGGCTTCACGAAGGTCGACGGCGTGCTCTTCGACCTCGGCGTGAGCTCGCTGCAGCTCGACCGGGCCGAGCGCGGGTTCGCGTACAGCCAGGACGCCCCGCTCGACATGCGGATGGACCGGACCGAGGGGCAGACCGCCGCCGACGTCCTGGCCACCTACGACGAGGGCGAACTCCGCCGCATCTTCCAGCGCTACGGCGAGGAGAAGCTCGCCGGCCGCTACGCCCGAGCGATCGTCGAGCGGCGGGCGACGAAGCCGTTCGAGATGTCCGGCGACCTGGTCCAGGTGCTGCACGACGCGACCCCGGTTGCCATCCAGCGCCAGGGGCACCCGGCCAAGCGCGTCTTCCAGGCGCTCCGCATCGAGGTCAACGCCGAACTCAGCGTGCTCGAGCGGGCGATCCCGGCGGCGCTCGACGCCATCGCGGTCGGCGGTCGGATCGTCGTCGAGTCGTACCAGTCCCTCGAGGACCGCATCGTCAAGCGGGCACTGGTGGAGCGCACGAAGTCGAGCGCCCCCGCCGGCCTGCCGGTGGAGCTGCCCGAGCACGCCCCCACCTTCTCCCTGATCGTCAAGGGCGCCGAGCTGGCCGACGAGGCCGAACGCGCCGCCAACCCCCGAGCAACCCCCGTGCGCCTGCGCGCGGCCGAGCGGATCCGGAACTGACATGAGCACGAACCTCGCACTCGTCGACCCTGCGGTCGTCCCGTCGCGGGCCCCGCGCCCCGACCGTCAGCGCCGCCCCGAGCTGGTCGAGGTCACCCCGACCGCGGCCCAGCGGCGGGCACGCCCCCGCATCGGGTACGCCGTGGTGGCCGTCGCCGCACTCGGGATCCTGCTGCTGGCCCAGCTCGGCATCAGCATGGTGCTCAGCCAAGGCGCCTACACGCTCAACTCGCTGTCGGCCGAGCAGACGAACCTGTCCCGCACGCAGCAGTCGCTGTCCGAGCAGCTCCGGGTCCTCGACTCGCCGCAGAACCTGGCCCGCAACGCCCAGTCGCTCGGCATGATCGCCAACTCGACGCCGGTGTACCTCGACCCGAAGACCGGTCGGGTGTACGGCACGCCGACCCCGGCGAAGCCCGACGAGGCCACGGCGTCCACCGAGAACCAGGTGCCGAACTCACTGCTGAGCGACGTGCCGCTGGCCACGAAGCCGGGGGACACCTCGACCAGCAAGGAGACCGGCACGACGGACACGTCGGGCACGTCGAGCACGAAGGACACGTCCGGCGCCACGAGCTCCACGGGATCCGCCGACAGCACCGCCACGTCTGAGAAGACGAGCGGCGCCAGCGCGTCGGACCAGGGGACGGCGAAGTCGTCCGTAGAGTCCGACGCGAACCCGCTCCAGGCGCCCTCCACCCGGTGACCGGCGGGTCCGCCGCACCCTCAGCACCGCCCGGGAAGGACCGCACCGCGTGACGAAGACGATCCGCAACCGACGCCTGCGCTACAGCATCGTGATGCTCGCCGTGATCGCCCTCGTCGGGGTGTTCGTGGTGCGGCTCGTCGACATCCAGGTCGTCCAGGCGTCGGAGCTGAACAAGGCGTCGGCCCAGAAGCGCAGCATCCCCGTGACGATCTACGGCACCCGCGGGTCGATCGTGGACCGCAACGGCACCGAACTCGCCGACAGCGTCACCCGGTACAACATCACGACCTCGCCGCGTCTGGTGAAGGGCTTCAAGGGCAAGCTCGGCGGCACCCGCATCAAGGACGTCAGTGTCGGCACCGCCCTGAGTGCGCTGGCGAAGGCGTCCGGCGGTGACGTCGCGACCATGCGGAAGAACATCGCCGCGAACCCGAAGTCCGACTTCGCGTACCTGGTCAAGGGCCTCGACGTGCAGCACTACGAGGCCGTGCGCGCGCTCGGCATCCCCTGGCTGTACCCGGAGCCACAGGCGGCGCGGGTGTACCCGACGGGTGCGACCACGGGCAACCTCACCGGGTTCATGGGCACCGACGGCGCCCAGGCCGGCCTGGAGTACTCCTACAACCAGTGCCTGGCGGGCACCAACGGCTCCGAGACGTACGAGCGTGGCGAGGACGGCGTGCAGCTCCCGGGCAGCACCGTGACCACGAAGAAGGCCAAGGACGGCGGCACACTCGAGACGACCATCGACAGCGACCTGCAGTACATGGCGCAGCAGACCATCGCGTCCGCCGCCAAGACCCTGCAGGCGGAGTCCGCGACGGCGACGGTCACGAGCGTCAAGACGGGTGAGCTGCTGGCGGTCGCCGACTACCCGACGGTGGACCCGAACGACGTCGACGCCACGACCGACAAGGGCGCCTTCGGTTCCCGCGCCCTGACCGCGTCGTACGAGCCGGGCTCCACGATCAAGGCCGCCATCGCCGCCGCGCTGCTCGACCAGGGCAAGTCGAGCCCCACCGACCAGGCCGTCGTGCCGTACTCGCGCACGTTCCCCTGGGGCGGCACGATCCACGACTCCGAGTTCCACGCCACCGAGAACCTCACGCTGACCGGCATCCTGCAGAACTCGTCGAACGTCGGCATCACCGAGCTCGGCGCACGGCTGACATCGCAGCAGCGCTTCGACTACATGAAGAAGTTCGGGCTGTTCGAGCCGGAGACGGCCATCGACTACCCGGGCCAGCCCTCGATGGACTACGGCACCACCCCGAACTGGGACCAGCAGACGAACATCAACTCGATGTTCGGCCAGGGCATCTCGACCACGGCGGTGCAGGTCGCGAGCGTGTTCCAGACCATCGCGAACGACGGTGTCCGGATCCCGCTGCACTTCGTCAAGGGCTGCACCACGGCGGACGGCAAGACGATCGACGCGCCCGACGTGCAGAAGCAGCGGGTCGTCTCCGCAGCCGCCGCCACGCAGGTCACCGGCATGCTGCAGAGCGTCGTCACGGGTGGCACGCTGGTGGGGATGAAGCCGATCTCCGGCTACAACATCGCCGCGAAGACGGGGACCGCCGAGGTGGCCGAGGGGTCGCAGGGCTACGGCGGTCAGCGCATCACGTCGGTGGCCGGAATGGCACCCGCCGAAGACCCCCAGTATGTTGTCACGGTGACGTTCACGAAGCCGCAGACCAACAAGTGGTCCAGCGGAGCGGCTCCGGCGTTCCGCACACTCATGTCCCAGGTGCTCGAGAAGTACCGAGTAGCCCCCTCCGCGTCCGAGGCGAAGCTCTACCCGTCCACGTGGTGAGGAAGAAGGAACACTTGTCCGCACGGATCCCCCCGGTCCTCCGACCCGAACACCCGACCCCGAGGGCCGTCTCCGAGCTCGCCAACGCGTTCGGTCTGCGAGTCGTCGGCTCGGTCGACAGCATCGAGACCACCGGTGTCACCCTGAGCGCCACCGAGGTGCAGCCGGGTGACCTGTTCGTCGGCGTGCACGGTGCCAACCGGCACGGCGCACAGTTCGCGACGGAGGCCGCCGAGCGCGGCGCCGTCGCCGTCCTGACCGACCAGGACGGCGTCGCACTGGTCGAGCCGTCCGGGCTGCCGGTGCTTGTCGTCGACGACCCCCGCGCCGCCCTCGGCGACGTCGCGGCGTGGGTCTACCGCACCCACCCCGACGAGGCCACCGACCTGCCGCAGCTGTTCGCCGTCACCGGCACGAACGGCAAGACGAGCACGTCGTACATCCTCGAGGGCATCCTCAAGCAGCTCGGCCTGGTCACCGGCCTGAGCTCGACCGCCGAGCGCCACATCGGTTCGCTCAGCGTGACGAGCCGCCTGACCACGCCCGAGGCCAGCGAGATGCACGCGCTCCTCGCCCGCATGCGCGAGAGCGAGGTCCGTGCGGTCGCCGTCGAGGTCAGCGCGCAGGCCCTCAGCCGGCACCGCGTCGACGGCATCGTCTTCGACGTCGCAGCCTTCACGAACCTGTCGCACGACCACCTCGACGACTACGCCGACATGGAGGAGTACTACCAGGCGAAGCTCCCGCTGTTCCAGCCCGAGCACGCCCGTCGCGGCGTCGTCTCGCTGGACACCGACTGGGGCCACCGCGTGGTGCAGGACTCCCGCATCCCCGTGACCACGATCACGGTGCACCCCGACGTCGAGGCCGAGTGGCACGTCGACATCGTCGAGGCGCACGCCGCCTACACCGAGTTCCGCCTGACCGGCCCCGAGGGTCGCGAGCTGACGACCCGTGTGCCGCTGATCGGCTGGCACATGGCGGCGAACGCGGCACTCGCGATCGTCATGCTCGTCGAGGGCGGGTTCGAGCTCGGTGCCATCGCGCACGCGCTCGAGTCGGGCCACCGCCGCTACCCGGACGAGGACGACGCGAGCGAGCGCGACGGCGAGCCGCACCGCGTCTCCGCCATCGAGTGCTACCTGCCCGGCCGCACCGAGCGCGTCTCCGGCGAGCACGGCCCGAGCGTCTACGTCGACTTCGGCCACAGCGCCGACGCCTTCGAGAACACCCTCGCCGCCGTCCGGCAGTTCACCTCCGGCAAGGTCCTCATGCTGTTCGGCGCCGACGGCGACCGCGACACCACGAAGCGCGGCGACATGGCCCGCGTGGCCGCGGCCGGCAGCGACATCCTGGTCGTCACCGACCACCACCCGCGCTTCGAGGACGCCGCGTCGATCCGGAAGACCCTGCTCGACGCAGCACGTGCCGCCTACCCGGACCACGAGGTCCACGAGGTCAGCCCGCCCGAGGCGGCGATCCGCACGGCCGTGAGCCTGGTCGGCGAAGGGGACTCGATCCTCTGGGCCGGCCCGGGGCACCAGGACTACCGCGACATCCAGGGCGTCCGCACGCCCTACTCCGCCCGTGACGAGGCCCGCTCGGCCCTGCGCGAGGCCGGCTGGGAGCCGAACTCCGGTCCGGCGGAGGACGTCCGATGATCGCCATGACCCTCGCCGAGATCGCCACCGCGGTCGGCGGCGAGCTGATCGGCGGCGCGCAGGCGACCGACGTCGCCGAGCCCGGCGACCTGGTCGTCGAGGGCTCGGTCGAGACCGACTCGCGCCTGGTCCGCCCCGGCAGCGTCTTCTTCGCCCTGCCCGGTGAGGTCACCGACGGCCGACGCTTCGTGCCCGCTGCGGTCGACGCCGGTGCCGCCCTGGTGATCACGCCCGAGCGCGTGGACACGACCGCGCCGCAGATCGTCGTCGCCGACGGGTACGAGGCCCTCGCCGCGCTCGCGCACGAGGTCGTCACGCGCGTCCGGATGAGCACCGCGGACCGCGTCGACGCCGACGGTCGCCCGGCGCCCCTGCGGGTCGTCGGCATCACCGGCTCGAACGGCAAGACGAGCACGAAGAACATGCTCCGCACGATCCTCGAGCAGCACGGCGCGACCGTCGCGCCCGAGGGCTCGTTCAACAACCACGTCGGCGCACCGATCTCGATGCTCCGCGTCACGTACGACACCCGGTACCTGGTCGTGGAGATGGGCGCGAGCGGCGTCGGCCACATCGCCAAGCTCGTGTCGATCGCCGAGCCCGACCTCGGCGTCGTCCTCAAGGTGGGCCTCGCGCACGCCGGCGAGTTCGGCGGCATCGAGGCGACGCAGCGCGCGAAGTCCGAGATGGTCACCGACCTGCCCGAGACCGCGACGGCCCTGCTCAACGTCGACGACGACCGCGTCGCGTCGATGCGCGACCTGACCGCCGCGCGCGTGGTGGGCTTCGGCACGTCGGCGGAGGCCGACTACCGCATCACCGGCATCGAGACGGACCGCAGCGGCACCCGCTTCACCCTCACCGCGCCTCCAGGACAGCCTGGAGGCCCGGATCACGTCGACGTGCGCCTCGCGATCCTGGGCGAGCACCACGCGATGAACGCGTCCGCCGCGCTCACGGTGGCCCACCTGTGGGGCGTCCCGCTCGCCGACGGCGCCGCGGCGCTCGCGTCGATGACGCGCGCCGAGCGCTGGCGCATGGAGCTGCTCCAGGGCGGCCCCGAGGGCGTCACCGTGATCAACGACGCGTACAACGCGTCGCCCGACTCCACCGCGGCGGCGCTGCGGACCCTGGCGCAGATCGTGCGCCCGGGGGAGCGGACCTTCGCCGTGCTCGGTGAGATGGCCGAGCTCGGTGAGTTCTCCGTCGAGGAGCACGACCGTATCGGTCGGCTCGTCGTCCGCCTCGGCATCGGACAGCTCGTGGTCGTCGGCCGCGGCGCGATGCCCATCCACCAGGCCGCCACCCTCGAGGGATCGTGGGACGGCGAGTCCGTGTACATCGAGGACGTCGACGACGCCGTCCGTGCCATGCAGGAGATGCTCCGCCCCGGCGACGTCGTCCTCGTCAAGTCCTCGAAGTCTGCCGAACTGCGATTCCTCGGCGACCGCCTCGGAGGTGTCACCGAATGATCGCGCTCCTCGTCGCCGGCGCCACGTCGCTGGTGTTCACGTTGCTGCTCACCCCGTTCTTCATCAAGCTCTTCCACCGTCTCGGGTGGGGGCAGTTCATCCGTGACGACGGTCCGCAGTCCCACCACACCAAGCGCGGGACCGCCACCATGGGCGGCATCGTCCTGATCATCGGTGCGGTGATCGGGTACTTCGTCGGCCACCTGATCGGGCGTGACTCGATCACGCTGTCCGGCCTGCTCGTGCTGTTCCTGATGGTCGGGCTCGGGTTCGTCGGCTTCATCGACGACTTCCTGAAGGTGCGGCGTCAGCGGAGCCTCGGGCTCGGCGGCTGGGCCAAGATCCTCGGTCAGGTCATCGTCGGCGTCATCTTCGCCACGATCGCCCTGGTCGTGCCGACGTCGAACGGCAAGCCGCCGGCATCGACGATGATCTCGGCGATCCGCGACGTGCCGTGGCTCGACTTCATGGCGCTCGGCACCGTCATCGGCACCGTGCTGTTCCTCGCCTGGATCGTCCTGCTGACGGTGTCGACGTCGAACGGCGTGAACGTGGCCGACGGGCTCGACGGCCTGGCCACCGGGTCGAGCATCCTGGCGATCGGCTCGTACGTCATCATCGGTTTCTGGCAGTCGAACCAGATCTGCGGCGGCGCCCGCCTCGACTCGAACACCGCACACGCCTGCTACACCGTGTCGAACCCGCTCGACCTCGCCGTGGTCGCGGCCGCGGTCTGTGGTGGGCTCATCGGGTTCCTCTGGTACAACACCTCGCCGGCGCAGATCTTCCTCGGTGACACCGGTTCGCTCGGCCTCGGCGGCGCCCTGGCCGGCCTCGCGATCCTCAGCCGCACCGAGCTGCTGCTCATCCTCATCGGTGGCCTGTTCTTCATCGTCACCGGCTCCGTCATCCTGCAGCGGGCCTACTTCAAGATCACCCACGGCAAGCGCATCTTCCTGATGAGTCCGCTGCACCACCACTTCGAACTGAAGGGGTGGGCCGAGGTGACCGTCGTCGTCCGCTTCTGGATCATCGCCGGGCTCTTCGTCGCGGCGGGGGTCGGACTCTTCTACCTCGAATGGATCGCACGCGTTGGTTGACCCGGTGTCCTCGCCGTCCCGCCTCCAGTCCCTCGACAGCTGGTACTCCGAGGGGTGGAAGGGGCTGAACGTCGCCGTCCTCGGACTCGGGGCCACCGGGTTCTCGGTCGCCGACACGCTCGTGGAGCTCGGCAGCGAGGTGACGGTCTACTCCTCCGACGCCCCCGCCGACAGCGTCGAGCTGCTCGACGTGATCGGTGCCCGGTTCCAGCAGACGCCGCTCGACACCGTGCCGGACGCGCTCGTGCAGCAGGCACCCGACGTCGTCATCGTGTCGCCGGGACTGCCCCCGCACAACGCCACCGTGCGGTGGTCGGTGACGAACAGCACCGTCTGGGGCGACATCGAGCTCGCCTGGCGCGTGCGCGACAAGGTCGTCCGCGGCCCGGTCGCCGCCCCCTGGATCACGATCACGGGCACGAACGGCAAGACCACGACGACACAGCTCACGACCGCGATGTACGAGGCCGGCGGCCTGCGTGCCGTCGCATGCGGGAACATCGGCGTGCCGGTGCTCGACGTCGTCCGCGACCCGGTCGGCTACGACGTGCTCGTCGTCGAGCTCTCGAGCCACCAGCTGCACTACGCGGCGACGTCCGGCGACGGTGCCGTGGTGCCGCTCGCGAGCGCCTGCCTGAACATCGCCGACGACCACCTGGAGTGGCACGGTTCCGCCGAGGCCTACCGCGCGGCGAAGGCCAAGGTCTACGAGCGCACCGTGATGGCGTGCGTCTACAACACCTCGGACGACGCCACCCGGCAGATGGTGCAGGAAGCCGACGTGGTGGAGGGCTGCCGTGCGGTCGGCTTCACCCCCGGCGTCCCCGCTCCCGGCGACGTCGGCATCGTCGAGGACGTCCTGTGCGACCGGGCCTTCAACGAGGACCGTCGCAACAGCGCGCTCGAGCTGTCCACCATCGCCGACCTCGAGGCCGCCGGGCTCGCCAGCCCGCACATGACCATGAACGTCCTGGCCGCCGCTGCACTGGCCCGTGCCGGCACCGTCCAGCCGAGCGCCATCCAGTCGGCCGTCCGGGCGTTCCGCGCCGACCACCACCGCACCGAGCTCGTGGCCCAGGCGGACGGCATCACCTGGGTCGACGACTCCAAGGCCACGAACCCGCACGCCGCCACCGCGTCGCTCGCGTCGTTCGACACCGTCGTGTGGATCGTCGGTGGCCTGTTCAAGGGCGTCGACGTCGACGGTCTGGTCGAGCGCTTCGGCCCCGGCGTCCGCGCCGTCGTGGTGATCGGCACCGACCGGACCCCGGTCCTCGAGGCATTCGCGCGACACGCGTCCACGGTCCCGGTGCTCCAGGTGGAGACGACGGACACTGATCAGGTCATGCGCGAGGCGGTCCGGCATGCCGCATCGGTCGCGAGGCCGGGCGACACCGTCCTCCTCGCCCCGGCGGCGGCGTCGTTCGACCAGTTCGGCTCCTACGCCGACCGGGGGCAGCGTTTCGCGGCCGCGGTCAACGAGCACCTGGGAGGAGAAGTCGATGGCGACGACACCGACGGATCTTCCGAACAGCCGTAACGGCCGGACCGCGTCGACCCCACGACGGACCAACGGCGCGATCGTCGCCGTCAAGAACGTCTTCGTCGCGGAGTCCAGCACCTTCTACACGATCCTCGGCGTCACGCTGTTCCTCGTCGTCTTCGGCGTCGTGATGGTGCTGTCCTCGTCGAGCGTCGAGGAGTACGCGGCGACCCACGACTTCTTCGGGGCGGCGTCCCGTCAGGGCCTGTACGCCGTGCTCGGCGTGCCGCTCATGCTCATCGCCAGCCGGGTCCCGACCCGGATCTGGCGGAAGTGGGCGATGCGGCTGCTCGGTGCGGCGCTCGTGCTGCAGCTGCTCGTGTTCACCCCGCTCGGCATCGACATCCAGGGCAACCGGAACTGGATCGAGCTCGGGTCGTTCACCGCGCAGCCGTCCGAGGTCGTGAAGCTCGGCCTGGTGCTCGGCATCGGCGCCATCATCTACGTCAAGCGGGACAAGCTCGACGACTGGAAAGAGGTGTTCATCCCGATCGGGATCGCCTCGATGCTCTCGCTCGGGCTCGTCGTCCTCGGCGGTGACCAGGGCACCGCGATGGTCATGCTCATCCTGGTGTTCGGCGCGCTGTACATCGGCGGCGTCCGCGCCCGGCACCTGCTCGTCGGCCTCGGTGCGTTCGCCGTGATGCTGCCCTTCGTGACGATGGCCTCGGCCTCGCGCTCGACCCGCATCAGCGCCTGGCTGTCCGGGTGCACCGACACCAGCCAGTACCAGGACATCTGCTGGCAGCCCGTGCACGGCATGTGGGCGCTCGCGTCCGGCGGCGTGTTCGGCGTCGGCCTCGGCAACTCGAAGGCGAAGTGGTCGTGGCTGCCCGAGGCGGACAACGACTACATCTTCGCGATCATCGGCGAGGAGCTCGGCCTGATCGGCGCCGTCGTGGTGCTCAGCCTGTTCGTGGTGCTCGCCGTCGGCATGATCAAGATCATCCGGCAGTCCCGCGACCCCTTCGTGAAGACGGTCACCGGTGGCATCCTCGCGTGGATCATCGGCCAGGCGCTCATCAACATCGCCGTCGTGCTCGGCCTGCTGCCCGTGCTCGGTGTGCCCCTGCCACTCATCTCGGCCGGTGGTTCGGCCCTCATCATGACCCTGGTGGCGATCGGCGTCGTGCTCTCCTTCGCCCGTGACCTGCCCGGCAAGAACGACCCCGGCCTGACGAACGCCCCACTCGGCCGGACCTCCACGAACGGATCACTGCGGTGAGCAAGTACCTCTTCGCCGGCGGCGGCACCGCCGGCCACGTCAACCCCCTGCTCGCGGTCGCCGACCGGCTGACCGAGCGGGAGCCCGGCGCCGAGGTGCTCGTGCTGGGTACCGCCGAGGGCCTGGAGTCCCGCCTCGTCCCGATGCGCGGCTACGAGCTGCTGACGATCCCGCGCCTGCCGTTCCCGCGGAAGCTGAACGGCGCGGCCCTGCGCTTCCCGCAGCGCTTCGCGGCGGCGGTCAAGCGGACCGAGCAGATCATCCGCGACCACGAGATCGAGGTGGTCCTCGGCGTCGGTGGCTACGCGGCCGCTCCGGCGTACATCGCCGCGCGCCGCACCGGCACCCCGATCGTCGTGCACGAGCAGAACGCCAAGCCCGGGCTCGCGAACCGCCTCGCCGCCTTCCTCACCGAGCACGTCGGCCTGACCTTCTCGAACACGCGCCTGCGCCACGGCCGCGTCGTCGGCATGCCGCTCCGTCGCGAGATCGAGTCGCTCGACCGCCGTGCCGTCCGGGCCGAGGGCCTCGCCGAGTTCGGGCTCGACCCGGACCTGCCCGTGCTGCTCGTGACCGGTGGCTCCTCGGGTGCGCGGAGCATCAACCGGACGATCAACAAGTCTGCCGCCACGATCGTCGGCGCCGGCTGGCAGGTCCTGCACGTCGTGGGTGCCGCGTCGGACATCGGCCCGAGCGACCTCGAGGGCTACCACGTGCTGCCCTACTGCGACCGGATGGACCTGGCGTACGCGGCGAGCGACTTCGTCGTGTCGCGCTCGGGTGCCGGCATGGTGTGCGAGCTGACCGCGGTCGGGCTGCCGAGCGTGCTCGTGCCGTACCCGGTGGGCAACGGCGAGCAGCGCCACAACGCGAAGGACGTCGTCGACGCCGGTGGAGCCGTCCTGGTGGCCGACGGGGAATTCGACCAGGACTGGGTGACGTTCCAGCTGCTGAGCATCCTGCAGGACCGCTCCCGCATCGCGGACATGACCGTGCGGGCGGGCAGCGTCGGCCACCGCGACGGCGCCGACCGGATGACCGACCTGGTCCTCGACGCCGCGAAGCAGGCCCCCAGCACCACGGAGGAACGATGACCATCAAGCCGGACCTGACCCAGCCGATCCCGGACGACCTGGGCACGGTGCACTTCGTCGGGATCGGCGGCGCGGGCATGAGCGGGATCGCCCGCATGTTCCTCGCCGCCGGGCACCGCGTGACGGGCAGCGACTCCCGCGAGACGGAGACGACCGGCACGATGCGCGACCTCGGCGCGAGCGTGCACATCGGTCACGACGCGGCGAACGTCGGCCAGGCCGACACCATCGTCGTCACGAGCGCCCTCTGGCCTGACAACCCCGAGCTCCTCGAGGCGCAGCGCCGCGGTCTGCCGGTGCTCCACCGCTCGCAGGCCCTCGCCGCCCTGATCGCCGAGCACCGCCTCGTCGCGGTCGCCGGTGCGCACGGCAAGACCACCTCGACCGGCATGATCGTCACGGCGATGGTCGAGCTCGGCCTCGACCCGAGCTTCGTCAACGGCGGCGTCATCCAGTCCCTCGGCACGAGTTCGGCCCCGGGATCCAGTGACCTGTTCGTGGTCGAGGCCGACGAGTCCGACGGCTCGTTCCTGCTCTACGACGTCGCCGTGGCCCTGGTCACCAACGTCGACGCCGACCACCTGGACCACTACGGCAGCGAGGAGGCCTTCACCGAGGCCTTCGTCGAGTTCGCCGCGAAGGCGAGCGAGCGCGTCGTCATCTCGAGCGACGACGCCGGTGCGAAGACGGTCACGGCCGGCATCCGCCAGCGCGCCGACGCCCCCGAGATCGTCACGTTCGGCGAGGCCGTCGACGCGGACGTCCGCATCGAGGGCATCACCGAGTCGGCCGGCGTCGAGGTCGACTTCCGCGCCGGTGGCGAGGCGTACCACCTGACCCTCCGCGTGCCCGGCCGGCACAACGCGATCAACGCCGTCGGGGCCTTCGCGGTCCTGACCGGTCTCGGCGTCGCCCCGGCCGACGCGATCCGCGGCCTCGAGGCCTTCGGCGGCACGCAGCGCCGCTTCGAGCTGCACGGCGTCGAGCGCGGGGTCTCGGTCTACGACGACTATGCCCACCACCCGACCGAGGTCGCCGCGGCGCTCAAGGCCGCCCGCAACGTCGTCGGCGACGGCCGCATCATCGCCATCCACCAGCCGCACCTGTACTCGCGCACCCGCCTGATGGCGGGTGACTTCGCCAAGGTGTACGAGGAGCTCGCCGACCACACGGTCGTGCTCGACGTCTACGGTGCCCGCGAGGACCCGGAGCCCGGCGTGACCGGCGCCCTGGTGCAGGAGCGTTTCGCCGACCAGTCGCGCGTCGAGTTCCTGCCCGACTGGGACGAGGCGGCGGCACGCGCGGCCGCGGTCGCCCGTGACGGCGACATCATCATGACGCTCAGCTGCGGCGACGTGTACCGGATCATCCCGCAGGTGCTCGGCGCCCTGGGTACCGACGGAGCGTCGTCCCGGTGAAGCGCCCCGAGGGGTTCGACGAGGGGGACGCCCGCAGGGACGCCCCGGCCGAGGCCGCCGAAGCGCCCCGGCAGCGTCGTGGTCCCTCGAAGCCGCGGCTCCCGTTCCGCGGACGCGTCGCCGACGACCGGGAGGCCCGCCCCGCGTCCGCCCCGGAACCCCCGGTCGACGAGACGGTCGACCCCACCCCGGCGGTCCAGCCCGACGTCGACACCTCCGGTCCCCAGCGGGACCGCGTCGGCGCCTTCGCCGGTGCGGCCGGACGCCGGTTCGGCGCCGGACTCTCCACCGTGGCGGACCGCCTGCGTGAGTACACGCCGAACGAGGACCACCGGGACCCGGAGACCGACCGCCGCGACGCGGAACGCCGAGCCGCCACGAGCGGTGGAGCCGACCACGACGCGACCGTGACCGACGTGCTCGACGCGACCGGTGCCTCCCGGACCGACCAGCACGCCGAGGCGCCCATCGGGGCGCGGGTGCGCGCTGCCGAGACCGCGCGTGAGGCACGCATCGCGAAGCGCCGACGCCGGTTGCTCGAGCGTGCCGAGGTCCGCCGGTTCACCCGGCGCAGCCGGCACCGTCGCGCCGCGTGGATCACGGCGGCGAGCGTCGTCCTCGTGCTCGGGGTCTCGATCCTCGTCGCGGTGTTCTCACCGCTGATGGCGCTCCGCACGATCGAGATCAAGGGCACCAACCGCGTCGACGAGTCCGCGCTGCGCCAGGCGCTGTCCGACCAGATCGGCACACCCCTGGCCCGGCTCGACTTCGACGCGATCAAGCGGGACGTCGCCGGCTTCCCGCTCATCGAGAGCTACGTGACCGAGGAGGCTCCGCCGCACACGCTCGTCGTCACGGTGACCGAGCGCACGCCGGTGGTCGCGGTGCAGTCCGGCAGCACGTTCGACCTCGTCGACCCCGCGGGCATCGTCGTGCAGTCGTCGCCGAAGCGTCCCGCCACGATGCCGCTCGCCGACATCGGCCGGGCGCGCCTCGGTTCCGCGAGCTTCCGCACGATGACCGAGGTCGTGCTGGCACTGCCGTCGACCGTCCGTTCCCAGGTGACGCGCGTCGCCGGGTCGACGGCCGACGACGTCACCCTGACCCTCAAGGACGGCTCGACCGTCGTGTGGGGGAGCCCGGACGACTCGGTGGCGAAGGCCGAACTGCTCGCCGCGCTGGTCAAGGACCACGCGGCGCGGAACCCCGGCGTCGTCGTCGAGTACGACGTCTCGGCACCGGACAACGGCGTGATCCGCGCCAAGGACTGAATTGCCGGACCTGATCGGCGACACGCGGCGTGGCGGGGCGACACTGCGCCGAACGCACCCGTAGCGTCGATGCCAGCACCACATCTACCAGCATTGCCCCTGAACTTCAAGTAGAGGTTGAGGGTTCGACCGGAGGCCTGACTGACGTGACCACGAACCACAACTACCTCGCCGTCATCAAGGTCGTCGGTGTCGGCGGCGGCGGCGTCAACGCCGTCAACCGCATGATCGAGCTCGGTCTCCGTGGCGTCGAGTTCATCGCGATCAACACCGACGCCCAGGCCCTGCTGCTCAGCGACGCCGACGTCAAGCTCGACGTCGGCCGCGAGATCACCCGCGGCCTCGGTGCCGGCGCGGACCCCGAGGTCGGCCGTCGTGCCGCCGAGGACCACGCCGAGGAGATCGAAGAGGCCCTGGCCGGCGCCGACATGGTGTTCGTCACCGCGGGCGAGGGCGGCGGCACCGGCACCGGTGGCGCACCGGTCGTCGCACGCATCGCGAAGTCCATCGGTGCACTGACCATCGGCGTCGTCACGAAGCCCTTCAGCTTCGAGGGCAAGCGTCGCCAGTCGCAGGCCGAGAACGGCGTCGCGGGCCTCAAGGACGAGGTCGACACGCTCATCGTCGTCCCGAACGACCGCCTGCTCGAGATCAGCGACCGTGGCATCTCCATGGTCGAGGCCTTCGCCACGGCCGACCAGGTGCTCCTCGCCGGCGTGCAGGGCATCACCGACCTCATCACCACCCCGGGTCTGATCAACCTCGACTTC
The DNA here is from genome assembly GCF_001864855.1 of Curtobacterium sp. MCBA15_005. Classification (NCBI taxonomy): domain Bacteria; kingdom Bacillati; phylum Actinomycetota; class Actinomycetes; order Micrococcales; family Microbacteriaceae; genus Curtobacterium; species Curtobacterium sp. MCBA15_005. Next base: position 40,885 of record NZ_MJGL01000011.1, read on the forward strand.
GCCGACGTCAAGAGCGTCATGCAGGGTGCGGGTTCCGCACTCATGGGCATCGGCTCGTCCCGCGGTGCCGACCGTGCGATCAAGGCGGCCGAGCTCGCCGTCGCGTCGCCGCTGCTCGAGGCCTCGATCGACGGTGCGCACGGCGTGCTGCTGTCGATCCAGGGTGGCTCGAACCTCGGCATCTTCGAGATCAACGACGCCGCGCGTCTGGTGCAGGAAGCCGTGCACCCCGAGGCGAACATCATCTTCGGTGCGGTCATCGACGACACCCTGGGTGACGAGGTCCGCGTGACCGTCATCGCCGCAGGCTTCGACGGCGGCGAGCCGGCGCAGCAGCAGAAGGAACGCCGCTCGAGCTACGTCGACCCGGAGTCGAGCGCCGCGGCGCCCGTCGCCGCCTCGACCGGCGCGATCGAGGACTCGACCACGTCGAGCCCGTCCTGGGCCTCGCAGGAGCACCAGCCGCCGGTGCAGCGCGCCGCCGACCCGGCGTTCGACGACGACGACGAGCTCGACGTCCCCGACTTCCTGAAGTAACCCACCCTTGGTAGCCGACACGCGCCTCCCGTCCGCCTCGTCACCCGACGACGGACCGGAGGCGCGTCTCGCGTCCGTCAGGAGCGGCATCGCCGACGCGGCGCGCGCCGCAGGGCGCTCGCCCGACGAGCTGACGCTCGTCGTCGTCACGAAGTACCACCCGGCGTCGCTCGTCCGCGAGCTCGCCGCACTCGGCGTGACGGACGTGGGGGAGAACCGCCACCAGGAGGCGCAGGCGAAGGCCGCCGAGCTGGCGGACCTCGGCCTGACCTGGCACTTCGTCGGGCAGCTGCAGTCGAAGAAGGCCCGGCAGGCCCGACGGTACGCCCACGTGGTGCAGTCGCTCGACCGTGGATCCGTCGTCGACGCGTTCGCCCCGACCGAGGCCGAGCCGGAACCCCGGGTCATCGACGGGTTCGTGCAGGTGAACCTCACCGACGACCCCGGCCGTGGCGGGGTGCAGCCGGACGACGTCGAGGCCATGGTGTCGCGCGTGCTGGACACTGGGACGATCCGGCTGCGGGGTGTCATGGCGGTCGCGCCCCTGGACGAGGAGCCCCGAGCCGCCTTCGCCCGACTCCGCTCGATCTCCGAACGGGTCGTGGCGCTCGAGCCCGCTGCGACCGACATCTCGGCCGGCATGAGCGGGGACTACGCCGAGGCGATCCTCGAGGGCGCGACACACCTGCGCATCGGCACCGCAATCACGGGAAACCGGCCGCCCGCACCCTAGCCTCGTTGCAGGGCACCACGAGCACGAACCCCGGAGGAACCATGGCCAACCCGCTGAAGAAGACGATGGTCTACCTCGGCCTCGCCGATGAGGAACTCGACTACGAGGACGAGCAGCAGGCCGAGCCCGCGCGCCAGCAGGCAGCCCCTGCACGCCAGGCCGCAGCGGCTGCTCCGGCGCCCGCTGAGCCGCAGGAGACCCCCGCGGCGGCAGCAGCCCCCGCGGCCGCTCCCGCAGCCGTCCCGGCTCCCACCAAGACGCACACCCACCAGCGCGGCGCCCAGGTCACTCCGCTCCGCCGCTCGCACACGACCGCACAGAAGGCGACCCCGGTCCAGGAAATGAACGAGATCCTCACCGTCCACCCGCGCGAGTACAAGGACGCCCAGTCCATCGCCGAGAGCTTCCGCGACGGCATCCCCGTCATCATCAACCTCTCGCAGATGACCGAGGGTGACGCCCGACGCATGATCGACTTCGCCTCCGGGCTGTCGCTCGGTCTGTTCGGCAAGATCGAGCGCGTCACGAACAAGGTCTTCCTCCTGTCGCCGGCACACGTCGCAGTGAGCGGTGAGCCTGCTGAGGTAGAGTCCGACATCGAGGCGAACTTCTTCGCCCAGTCCTGAGCCGTACCCGGCACACCCGCCCCTGAGCGTCGTCTGACGACGCTCGCCCGAGACGAGCGAGCCCCATCGTGTCCGTGATCCTAGGGATCATCTCCCTCGCGTTGCTCCTGTACTTCTTCGTGATGTGGGGGCGTTTCGCGCTCGACCTCGTGCAGAGCTTCAACCGTTCCTGGCGTCCGCGCGGGGGCATGCTCGTGGTGTCCGAGTTCGTCTACACGATCACGGATCCGCCCATCCGAGCGGTGCGACGGGTCCTCCCGCCGCTCCGCCTGGGGCCGGTGGCGCTCGACTTCGGCTGGACGATCGTGATGCTCGTCGTCATCATCGCCCGGTTCGTGGTCGCCGCCCTGGCACGCGGTATCTGAGCGGACTCCCGTCCGCGACACGCGCCACGCCAGGCGCGCGGCACGGTTCCTCCCCATCGTCGGTGTACGGTGGTCGGGATCGATGCCCGCTCCGGTGGCGCATCCGCACCGCACGGTACGACTGGTACATTCGGTCGCACCGCACGCGGTTCCACACGTTCAGCAGTTCTATTGAGGTGACGGCAATGGCTTTGACGCCGGAAGACGTAGTCAACAAGCGGTTCCAGCCGACGAAGTTCCGCGAGGGCTACGACCAGGACGAGGTCGACGACTTCCTCGACGAGGTCGTGGTCGAGCTCCGTCGCCTGACCGCGGAGAACGACGAGCTCCGCCAGCGCCTGCAGGCGGCCGAATCGGCCCCGCAGTCGGCGCAGGCAGAGCAGCCCGCTCCCGCAGCCGAGCCGGAGCCCACCCCGGCCCCGGTCGAGGCAGCACCGGAGCCCGCTCCGGTCGCCGCGGCGGCACCGACCACCACGGTCCCCGCCGACGAGGACACCGAGGGCACCACGAACCTCCTGACCCTGGCGCGTCGTCTCCACGAGGAGCACGTCCGCGAGGGCATCGAGAAGCGCGACGCGCTCATCGCCGAGGGCACGGCCCAGGCCGCTCGCCTGGTCTCCGAGGCCGAGGCGAAGCAGCGTCAGATCATCGCCGACACCGAGAACACGAACCGTCAGCGTGTCGCGGTGCTCGAGCAGGAGCAGCGCCAGCTCGAGGGCAAGATCGACGAGCTCCGGACCTTCGAGCGCGACTACCGTGCGCAGCTCAAGAGCTACATCCAGGGGCAGCTCTCCGAGCTCGACTCGGGCGAGCAGTCCGGTCTCACCCCGGCGCCGGCTTCGGCGCAGGGCTTCGGCAACTGACGTTGTCGCGACCAGCATCACGAGCGAAGGTCAGTGTCCGCGCGATCGCGGCACTGGCCTTCGCCGCTGTCGTGGTGGTGGCGTTCGACCAGGTCGCCAAGACGCTGGTCGTCGCCAACCTGCCGTACGGCACCCCCGTCCCGGTCCTCGGCGGGGCGTTGCAGTTCCTGTACGTCCGGAACCCGGGGGCCGCGTTCTCGTTCGCGGTGAACATGACCTGGGTGTTCTCGGTCATCTCGGCCGCGGTCGTCGTCGCGATCATCGTGTACTCGCGCCGGATCCGGTCGATGTGGTGGGCCATCGTGCTCGGCATGCTGCTCGGCGGCGCGCTGGGCAACCTGCTCGACCGGCTCTTCCGTGAGCCCGGCTTCGGTCGGGGCCACGTCGTCGACTTCATCTCGACGCCGTGGATGATGCCGGCGATCTACAACGTCGCCGACTCCTTCATCTGCATCAGCATGGTGGTCTTCGTGCTGCTGGTGATCCTCGGGGTGAACCTCGACGGCACCCGCACGCTCTCGGCCAAGCGCCAGGCGCAGCTCGACGCGGCGCAGCCGGTCGACGCGGCGCAGCCGCTCGACGGTGGGGCCGCGTTCTCGTCGGCTGATGCTGCGCTCGACGAGCCGACCCGCGCCTCCAAGCCGGAGGAACGCGACCGTCGCGACACGCTGGGCCACGACGCCACGTGAGCGAATCGCGTTCTCTTCCCGTGCCCGACGGGCTCGCCGGTGAGCGCGTCGACGCCGCCATCGCCAAGCTCCTCGGCTTCAGCCGGTCGTTCGCGGCCGACGTCGTCGCCGCCGGGGGCGTCCGCGTCGACGGGGTTCCCGTCGACAAGTCGGACCGGCTCCATGCGGACTCCTGGCTCGAGGTCGAGTGGACCCCGAAGGAGCCGCCGCGCATCGTTCCGGCGGCCGTGCCGGGCATGACGATCGTGCACGACGACGAGGACATCGTCGTCGTGGACAAGCCCGTCGGCGTCGCTGCGCACCCCTCGCCGGGGTGGGACGGGCCGACCGTGCCCGGCGGCCTCGCCGCCGCCGGTTTCACGATCGCGACGTCGGGTGCCGCCGAACGTGCCGGGATCGTGCACCGCCTCGACGTCGGGACCTCGGGTCTGATGGTGGTCGCGAAGACCGAGCTGGCGTACACGCACCTGAAGCGGGCGTTCAAGGAGCGCACGGTCGAGAAGGTCTACCACGCGCTCGCGCAGGGCCACCCCGACCCCACGTCGGGCACGATCGATGCTCCGATCGGCCGGCACCCGTCGAGTGACTGGAAGTTCGCGGTCACGTCCGAGGGCAAGCCGAGCGTCACCCACTACGAGACGCTCGAGGCCTTCCGCTCGGCCACCCTGCTCGAGGTGCACCTGGAGACCGGGCGCACCCACCAGATCCGGGTGCACATGGCGGCAACACGCCACCCGCTCGTCGGGGACACGATGTACGGCGCCGACCCGGTGCTGGCGGCCGAGCTCGGGCTGACCCGCCAGTGGCTCGACGCCGTCCGGCTGGGCTTCGACCACCCCCGCACGGGCGAGTGGGTGTCGTTCGAGGCGCAGTACCCGGACGACCTGCAGGCCGCGCTGGAGCAGATCCGGAGCGCGTCGCTCTGACGCGCCCGGCCGTTTGCGCCGAGTGGTCACGAACTGTCGGCTGGGGCGCCGCCAGGCGGCGCTTTCGCCGCCCGCGGCGGCGCGCGTGCGGCGTGTCCTGACCGCTCGGCGCCGCGCCCCGCGCGTGTCGCGACCCGAGGCCGGCGCGCCCGGCAGCTTGCGCCGAGGGGTCACGAACTGTCGGTTGGGAGGCCGCCAGACGACGTCTTCCGCACCCGCCGCGGCCAGCGTGCGGCGTGTCCTGACCGCTGGGCGGCGCGCCCCGCGCGTGCCGCGACCTGCTGCCGGCCTGGAGGCACGGTGCGGCCCTGCCCCGAGCCTCCAGTCCGCCGCGCCCGGCCGTTTGCGCCGAGGGGTCACGAACTGTCGGCTGGGAGGCCGCCGGGCGACGCTTTCCCCACCCGCCGCGGCTCGCGTGCGGCGTGTCCTGACCGCTGGGCGGCGCGTCCCGCGCGTGTCGCGGCCCGCTGCCGGTCTGGAGGCGCGGTTCGGCCCCGCCACGCGCCTCCAGGCCGACGCGCCCGACGCGCCCGACGACGCGCCCGGCCTCTCTCGCTAAGGGGTCACGAACTGTCGGTTGAGAGGCCGCCAGGCGACGCTTTCCGCACCCGCCGCGGCTCGCGGGCGGCGTGTCTCGCCCGCTGGGCGGCGCGCCCCGCGCGTGTCGCGACCCGCTGCCGGTCTGGAGGCGCAGTGCGGCCCCGCCACGCGCCTCCAGGCCGACGCGCCCGACGCGCCCGGCCTCTCTCGCTGAGGGGTCACGAACGGTCGGTTGGGAGGCCGCCAGGCGACGGGTTCTGTACCCGCGGCGGCCCCCGCGCGGCGTGTCCTGACCGCTGGGCGGCGCGCCCCGCGCGTGTCGCGACCCGCTGCCGGCCTGGAGGCGCAGTGCGGCCCCGCCCCGCGCCTCCAGACCGCCCCGACGCGCGCGGGAATGTGGGCGGCCGCGGTTAGGCTGTTCCCACCCCGCAGCACACCGTACGAACCGGAGGTTCCGTGTCGGATTCCGACTCCTTCGTCCACCTGCACGTGCACAGCGAGTACTCGATGCTCGACGGTGCCGCCAGGCTCTCCGACCTCGTGGCGGAGACCGCCGCGCAGGGGATGCCAGCCGTGGCGGTGACCGACCACGGCAACATGTTCGGCGCCTTCGAGTTTTGGAAGGCCGCCAAGGCCGGTGGCGTCAAACCGATCATCGGGACCGAGGCGTACATCACGCCCCGCACGCACCGTTCGGACAAGACCCGTGTGCGCTGGGGTGACGGTGGTGGCGACGACGTGTCCGGCGCCGGCTCGTACACGCACATGACGATGTTCGCCGAGAACACGACGGGCATGCACAACCTGTTCCGGCTGTCGTCCAAGGCGTCGCTCGAGGGCTACTACTTCAAGCCCCGCATGGACATCGAGCTCCTGCAGGAGTACCACGAGGGCATCATCGCCACCACGGGCTGCCCCTCGGGGGAGATCCAGACGCGCCTGCGTCTCGGCCAGTACGACGAAGCAGTGCAGGCGGCCGCCGACTACCGCGACATCTTCGGCAAGGAGAACTACTTCGCCGAGGTCATGGACCACGGCCTCGAGATCGAACGCCGGATCATGAGCGACCTGATCCGCCTGGCGAAGGACCTCGACATCCCGCTGGTCGGCACGAACGACCTGCACTACACGCACGCCCACGACGCCAAGTCGCACGCGGCACTGCTCTGCGTGCAGTCCGGCTCGACCCTGAACGACCCGAACCGCTTCAAGTTCGACGCCGACGAGTTCTACCTGAAGACCCCGGCGCAGATGCGGCACGTCTTCCGCGACAACCTCGAGGCCTGCGACAACACGCTGCTCATCGCGGAACGCTGCAACGTCGAGTTCGACACCTCGGCAAACTACATGCCGAAGTTCCCGGTGCCCGAGGGCGAGACCGAGCACTCCTGGTTCGAGAAAGAGGTCGCGAAGGGGCTGGACTACCGGTACCCGGACGGCATCTCGAAAGAGGTCCAGGACCGCGCCGACTACGAGGTCGGCATCATCAACCAGATGGGCTTCCCCGGCTACTTCCTGGTGGTCGCGGACTTCATCAACTGGTCCAAGAACAACGGCATCCGCGTCGGTCCGGGGCGTGGCTCCGGTGCCGGCTCGATGGTCGCGTACGCGATGCGCATCACCGACCTCGACCCCATCCGGCACGGCCTGATCTTCGAGCGGTTCCTCAACCCGGACCGCGTCTCGATGCCCGACTTCGACGTCGACTTCGACGACCGGCGCCGCGGTGAGGCGATCAAGTACGTCACCGAGAAGTACGGGTCGGAGCGCGTCGCGCAGATCGTCACGTACGGCACGATCAAGGCGAAGCAGGCGCTCAAGGACTCCTCGCGCGTCCTCGGGTTCCCGTTCGGCATGGGCGAGAAGCTCACGAAGGCGATGCCGCCGCCCGTGATGGGCAAGGACATCCCGCTCACCGGGATCTTCGACAAGGACCACCCGCGCTACAAGGAAGCCGTCGACGTCCGCACCGTGGTCGAGACCGACCCCGAGGCGAAGACCGTCTTCGACACCGCACTCGGGCTCGAGGGACTGAAGCGTCAGTGGGGCGTGCACGCGGCCGGCGTCATCATGTCGAGCGACCCGCTGATCGACATCATCCCGATCATGAAGCGGGAGCAGGACGGCCAGATCGTCACGCAGTTCGACTACCCGGCAGCGGAGTCGCTCGGCCTGATCAAGATGGACTTCCTGGGGCTCCGCAACCTCACGATCATCAGTGACGCCCTCGACAACATCAAGACGAACCGCGGGACCGAGCTCGACCTCGAGAACATGGGTCTGGAAGACCCCGAGGCGTACGCGCTCCTGCAGCGCGGTGACACCCTCGGCGTGTTCCAGCTCGACGGTGGGCCGATGCGTGGCCTGCTGCGGCTGATGAAGCCCGACAACTTCGAGGACATCTCCGCGCTCATCGCCCTGTACCGCCCGGGGCCCATGGGTGCGAACTCGCACACGAACTACGCGCTCCGCAAGAACGGCGAGCAGCCGATCACGCCGATCCACCCGGAGCTCGAAGAGCCCCTCAAGGACATCATCGGCACGACCTACGGCCTGATCATCTACCAGGAGCAGGTCATGGCCATCGCGCAGAAGGTCGCGGGGTTCTCCCTCGGCCAGGCGGACATCCTCCGCCGCGCGATGGGCAAGAAGAAGAAGTCCGAGCTCGACAAGCAGTACGCGGGCTTCCAGCAGGGCATGAAGGACAACGGGTACTCCGACGCGGCGATCAAGACGCTGTGGGACATCCTGCTGCCCTTCTCCGACTACGCGTTCAACAAGGCGCACTCGGCGGCCTACGGCGTGGTGTCCTTCTGGACCGCGTACCTCAAGGCGCACTACCCGGCCGAGTACATGGCGGCGCTGCTGACGAGCGTCGGCGACGCCCGCGACAAGCTCGCGCTCTACCTGAACGAGTGCCGCCGGATGGGCATCAAGGTGATGCCGCCGGACGTCAACGAGTCGATCGGCTTCTTCGCCGCCGTCGGCGACGACATCCGGTTCGGCATGGGTGCCATCCGCAACGTCGGGTTCAACGTCGTCGACGACATCGTCAAGGCCCGGACCGAGAAGGGCGCCTTCGAGTCGTTCCACGACTTCCTGCGCAAGATCCCGATCTCGTCGGCGAACAAGCGCACGGTCGAGTCGCTCATCAAGGCCGGTGCCTTCGACGAGTTCGGCGACACCCGACGTGCCCTGGTGGAGATCCACGAGGGCGCGGTCGAGGGTGCGGTCAAGGTCAAGCGCGACGAGGCCCACGGCAACGTCGGGTTCGACTTCGACTCGCTCTTCGCCGAGGCAGCCGAGGACGCCCCGAGCGCCGCGGTGTCGCAGGTGCCGGACCGTCCGGAGTGGTCCAAGCGCGACAAGCTCGCGTTCGAGCGGGACATGCTCGGGCTCTACGTGTCCGACCACCCGCTCGCCGGGCTCGAGATCGAGCTCGCGAAGCACCAGTCGATCACCATCGCCGACCTGCTGACCGCCGACGACTCGATCGAGGGCGAGACGGTCACCGTCGCCGGCCTGCTGACGAGCGTGCAGCACCGGGTGGCGAAGACGAGCGGCAACCCGTACGGCATCGTCGACATCGAGGACTTCGGCGGCCAGATCGGCGTGATGTTCCTGGGCAAGACCTACCAGGAGTTCGGCCCGTCCCTGGTGCCCGACTCGATCGTCGTCCTGCGCGGCCGGGTCAACGTCCGCGACGACGGCAAGGCCCTGCACGCGGTGAGCATGTTCCAGCCGAACGTCGGCGACGCGATGGGCTCGGGCCCGCTCACCCTGTCCCTGCCGGAGCGACAGGCCACGACGACCACGGTGACGGAACTCGCCGCCGTGCTCGGCCGCCACCAGGGTGACACCGAGGTCCGGCTGAAGCTGCTCAAGGACGACGTCGCGCGCACCTTCGAGCTGCCGTTCCCGGTGAACCTGACCCCCGACCTGTTCGGCGAGCTGAAGAGCCTGCTCGGACCCCGCTGCCTGGTGTAGGAGCGTCGACCATGGCCGGTCACCGGATCTTCGGGACGCCCGTCGCGGACGTCTACGGGCACTACCTGGCGAAGGTGGAGCGGAAGGGCCACACGAAGGCTGAGCTCGACACCGTCATCGAGTGGTTGACCGGCTTCGACGGCCCGGCGCTCGCGCAGCACCTGGCCGACCGGACCACGTTCGAGGACTTCTTCGCCGGCGCGCACCTCAACGCGAACGCCCCGCTCATCACCGGGGTGATCTGCGGGGTGCGGATCGAGGAGCTCGACGACCCGCTCATGCGGCAGATCCGGTACCTCGACAAGCTCGTCGACGAGGTCGCCAAGGGCCGGCCGATGGTGAAGATCCTGCGGACCGCGTGACCGACGGGCAGCCGGCACCGCACGTCCTCCGCCCGTCCGGTGACCGCCTGGAGGCCCGGTGGCGGTCCGCCACGCTGGCGCGGCTCGTCCACACGGCGGGGTTCCGGACGCCGCGCCCGGTCGCCGCCACGTCCGGGGACTGGGTCGTGGACGCCCGCGCCGCCGCGGCTGCCGGCGACGGCGACGGCGACGGCGCTGGCGCCGGCACCGACGTCAGCACCGGCGAGGACGGTTGGGAGGCCTGGCGGTGGGTCGACGGTCGGACCGACCCGACTCGCGTGGACGACGTGATCGCCGCGGGCGCAGCGTTCCACCGGGCGATCGCCCATCTGCCACGCCCGGACTTCCTCGACGACCGCGACGAGCCCAGGAGCCGGGCGGACCGCATGGCCTGGGGCGGAGCAGCCCTGCCCGACGACCCCACGCTGGACCGCCTGGCCGCGACGTTCCGGCCGGTGACGTCCCCGTCGCAGCTCGTCCACGGTGACCTGCTCGGCAACGTGCTCTTCACTCCGGGGGAGCCGCCCACGGTGTTCGACTGGGCACCGTACTGGCGCCCGGCGGGCCTCGGCGCCGCGATCGCCGCGGTCGACGCCGTGTGCTGGCACGGGGTCGCCGTCGGTCGGCTCGGCGTGCTCGGCACCGGCGTCCCCGAGTGGCCGCAGCTGCTCGTCCGTGCCCTGGCGTTCCGGATCGCCACGCTGCACCTGCTCGACGCGTGGGACGCCGAGCAGACAGTCCGCCACCGGCCCGTGGTCGACGCCGTCGTGCAGCACGCCGCCGGTACGCTGGAGGCCTCATGATGCAGCGAATCGACCTCCGCGGCGGCCTCCCCGCCCGTGCCGAACTCCTCCGACTCATGCCCCGTGCCGCGGGTGACGTGTCGCACGCGGTCGACGCCGCGCGCGAGTTGATCGAGGACGTCCGGCACCGTGGTGCCGCGGCCCTGCACGACCAGGCCGAGCGCTTCGACGGCGGGGCCCCCGCGGACGTCCGGGTCCCCGCTGCCGAGATCACCGCCGCCGTGGCCGGGCTCACCCCCGAGGTCCGAGCAGCCCTCGACGAGGCCATCCGCCGGGTCCGGGCCGCGAGTGCCGCGCAGATCCCCGCCCCGTCCGTGACGACCCTGGCCGACGGCGCCGAGGTCCACCAGCGCTGGCAGCCGATGCGCCGCGTGGGGCTCTACGTGCCCGGTGGCAAGGCCGTCTACCCGTCCAGCGTCGTGATGAACGTCGTCGCGGCCCAGGTCGCGGGCGTGTCCTCGATCGCCCTCGTGTCGCCGCCGCAGCGCGACCACGGCGGCGCGGTGCACCCGACGATCCTCGCGGCGGTGGGGCTGCTCGGCATCGACGAGGTCTACGCCATGGGCGGCGCGGGAGCCGTCGGCGCACTGGCGTACGGCGTCGCCGAGATCGACCTCGAGCCGGTCGACCTGGTCACCGGTCCGGGCAACAACTACGTCGCCGCGGCCAAGCGTCTGGTGCGCGGGGTGGTGGGCATCGACTCCGAGGCCGGGGCGACCGAGATCCTCGTGATCGCGGACGACACCGCCGACGCCGGGTTCGTGGCCGCCGACCTCATCAGCCAGGCCGAGCACGACGAGCAGGCCGGCAGCGTGCTGGTGACGACGTCCGCGACGTTCGCCGACGCGGTCGAGGCGGCCATCCCGGAACGCACGTCGGTGCTCGGGACGGCTGCGCGCCTCCAGGCCGCCCTGGACGGACCGCAGTCCGCGATCGTCCTGGTGGACTCCTTGACCGACGCGGCGACCGTGAGCAACGCGTACGGGCCGGAGCACCTCGAGATCCAGACGGTCGACGACGACGCGGTGCTGGCCGACATCGACGCCGCCGGTGCGGTGTTCGTCGGACCGAGCACGCCGGTGAGCCTGGGGGACTACCTGGCGGGGTCGAACCACGTGCTGCCGACCGGCGGCCAGGCCCGGTTCGGGTCCGGGCTGTCGGCGTCGACGTTCCTGCGGCCCCAGCAGATCGTGCGGTACACGCCCGAGGCCCTGGCCGAGGTCGCGCCGCACATCGTCGCGCTGTCCACCGAGGAGCAGCTCCCCGCGCACGGGGCCGCCGTGACGGAGCGCACGAACCGATAGCCTGGGGAACGACATGTTCTGCCCCTTCTGCCGCCACCCGGACTCCCGCGTCGTCGACTCACGGACGAGCGACGACGGAACCTCCATCCGCCGCCGTCGTCAGTGCCCCAACTGCGGTCGACGGTTCTCGACCACCGAGACCGCATCGCTCAACGTCGTGAAGCGCAACGGTGTCACCGAGCCGTTCAGCCGCGACAAGATCGTCTCCGGCGTGCGCAAGGCGTGCCAGGGGCGCCCGGTCACCGACGGCGACCTGGCCGTGCTCGCGCAGCGCGTCGAGGAGACCGTCCGGTCCTCCGGATCCAGCCAGATCGACGCGAACGACATCGGCCTCGCGATCCTCGCGCCCCTGCGGGAGCTCGACGAGGTCGCCTACCTGCGGTTCGCGAGCGTCTACCAGGCGTTCGACTCGCTCGAGGACTTCGAGGACGCCATCGGCCAGCTCCGCCGCGACCACCACGGGGCATCCGACACGGCCGCCGGGTCGTCCGCACCGTCCGGCACGCGCGCGTGAGCGGCATCGCCGAACGGATCGTGCGCGGCGGCTACCGCGTCGTGTTCCGTTCCGTGTTCGCGAACATGGACCCGGAGCGCGCCCACCACCTGGCGTTCGCCGTCATCGCGGGGCTGCCCCGCGTGCCGTTCCTGAGCGGCGTCGTCGAGCGGTACTGCCGTCCCGCGGCGGCCGACGGCGTCACCACGATGGGCATCCACTTCCCGTCGCGCTTCGGCCTGGCCGCCGGGTTCGACAAGGACGCCCGCGGCATCGCCGGTCTCGGCCTGCTCGGCTTCGGCCACGTCGAGGTCGGCACCATCACCGCCAAGCCGCAGCCCGGCAACGAGCGCCCGCGCCTGTTCCGGCTGATCGGCGACCGCGCCCTGATCAACCGCATGGGCTTCAACAACCACGGCGCCGCTGCGGCCGCCCGACGCCTCGAGCGCGCCCGCCGCAACCCCGGCCGACCGGTCATCGGCGTGAACATCGGCAAGAGCCGGGTCGTCTCCGTCGAGGACGCCATCGACGACTACCTCGAGTCCACCCGTCGGCTCGCCACGTTCGCGGACTACCTGGCGGTCAACGTCAGCTCGCCGAACACGCCCGGCCTGCGCGGACTGCAGGAACTCGACCAGCTCCGACCGCTGCTGTCCGCGGTGCGTGACGCCGCCGGCCGGACGCCGGTGCTCGTCAAGATCGCACCGGACCTGACCGACGAGCAGATCGACGCGATCGCGGGCCTCGCGGTCGAGCTCGGACTGTCCGGGGTGATCGCGAACAACACGACGATCTCCCGCGACGGCCTGACGGCCGATCCGTCCGACGTCGAGGCGATGGGTGCCGGGGGCCTCTCCGGTGCGCCGGTCGCCGCCCGCTCGCTCGAGGTCCTGCGTCGCGTCCGCGCCGCGGTGCCCGCCGACTTCTGCGTCATCGCCGTCGGTGGTGTGACCACCGAGCAGGACGTGCAGGATCGCATCGACGCCGGGGCCACGCTCGTGCAGGGCTACACGGCGTTCCTCTACGAGGGACCGACCTGGGCCGCGCGCATCAACCGGCTGCGCCGTCGGCGGCTGCGTCGCGCCGCGCGGTAGGCGCGACCACCTGACGGACTGGAGGCCCGTGGCGACACCGCCACGGGCCTCCAGTCCGTCGTGTGGGTGCGCTCACGGCCGCTTCGTGAGCAGGAATGGGGGAGCGGGAACGACGAAGCGCCGCCCGGCAGGCCGGGCGGCGCTTCGTCGTGTGCGTGTGGCTAGAGCGTGGGGTACTGCCCACGCCGGACCTGGGGCTTCGGCAGCCGCAGGAAGCGCAGCTGCCACGCCCGCGTGAGGATGTAGAGGAACGTGCCGCGCTGGAGCTCGCCGAACTTGGTGGTGAGCTTGCGGCGGAGCGACAGCCACAGCACCACGCAGTCGATGATGAACAGCGCCACGAACGCCCACACCAGCAGGAGCGAGTAGGACGCGATCACGGTCTGCGCGGCCGCGAACCCGACGATCAGGAACAGCACGAGCACGGGCATCATGACCTCGCCGACGTTCCAGCGGGCGTCGATCCAGTCGCGGACGAAGCGTCGCTGCTCACCGCGGTCCTTCGCCGGCAGGTAGCGCTCCTCGCCGTTGGCCATGCCGACCCGGGCACGCTCGCGCTCCGAGTTGAGACGTGCGCGCGCAGCCTTCTTGTCGACCGGCGTGTTGCCGACGAGGGGGCGGCGGTTCGCTGCCTCTCGCTCGCGGCGGGACGGCGTGGGGCGGCCCTTGCCCTGCTCGAGGAGCTCGGCCTCGGTCGGGTTGACGGTCGTGTTGGTCTTGGGGGCTGCCTTCGCCACGGTGCGTTCCTAACGGCGGTGTGCGTGCGGGATCTCCTCTAGATTACCGGGCATGACCGACAGCGAACAGCACAGCCCCGCGACCGACCCCGCGCTCCTCGACGCCCTGCGCGAACACGTGCAGGGGGCACTGCCCACGACGATCGCCGACCTGTCCGCGCTGGTGCGCCTGCCGTCGGTGTCCTGGTCGGCCTTCGACCCGGCGAACGTGCGCGCGAGTGCCGAGGCCGTCGCGGACCTCGCACGGTCCACCGGGGTGTTCGGTGCGGACGACGTCCGGATCGTGCGGTCGGCGGTGTCCGGCTCGACGGCCGACGTCGCCGAGGCCGACGCCGAGACCGAGCTCGGCCAGCCCGCGGTGCTCGCGGTGCGCCCGGCGCGGAACGGCAAGCCGACGGTGATGCTCTACGCCCACCACGACGTGCAGCCGCAGGGCGACGAGGCCCTGTGGGAGACGCCGCCGTTCGAGCCGACCCTGCGCGGTGACCGCCTGTACGGCCGCGGCGCCTCGGACGACAAGGCCGGTGTGATGACGCACATCGCGTCGCTCCGCGCGGTGCACGCCCAGTTCGGTGACGACCTCGACCTCGGGATCGTGCTGTTCGTCGAGGGCGAGGAGGAGTTCGGCTCCCGCTCGTTCCGCACGTTCCTGCGCGAGCAGAAGGAGCACCTCGCCGCCGACGTCATCGTCGTGGCGGACAGCGACAACTGGTCGACCGAGGTGCCGTCGATCACGGTCTCCCTGCGCGGCAACGTCACCTTCAAGCTCACCCTGACCACGCTCGAGCACGCCAGCCACAGCGGCATGTTCGGGGGAGCGGCCCCGGACGCGATGATCCCCATGGTGCGGCTGCTCGCCTCGCTGCACGACGCCGACGGTTCGGTCGCCGTCGACGGGCTGACCTCGTACGAGGCCGACGTGCCGGAGCGCACCGAGGACGAACTCGCCGTCGACGCCGCGCTCGTGCCCGGTGTGCGCCCGATCGGCACCGGCGCCGTGCTGTCGCGCATGTGGTTCCAGCCGTCGATCACGGTGACCGGCATGGACGTGCCGAGCGTCGCGAACGCCTCGAACACCCTGCTGCCCACGGTCTCGGCACGGGTCTCGGTCCGCGTCGCGCCCGGCCAGGACGCCCGGCAGGCGTCCGCGGCCGTCGAGCGGCACCTGCGCGAGCACGTCCCGTTCGGTGCACGGATGGAGATCACCGAGCCGGACAGCGGCGACGGGTTCCTCGTCGACACCGCTGGCTGGGCCGTCCAGGAGGCCCGCACGGCGATGCGCGAGGGGTGGGGCGCCGAGGCGGTCGAGCAGGGCATCGGCGGGTCGATCCCGTTCGTGTCCGACCTCGCCGCGGAGTTCCCGGACGCGCAGATCCTGGTCACCGGCGTCGAGGACCCGGACACCCGCGCGCACAGCCCGAACGAGTCGCAGCACCTCGGTGTCCTGCACCGTGCCATCGCGTCGGAGACGATCCTGCTCGCCAGGCTCGCGACGCGCAGCTGAGGGTGCTTACAATCGACGCCAGGCGCGGTGACCAGCACCGCCCGGAGGGAGACGCGCGATGAGCGACACCATCACCGAAGCACCGGCGACCGAAACGCAGTCGCACGGCGTCCTCCTGAGCGACGCCGCTGCCGGCAAGGTGGCGACCCTGCTCGAGCAGGAGGGCCGCGACGACCTGCGCCTGCGCCTCGCCGTCCAGCCCGGTGGCTGCTCGGGCCTGATCTACCAGCTGTACTTCGACGAGCGCCTGCTCGACGGTGACGTCACCGCCGAGTTCGACGGGGTCGAGGTCGTCGTCGACAAGATGAGCGTCCCGTACCTCGACGGCGCGACGATCGACTTCGAGGACACGATCCAGAAGCAGGGCTTCACGATCGACAACCCGAACGCGCAGGGCAGCTGCGCCTGTGGTGACAGCTTCCACTGAGCACCAGCGATCCGACACGCGAGCGGGGAGCGACCGGAACGGTCGCTCCCCGCTCGCGTTCGTGTGGCCGGACGTGGCGCGCCGGGGCGCGGCGTGACCGGGCGAAATGGTGCCCGCCGACGTGCGGATCGAGGCCAGAACCGTGTCGTGTGTGCGCGAGCGGTACCGAGCTGCGAGTAAGCTAGGAGTGTTCCAATCAAGCTGGGAGCCAGCCATGCGCCGCCTTCGTGCGGCTCGCCGTCGGACTCGACGGGCTGACCTCCTGAAGCTCACGTCTTTTGCGAGAGGTAACAGTGCGTTCGAATCGCCGTATACGTTGGGCGGCCGTCCCGGTGGCCGTCGGTCTGGTCATCGCACTGGCTGGCTGCACGCAGCAGCAGATGAACGGATGGCTCCCCGGCACGGAGGAGACGAAGAACGTCACCAACCACACGAGCCGCATCGTCGGCCTGTGGACCACCAGCTGGGTCGTTCTCCTCGCCGTCGGTCTCATCGTGTGGGGCCTGATCATCTGGGCAGCGATCGTCTACCGCCGCCGGAAGGGCCAGACCGGCCTGCCCGTGCAGATGCGGTACAACATGCCGCTCGAGATCTTCTACACGATCGTGCCGCTGATCCTGGTGCTGGGCTTCTTCGCCTTCACCGCGAAGGACCAGGCCGCGATCGAGAAGCCCTTCGCCGACCCCGACGCCACCGTGCACGTGTACGGCAAGCGCTGGGCGTGGGACTTCAACTACATCAACAAGGACAACCCCGAAGAGAGCGTCTACTACCAGGGCATCCAGGCCCAGGAAGAAGAGAACGCCAACGGGGCGATCGACGAGTCGCAGCTGCCGACCCTCTACCTGCCGAAGGGCAAGAAGGTCGCGATCGAGCTCTCCTCGCGCGACGTCGACCACTCGTTCTGGGTCATCGACTTCCTCTACAAGAAGGACATGCTCCCGGGCAAGACCAACTGGGAGTACTTCATCCCGGAGAAGCTCGGCACGTACCAGGGCAAGTGCGCGGAGCTCTGCGGTGAGTACCACTCGCTGATGCTCTTCCAGGTGAAGGTCGTCACGCCGGCGCAGTACCAGGACTACCTCGACACCCTGAAGGACCAGGGCAAGGTCGGTCTGCTCGGTGACGAGTACAACACCAACACCAACGAACCGAACAACAAGGCGCCGGTCGAGGCGTCCAGCGAGAACAAGTAGGGGCTCGTCAGATGACAACGTCACTCGTCGGCCAACCGACCCAGACCTCGTCGCCGGACTTCCAGGCGTCGAAGGTGGGTCGGAAGGGCAACATCGTCGTTCGGTGGATCACCTCCACCGACCACAAGACCATCGGGTACATGTACCTGATCGCGTCGTTCATCTTCTTCCTGCTCGCAGGTGTGATGGCCCTCGTGATCCGTGCCCAGCTCTTCGAACCCGGCCTGCACGTGGTCGCGACGAAGGAGCAGTACAACCAGCTGTTCACGATGCACGGCACGATCATGCTGCTGATGTTCGCGACGCCGCTGTTCTCGGGTTTCGCGAACGCGATCATGCCGCTCCAGATCGGCGCGCCGGACGTCGCCTTCCCGCGACTCAACGGCTTCGCCTTCTGGCTCTACCTGTTCGGCTCGCTCATCGCGGTCGGCGGCTTCCTCACCCCGCAGGGCGCTGCCTCGTTCGGGTGGTTCGCCTACGCGCCACTGAGTGACACGACGTTCACACCAGGGCTCGGCGGCACACTCTGGGTCTTCGGGCTCGGCATGACCGGCTTCTCGACGATCCTCGGCGCGGTGAACTTCATCACCACGATCATCACGATGCGTGCCCCGGGTCTGACCATGTTCCGCATGTCGATCTTCACGTGGAACACCCTCGTGACGGCGCTCCTCGTCCTGATGGCCTTCCCGGTCCTCGCGACGGCGCTCTTCGGCCTCGGTCTCGACCGCGTGTTCGACGCACAGATCTTCAACCCGGCCAACGGCGGGGCCCTGCTCTGGCAGCACCTGTTCTGGTTCTTCGGACACCCCGAGGTCTACATCATCGCGCTGCCGTTCTTCGGCATCGTCTCCGAGGTCTTCCCGGTGTTCAGCCGCAAGCCGATCTTCGGGTACAAGACCCTGGTCTACGCGACGATCTCCATCGCGGCCCTCTCGGTCACGGTGTGGGCGCACCACATGTACGTCACCGGTGGCGTCCTGCTCCCGTGGTTCTCGCTCATGACGATGCTCATCGCGGTCCCGACCGGCGTGAAGATCTTCAACTGGGTCGGCACCATGTGGCGCGGTTCGGTCACGTTCGAGACCCCGCTCCTCTGGGCCCTCGGCTTCCTCATCACGTTCACCTTCGGTGGTCTCACCGGTGTGATCCTGGCGTCGCCGCCGCTCGACTTCCACGTGTCCGACTCGTACTTCGTCGTGGCGCACTTCCACTACGTGGTCTTCGGCACCGTCGTCTTCGCGATGTTCTCCGGCTTCTACTTCTGGTGGCCGAAGTGGACCGGCAAGATGCTCAACGAGCGTCTCGGCAAGATCCACTTCTGGCTCCTGTTCATCGGGTTCCACACGACGTTCCTCATCCAGCACTGGCTGGGCGTCATCGGCATGCCGCGTCGGTACGCGACCTACCTGCCGAACGACGGCTTCACCTGGATGAACCAGCTGTCGACAATCGGCTCGATGATCCTCGCGATCTCGTTCCTGCCGTTCATCTTCAACGTCTACGTGACCGCCCGGAACGCACCGAAGGTCGCTGTGAACGACCCGTGGGGCTACGGCCGCTCGCTCGAGTGGGCGACCTCCTGCCCGCCGCCGCGCCACAACTTCACGTCGATCCCGCGCATCCGTTCGGAGTCCCCGGCCTTCGACCTGAACCACCCCGAGGCCGGTGTGCCGATCGGTGTGGGTCCCGCGAAGGACGCCCCCGATGCCCCGACCTACGACGCCGCGAAGGGCGAGGTGAAGTAACGCCATGCGCGCGAACACCAACCTGTTCTGGATCCTCTTCGGGTTCTTCATCCTGGCGGACGCCGCCTACACCATCTGGGCGCTGATCTACTACGGCGAGCCCGAGTGGGTGGGCACCGTGGCGATCGGCCTGACCGGCCTGATGTCGGCGTTCATCGCCTTCTACCTCGGCAAGGTCATGTCGTCCCAGGGCGGGGTCCTGCCCGAGGACCGTCCCGACGCCAACATCGAGGACGGCGACGCCGAGCTCGGGCACTTCAGCCCGTGGTCCTGGTGGCCCATCCTGCTGGCCGCCGCGGTCGCCGTGTGCTTCCTCGGCGTGGCCGCCGGCCTGTGGATCGTCCCGATCGGGCTCGTCCTCGTGGCGATCACCCTGGTCGGCTGGGTCTACGAGTACTACCGCGGCAACTTCGGGCACTGACCCGGCGCTGCAGCGCACCTGACACTTCGGGCGGCACCAGAACGGTGCCGCCCGAAGTGCGTCCAGGAGACGAACTCCGGTCCCGATCCGGAACAAACGGGCCCGCCCGCGACTTGACTGGAGCGGACCTCCCACCACAGCGAAAGGAGTCACCTCAGGTGACCGACAAGCGCACCCTCATCATCTTCGGCGCAACGGGCGACCTCGCCTCCCGCCTGCTCCTGCCGGGCCTCGGCACGTTCCTGCAGAGCGGCCGTGCCGTCCCCGTGCAGCTGATCGGCACGGGCCGCAGCGAGCGCAGCCCCGAGAAGTGGAAGGACATCGTCACGCAGTCCTTCGCGTCGCAGGACGTCAAGGGGCCGGAGGTCGACGCGACCATCGAGTCGACGCAGTTCATCCAGGGCGACCCCACCGACCCGAAGCACCTCGAGGCGCTCCTGGCCGCGGCCGACTCCGAGCCGATCCTGTACTTCGCCCTCCCGCCGCAGATCGCCTCCGACATCTGCGAGGCGCTCGAGCACGTCGAGCTCCCCGAGGGCACGACCCTGGCCTTCGAGAAGCCCTTCGGCACCGACGTCGCCAGCGCCCAGGCCCTCAACGAGACGGTGCTCAAGCTCGTCCCCGAGGACCGCGTGCACCGCACCGACCACTTCCTCGGCCGCACCACGGTGCTGAACATCATCGGTCTGCGCTTCGCGAACCGCCTGTTCGAGCCCATCTGGAACGCCGAGAACATCGAGAAGGTCGACATCTTCTACGACGAGACCCTCGGTCTCGAGAACCGCGCCCAGTACTACGACGAGGCCGGTGCGATGGTCGACATGATCCAGTCGCACCTGCTGCAGATCCTCGGCCTGGTCACGATGGACGCCCCGGCCGCGATCGACGCGGTCGAGTTCCGCTCGTCGCTCGCCCGGGTCCTGCGCTCCACCCGCCTCAAGGGCGACGACGCGAAGATCGCCTCGCGCCGCGCGGTATACACCGCCGGCACCATCGACGGCAAGGAACTGCCGTCGTACCAGGAAGAGGACGGCGTCGACCCGTCGCGCCAGACGGAGACCCTCGCCGAGATCTCCGTCGAGGTCGACACCGCCCGCTGGGCAGGCGTCCCCTTCACTCTTCGCTCCGGCAAGGCCCTCGGCGCCAGCCGCAAGGAGGTGCTGATCACCTTCAAGCCGGTCACGCGTCTGCCCTCCGGTCTGAGCGGTCGCCCGAAGACCGACACGCTGCGCATCGTCCTGAACCCGGACGAGATCGAGCTGTCGGTGTCGGCCAACGGCGGTGGCAACCCGTTCGAGATGGGACAGGTCACCCTGTCGTCGTCGTTCAGCGACGGCGAACTCACCCCGTACGGCGAGGTCCTGAACGGCATCTTCCACGACGACCCGCTGCTCTCCATCCGCGGTGACGTGGCCGAGCGCTGCTGGGAGATCGTGGAGCCGGTCGTCGCCGCCTGGAAGGCCGACGAGGTCCCGCTCGAGGAGTACCGCGCCGGTTCGCGCGGCCCGGCGGACTGGGAGTCGTCGTCCTGACGGACACGCTGCCGACGTCCTGAACGGACGCCCTGATGGACGGGAGGCCCGGTG
>NZ_MJGL01000012.1:0-30386 GCF_001864855.1 Curtobacterium sp. MCBA15_005
CGGAACGCATCCGGGCATGAAAAGACCGGGCCGCAGAAGCGCCTCTCGGCGCGAGGCCGCTCGAAGCGGCGAATTTTGGAGCCCGGGGCTTGCTGCGGCCCGGCGAGACCAAGTCTACGAGACGCTGGCTGATCACTCGACCCTGTTCACTCATGGTGGACAGAACCGGCCCCGGGCGTGCCCACGCGCTCCCTGCGGAGGCCCGCCGCGCCCATCCCGCCGAGAAATCCCGACCCCCATCCAATCCACAGCGGGGACCGCGCCGAATCATCTGCGTGACGGTCGGAATGCCCGTCACGAAGCGAGAGGCCCGGTGTGACCCGGACCGGCACCGCCGGTCAATTCCCTGTGGGTCACGCCGGCCCCTCGTCTCGACCGCCCATGCGGAGGCTTCGTGCTACCCGCCTGGTCAACGAAAGCAACCGAGAGGAGGGAAACCTGCAATGCTTGCCCTCGTGGATAGCGACACCGAACGCTGGAGCTCGTCAGAGCCAGCTCAGGCATCGCCGGACGACCTCCTCGCCCGGGTCGCCGCCGGTGACCAAGCCGCCTTCGCGGACCTCTACGACGCACTCTCCGGTCGGGTCCTCGGTCTGATCACGCGCCTCCTCCGGGACCGCGCGCAGTCGGAAGAGGTCACGCAGGAGGTCTTCCTGGAGGTCTGGCAGCAGGCCACCCGCTTCGACCGGAAGCGCGGTACCGCGGCCAGCTGGGTCCTCACCATGGCCCACCGCCGAGCGGTCGACCGGGTCCGTGCCTCACAGTCGTCGCACGACCGCGACACCAAGATCGGCATCCGCGACCTCGAGGCCGGTTTCGACCAGGTCTCCGAGTCCGTCGAGATCCGTATCGAGCACGAGCGCGTCGGCCGAGCGCTGGCGAAGCTCACCGAGTTCCAGCGGCAGGCCGTGCAACTCGCGTACTACGGCGGCTACTCGCACAGCGAGATGGCCGAACACCTCGGTGTCCCCATCGGCACCGTCAAGACCCGTCTCCGTGACGGGATGATCCGACTCCGAGACGAGATGGGGGTGACCTCATGACCGAACGCCACGACGACCCCGCACTGATGACGGGTTCCCACGCCCTCGACGCGCTGTCCGACGACGAGCGCGCGCTCCTCGAGGACGCCCTCCGGACGTCCCCCGAGCTGCAGGCCGAGAACGACTCGCTGCGCGAGACCGCGCTGCAGCTCGCCTACGCCGTCGCACCGATCGAGCCGCCCGCGTCGCTCAAGGCGTCGCTGCTGGCCCAGATCGCCACGACCCCTCAGGCCGCACCCCTCGCCGACACCTCGGTCGACCGGACCCCGGTCGCCGAGACCACCTCCGTCCAGGAGGCCCGTCCCGAGCCCGCCAGGCACGTCGCCTCGATCGCCGACGGCCCCACCGCCGGTGGCCGGGCTTCCTCCGAGGCTCGCCGCCGCTGGTTCCAGCGTCCGGCGGTCATGCTGACGGCCGCAGCTGCCGTCGCCGCGGTCTTCTTCGGCGGACTCGGCGTCGGATCGATCTTCGACCCGAACGGCTCCGGCACCGGCACCACGCAGGCCTCGAGCGGCCTCGACCGCATCTACGCCGCGTCGGACTTCCAGCGCACCACGACCAAGGTCGCGGGCGGCGGTTCGGCGACGGTCGTGTGGTCGAACGACCTCGGCAAGTCCGCGGTGATCCTCGACGGTGTCGAGCAGGCGCCGAAGGGCAAGACGTACGAGCTCTGGTACATCGGCTCCGAGGAGCAGGGCGGCACCATCAAGTCGGCCGGCCTGGTCGACGGTGCGGCCGACGGCGTGCACTCCGCCGTGCTCAAGGGCGCGATGTCCGAGGGCGCGACGATCGGCATGACGGTCGAGCCCGAGGGCGGTTCCGAGCAGCCGACCACCTCGCCGATCATGGCGGTCCCCACCACCACGGCCTGACGCGACGGGCGGTCCTGCTGGGCCGTCACCGACGCAGAACGACGAAGCCGCTGTCACACGACAGCGGCTTCGTCGTTCCACGTCAGCACCACGGCGCTCAGCCGCAACCACGAAGGCCCGGTGCGCGTCCGTGGCGGACGTGCACCGGGCCTCCAGGCAGTCCGTCAGCGCGACGGACGGATGCCGATCAACCGAAGCGGCCCGAGACGTAGTCCTCGGTGGCCTGCACGGACGGGTTCGAGAACATCGTCGCGGTGTCGTCGAACTCGATGAGCTTGCCGGGGGCACCGGTGCCGGCGATGTTGAAGAACGCCGTCTTGTCGCTGACGCGCGACGCCTGCTGCATGTTGTGGGTCACGATCACGATCGTGAACTCCTTCTTGAGCTCCTCGATCAGGTCCTCGATGGCGAGGGTCGAGATCGGGTCGAGGGCCGAGCAGGGCTCGTCCATCAGGAGCACGTCCGGCTCGACCGCGATCGCGCGGGCGATGCAGAGACGCTGCTGCTGCCCACCCGACAAGCCCATGCCGGGCTTGTCGAGGCGGTCCTTGACCTCGTTCCACAGGTTCGCGCCCTGCAGCGAGCGCTCGACGATGTCGTCGGCCTCGGAGCGGGAGACGCGCTTGTTGTTGAGCTTCACGCCCGCCAGCACGTTGTCGCGGATCGACATCGTGGGGAAGGGGTTCGGACGCTGGAAGACCATGCCGACCTGACGACGGACGAGCACGGGGTCGACGCCGGCGCCGTACAGGTCGTCACCGTCGATCTTGACCGAGCCCTCGACCCATGCGCCGGGGATGACCTCGTGCATGCGGTTCAGGGTGCGGAGGAAGGTGGACTTGCCGCAGCCCGACGGGCCGATGAAGGCCGTGACGGTGCGGGGCTCGATGGTGATGTCGACACCCTCGACCGCCTTGAACTTCGAGTAGTAGACGTTGAGGCCGTCGACCTCGATGCGCTTGGACACGTTGATCCTTCTGGGTGGGTGGTGTCGCTGGTTCCGCGGGGGCGGAGGGTCAGCGGCTGAGCTTGGGGGCGAAGAGACGGGTGATGAACCGGGCGAGCAGGTTGAGCAGCATCACGATCAGGATGAGCACGAGGGCCGCGGTCCAGGCCCGGTCGACGAACGGCACCGGGTTGGCGCCCTGCTGCGAGTACTGCGTGTACGCGTACACCGGCAGGGTCATCATCGGGTCACGGAACAGGTTGTAGTTCATGCTCGCGGTGAAGCCGGCCGTGACGAGCAGCGGGGCGGTCTCACCGATGACGCGGGCGATCGAGAGCATGACGCCGGTGGTGATGCCGGCGAGGCTGGTGGGGAGCACGACCTTGAGGATCGTGAGGTACTTCGGCACCCCGAGGGCGTACGAGGCCTCGCGGAGTTCCATCGGGACGATCTTCAGCACCTCTTCGGTCGAGCGCACGACGATCGGGATCATCAGCACCGACAGGGCGACGGAGCCGACCAGGCCGAAGCGGGCACCCGGGCCGAGGAACAGCGCGAAGAGCGCGTAGGCGAACAGACCGGCGACGATCGACGGGATGCCCGTCATGACGTCGACGAAGAACGTGATGCCCTTCGCCAGGGCGCCGCGACCGTACTCGACCAGGTAGATCGAGGTGAGCAGGCCGATCGGCACCGAGATGAGCGCCGCGAACAGCGTGATCTCGAGCGTGCCGATGAGGGCGTGGACCGCGCCGCCGCCCTCGGAGATGACCCCGCGCATCGAGTACGAGAAGAAGTTCGCGTCGAAGCGGGCGATGCCCTTGGCGATGACCGTCCAGAGCAGCGACACCAGCGGCAGGACCGCGATGACGAACGCCGTGATGACGAGCGAGGTGACCAGGCGGTCGACCGCCTTGCGGCCACCCTCGACGATGCGCGAGATGACGACGATGAGGACGTCGAACAGGACCGTGCCGAGGAAGATCGCGGCGACGACGTTGAAGTCCTTGACGGCGCCACCCGCGTTGAGCAGCGCGAAGACCAGGACGAGGGCGACCCAGCTGCCGACCAGCAGCAGCCACGGGACGGAGGCGTGCAGCTTGCCGTTGGCGTAGACGTTGCCGGCGGTGCCGGTCTGACGGAGCGCGAGGGACATCGGGTGCGACCTCTCAGCTGACTCGGCTGCGGACGATGTACCGCGCGAGCATGTTGATGACCAGGGTGATGACGAAGAGGATGAGACCCGACGCGATGAGCGCGTTGAGTGCCGTGCCCGAGGCCTCGGCGAACTGCAGGGCGATGTTCGCGGCGATCGTCGAGGGGTTCTGCGACGTCAGCATCTGGAACGTGACGTTCGTCGAGACCGACAGCACCAGCGCGATCGCCATCGTCTCGCCGAGTGCACGGCCGAGGCCGAGCATGATCGCGGAGACGATGCCGGACTTCGCGAACGGCAGGACCGACAGGCGGATCATCTCCCAGCGGGTCGCGCCGAGGGCCAGGGCCGCTTCCTCGTTGAGGGTCGGGGCCTGCAGGAAGATCTCCCGCATGACCGCGGTCATGATCGGGATCGCCATGACGGCGAGGACGATCGACGCCGTCAGGATCGTGCGGCCGGTGCCGGACACCTGGCCGGAGAACAGCGGGAACCAGCCGACGTACTCGTTCAGGAACACGTAGAACGGCTTCACCAGCGGCGCCAGCACGGCGATGCCCCAGAGGCCGTAGACGACCGACGGCACGGCGGCCAGCAGGTCGATCACGTAGCCGAGGACCGGCGCGAGTCGACGCGGCGCGAAGTGCGAGATGAAGAGGGCGATCCCGAGGGACAGCGGCACGGCGATCACGAGCGCGATGAGCGCGGACCAGACGGTGCCGAAGACCAGGGGGCCGACGAAGTCCCAGAAGTTCGTCGCCTTGCCCGGCAGCTCGCCGACCTTGGCGGAGAAGGCCGGGATGCTCTGCCACACGAGGAACGCGGCGACGAGTACGAGCACGAAGAGGATGAGGCCGCCGGCGATGACCGATGCGGCGGAGAAGACGCGGTCGCCGACACGGACGACGGCCTTCGGCTTGATCGGGGTGACGGTGGCCCCTGGCTGGGCCGGTGCGGTCGTCATGGGGTACTCCTGTCGGAGGAACGCCGGGGGAGGCGACGGGTTCTGGGGTGGTGGTGCGGTGCCCGTCCGGGTGGTGGCCTGGACGGCTGAGTGCCCGGACGCCGGTCGTGTGGGTGGGACCGGCGTCCGGGCGCTCAGGGGGCCTTACTTGATGGACGCGACCGCGTCCTTCGCCTTCGACGCGAGGTCGGAGGAGAGGGCGGCCGACTTGGCCTCCTTGGCAGCGGCGTCCTGAGCGGCGCTCGAGACGACGTAGTCGAGGTAGCCCTTCACGAGCTCGGCCTTGTCGGCGTCCTTGTACTCCTGGCACGCGATGGCGTAGGAGACGAGGACCAGCGGCCAGGCACCGTCAGCGGTGTCCTTGCGGTCGATGTCGATCGCGAGGTCGTTGTCCTCGCGGCCGGTCGCGATCTTCGAGTCGGCGACGACCTGCGCGGCACCGTCGGCCGAGATCTCGGTCGCCTTGTCGCCGACCATCAGCTTCGCGCGGTCGAGGTCGCCCGCACCGGAGTCGTCGATGTAGGTGATGGCGTTGGTGGCGTTGCCCATCGCGGAGGCGACACCGGAGGTGCCCTTCGCGCTGTCACCGACCGAGTACGGGAAGGTCTGGCTGGGCTCTTCGGTCCAGACGTCAGAAGCGTTCGCGGAGACGTACTCCGAGAAGTTCTGCGTGGTGCCCGAGTCGTCCGAGCGGTGCACGACCGTGATGTTCGCGTCCGGCAGCTTCGCGTCCTTGTTCAGGCCGGCGATCTCCGAGTCGTTCCACTTGGTGATCTTGCCCGAGAAGATCCCCGCGATGGCCTTCGCGTCGAGGGTCAGGTCGCTGACGCCGTCGACCTTGTACGCGATCGCGATGGGGGAGATGTAGACGGGGATGTCGATGCCCTTGGTGTCCGCCTTGCAGGACTCGAACTTGCCCGAGAGCTCCTCGTCCTTCAGCGCGGCGTCGGAGCCGGCGAAGTCCGCGGCACCCGACATGAAGTTCTCGCGGCCGGCGCCGGAGCCGTCCGGCGTGTAGTTGACGGTGACGCCCGAGGCTTCGTTCTGGAAACCGGCGGCCCAGGTGGCCTGCGCGGTCTGCTGTGCGGACGAGCCCGAGCCGGTCAGGGTGCCGGAGAGCTTCGAGTAGTCGCTGCCGCTGGTGGAGGAGGACTCGGTGCTGCCCGCGTCCTCGTTTGCCGCGCACGAGGAGAGCACGACTGCGCCGGCGATCGCGATTGCTGCGATCGAACCGATTCGCTTGATGTTCACAGGGGTCCCTTCGGGAATGGAATGCAGTGGGACCACTGCGGTCCCTGGGCCGGTGCCGACCCGGGAGCGACTGTAGGGACGCGAGGTGACCGCAATCACCCCCGCTGGTGAACGGGAGGTGAACGAGGGGTTGTCCGCGTCGGGGCGGCGTGCGCCGCACCCGCGCAGGGAGCAGGATCGGGGGCACTGTGCGCTCGTTTGGAAGATGCGCACGCATGATCGCGGACGAGCGGTCGGGAGGCCAGGATCGCGTTCCCGGGCGCGGCGCGGCCCCGTCCTGTGGCCGGGTGCCGGGCGCGTCGGCAGCCGTGCGGCGACGCTGCGGTCCGCCGACGCTGCCGTCCGCCGACGCTGCGGTCGGGCAGGGCTGCGGACCGCCGGACCGTTGCGGTCCGCCGGTGGCGGGCTACGCCGGGATCGTGTTGCGGTGCGTCTCGACCGCGACGAGCGTGTCCCCGGCGATGTGCATGACGGAGAAGTCCCCGACCGACAGCATCGCGGCGCGCCGCAGGTCGAAGCGGCCGGACTCGTCGGCGGTCGCGGTGGCGATCCGGGCGATGATGTCGGGCAGTACCGGGCCGTGCGAGCACAACACGGCGGTCTTGCCCTTGTCGAGCCGGCGCCGGACGACGCCCTTGACGTCGGCGGCTCCGCGGTCGTGGGCGTCCTGGCTGAGGTCCGGGGTGCTCGCGACGCCGAGCTTCGTCGCGGCGGACAGCGGTTCGACGGTCGCGAGGCACCGCGCCGCCGTGCTGCTCACGATCTTCTTCGGGCCGAACGCTGCGACCGGTGCCGCGGCGGCCTTGGCCTGCGAGCGGCCGACGGGCAGCAGCGGACGGGTGGCGTCGGGGCCGTCCCAGTCCGAGCCGGGCACCGTCTTCGCGTGACGCAGGGTGATCAGGGCGAACGTGCGGTGCTGTCCCGCGGCGGCGCGTTCGGCGAACCGGTCGAGGATCGCGACGTCCCGCTCGTACGTCAGGCGGTTGCGGGCGTCGTCGATGCTGACCCACTCGAGCGCCGCGACCTCGTGGTTCGGCACGAAGGCGCCCGCGCGGGCGTACTCCTTCGCCGAGACCCGGGCCGCCCAGTAGTGCACGACCTTGTCGCGCCCGTTCGGTAGCACGTACTCGGCGGTGCCGAGCGGTGCGCCGAGGTGGACGCGGTACCCGGTCTCCTCGTCGATCTCGCGCACGGCGGTCGTCGGGACGGCCTCGCCCGGGTCCACCTTGCCCTTCGGCAGGGAGACGTCCTTGTGGTGGTCACGGTGGATGAGCAGCACGAGGGGCGTGCCGTCCTGTTCGCGCCAGACGACCGCACCCGCAGCGACGACGGGGCCCGAGGGACCGCCGCTCACCGAGTCGAGCGCTTCCGGGCCGAGATCTTCCGCATGGTCACATTCTGCACGTCCTCGAGCGGACGGCCCGCATCGTCGGTGGAGTGCCGCGTCCACTCGCCGTCGGACTCCAGGTGCCACGAGCTGGCGGTGTCGGCCATCGCCAGGTCGAACATCTCCTGGACCTCGTTGATGTGGTCCGGGGCGACCAGCCGCACGAGCGCCTCGACGCGTCGGTCGAGGTTGCGGTGCATCATGTCGGCGCTGCCGATGAACACCGCCGGGTCGCCGTCGTTGTGGAACGCGAACGCGCGGGAGTGCTCGAGGTAGCGCCCGACGATGCTCCGCACGCGGATGGTGTCGCTGACGCCTTCCATGCCCGGCTTGAGCGAGCAGATGCCGCGCACCCACACGTCGATCGGCACCCCGGCCTGGCTCGCCAGGTACAGCGCGTCGATGATCTGCTCGTCGACCATCGAGTTGACCTTGATCCGGATGCCCGAGGGCTTGCCGGCGCGGGCGTTGGCGGCCTCGGTCTGGATGCGCTTGAGCAGGCCCTTCCGCAGGTGCAGCGGTGCCACGAGCAGGCGCTTGAACTTCTTCTCGATGGCGTAGCCGGACAGCTCGTTGAACAGGCGGGTCAGGTCCTTGCCCACCGTGTCGTCCGAGGTGAAGAGCCCCATGTCCTCGTAGATGCGCGAGGTCTTCGGGTTGTAGTTGCCCGTGCCGATGTGGCTGTAGTGCTTGAGCGTCCCGCCCTCTTGCCGGATGACGAGCACCAGCTTCGAGTGCGTCTTCAGCCCCACCAGGCCGTAGACGACGTGCACGCCGGCCTTCTCGAGCTTCCGGGCCCAGGTGATGTTGTTCTGCTCGTCGAAGCGAGCTTTGATCTCGACCAGGGCGAGGACCTGCTTGCCGGCGGCCGCAGCGTCGATCAGCGCCTCGACGATGGGGCTGTCGCCGGAGGTGCGGTACAGGGTCTGCTTGATCGCCAGGACGTTCGGGTCGGCCGCGGCCTGCTCGAGGAACGCCTGCACGCTCGTGGCGAAGGACTCGTAGGGGTGGTGGACCAGGACGTCGTTCGCCTTGATCGCGCGGAACAGGTCGGGCTTCGTGTTCGGCTCACCCGGCTGGAACTGCACCGGGGTGGTCGGCACGTGCTTGGGGTAGTGCAGGTCGGGGCGGTTGATCTTCGAGATCTCGAACAGTCCGCCGAGGTCGAGCGGCGACGGCAGCCGGAAGACCTCTTCCTCGGTGATGTCGAGTTCACGCACGAGCAGGTCGAGGGTCACCGGGTCCATGTCCTCGGTGATCTCGAGGCGGATCGGCGGACCGAACCGGCGGCGAAGGAGCTCGCGCTCGAGGGCCTGGATGAGGTTCTCGGCCTCGTCCTCCTCGATCTCGACGTCCTCGTTGCGGGTGACCCGGAACACGTGGTGCTCGAGGACCTCCATCCCCGGGAACAGGTCGTCGAGGTGGTTCGCGATGAGGTCTTCGAGCGGGATGAAGCGCATCCGGCCGGAGTTGTCGTCGGGGAGCTTGATGAAGCGGGAGAAGTTCTGCGGCACCTTGAGGCGCGCGAACTCCTGGCGCTGCGACTTCGGGTTGCGGACCCGCACCGCCAGGTTGAGCGAGAGCCCGGAGATGTAGGGGAACGGGTGCGCCGGGTCGACGGCCAGGGGCATGAGCACCGGGAAGATCTGCTCGTTGAAGTACTCCCGCATCCGCTGCCGGTCGGCTTCGTCGAGGTCGGACCAGTGCTCGATGTGGATGCCCGCGGCGTCGAGGTCGGGCTTGAGCGACCCGATGAAGGCCTGGGCGTGCCGGTCCTGCAGCTCGTGGGCCTTCTTCGCGATGTCCCGCAGGACGTCGCTGGGGGCACGGCCGACGTTGGTCGGGACGGCGATGCCGGTGTCGATGCGGCGCTTCAGGCCGGCGACGCGGACCATGAAGAACTCGTCGAGGTTGGACGCGAAGATCGCCAGGAAGTTCGCCCGCTCCAGCAGGGGCTGCGTGCGGTCTTCACCCAGCTCGAGCACGCGCTGGTTGAACCGGAGCCAGCTGAGCTCGCGGTCGAAGTAGCGGTCCGTCGGCAGCGACTCGTGCTCGATCTCGATGACTTCGTCGAAGTCGTCGAGGTCGGGTGCGACGGATTCGCCGTCGAGCTGCGGTTCGGTGTCCATCCCCACATCCTGCCACCCGGCCCCTGCCACCGGAGGGGCCTCGGTGGACGCTGTGGAAACCGGCGGTGAACCGTTCGGATGTGGAGGAAGGGTCACGATATACCGACGGTGACATCTGCCTGGGTTTGTGGGTATGGTGGGCCGTGTCAGAGCCTCCGGGGGGATTCCACTGCGCGGGGGTGCAGCTACGAATGAAAGAGGTTCATCATGTCGCGTGTCCTTTCGACCGAGCAGGCCAAGACCGCCATCCGTCAGGTCCAGTCGATCATCAACGGTGGTTTCACCGACCAGATCTCGCAGCTCGACGCCCAGGGCCGGATCCTGTCCGACTCGAACGTCTGGGACGGCCCGCTCGCGGCGACGTTCCGCGGGTCCACCTGGCCGGAGACCAAGGCTGCTCTGGACAAGGCGAAGACCGAGCTCGAGCAGCTCCGCACGCAGCTCGACAAGATCTCGCAGGACATCTTCACCGCAGGTGGCGGCGCGTAAGCACCGGCCTGTTCCCGCCCGGACCGTCGCATTCGCGGCGGTCCGGGCGTTCGCGGTCGGTGGGGCCGCTTCACCAGCACGATCAGCACCGACCCTTGGGGGGACGACCATGGCGAAGATCCACGCCAACACGGATCCGATCGAGTTCGACGATGCCACCGCCGATGCGCTGAAGAGCTCGCTGACCACGTCGGCTGACGCGATCAGCGGACAGAAGGCATCGAGGCAGTCGTACGTGACGACCGCCTCCCAGGAGTTCCGCGGGCACTTCTCGCAGCTCTTCACGCAGAACGCGGGGACGGCATCGAGCGATGCCACCAACATCGTCGACGCCCTCGAGACCATCGCCGGGTGGATCGACACCATGAAGGCCGCTGCCGCGGACGAGCGCGCGCGCCGCAAGACCGCCCGCGAGTGGCAGGAGCGCGAGGACGGCCGCAACGGCTTCCAGGACTTCCTCAACGACACCGTCCACTACGACCCGATGCCGACCGTCGAGAACGAACCGGCGCCGAAGTTCGACCCGCCGGCCGTGACGACGAAGCCGCGTGAGACCCCGAACCCCGGGGCCGGCGGTGGTGGTGGCGGCGGCACGTCGTCCGCCCGGCCCGCTGACCTCCGCTCGTTCGCGACCGGTTCCTCGACGCTGAACCGCGCCCTCGACGGGAAGCCCGGGGCGCTCCGCGGCAAGCTCGCCGACTTCGCCACGAAGTGCTCGTGGGCGCACATCGACGCCGGCAGTGTCGTGACGGCGTTCGAGCAGTGGATCGCGGCGAACGACCAGGACGTCACGTGGGCCAACACCGTCGCCGACGCCTTCGCGGCCGCCGGCGGCGAGGGTGAGGTCTCGACCGTCGCGGACTCCGGGCTCGCAGCCGCGCTCGCCGCGGCCGGCGTCTCGCAGACCCGCACCGATCTGCAGTTCGAGCCGCCGACGGCCTACGGCGCCCAGCCCACCACCGGCTTCTCGATGGACCCGGTGAACACCACGACGGGCAACTTCCTCGAGCCGGAGCTCGACCTGGCGTTCACCGGGGCATCTGCGGCGCTGCAGGTGACCCGGATGTACAACTCCCTCGACCAGCACGTCGGCCTCTTCGGTCCGGGGTGGGCGTCGATCCTCGAGACCCGCCTGCTCCTCGACGACGAGGGCGCGTCGTTCGTCGGCGCCGACGGTCGTCAGGTGCGCTTCCCACGTGACGGCGAGGGGTGGGCCCGTGGCGTCGGCGAGAACCGCTGGCTCGCGGCCGAGGGCGACCGGCTCGTCGTCCGCGACAACCAAGGTGAGCGCATCGACTTCTCGCCGTCCGGGCTGTGGCTCGGACAGCGCGGCGGTGCCGGCACCGCGGTCCGCGTCGAGCGGGACGCCGACGACGTCGTCGTGCGCCTGGTGCACGAGCGCGGTCGCTCGATCGACATCGACCACGTCGACGGCCGAGTGGCGGTGCTCCGCGCCTCCGACGGTCGCCGGGTCGAGTACGGGTACGACGAGCGCGGCCGACTCGTCTCGGTGACCGACGCCGTCGGCACCCGGACCTACGGCTGGAACGACGACGACCTCATCACGACGGTCACGAGTGCGGCCGGTGTCGTCGAGGTCGACAACACCTACGACGACCAGCGCCGCGTGGTCGAACAGATCAGCCCGCACGGCCGCTCCGTGCGCTTCGCGTACCTGCCCGGCCGCGTCACGGTGGTGTCCGACCACGACGGCTCGCGGTCGAACTCCTACATCGCCGACGCCAAGGGGCGTCTCGTCGGGGTCATCGACTCCGACGACCGACGCCAGTCCATGAGCTACGACCGGCACGGCAACCTGGTGTCGGCGACCGAGCGCGACGGGTCGGTGACCGTCCACGCGTACGACGACCGCGGCCGGAAGACCCGGACCGTCACGCCGTCCGGCGGCGACCTGACCCACGGGTACGACGACCAGGACCGCGTGACGACGGTCGTCACCGAGGCCGGTGCCGTCGTGAGCTACGAGTACGTGGGCGCCGACCGCGACCCGTCGGTCATCGTCGACCCGGTCGGCGGCCGGACGGAGCTGACCTGGCAGGACGGCTCCCTCACCCATGTCGTCGACCCGACCGGCGTGGTCCTGACGCTTTCCTACGACGCGTTCGGTGAGCTCGTCTCGACCACCAACGCCGTCGGCGACACCGCTCGGATCGAGCGCGACGCCGCCGGACGGCCAACTGCGGCGATCAGCCCCACCGGCGCTCGTACCGAGTACCGTTACGACGCCGCGGGTCTGCTGGAGTCCCGGCAGGATGGGGACGGAGCGGTCTGGCGCTTCGAGTATGCCACCGGCGGCCGGATCAGCGCGGTCATCGGCCCACTCGGGGCGCGCACCGAGTACACATACTCACCGGACGGCGAACTGCACACCGTCACCGACCCCCTGGGTCGCACCACGACCGGGACGTACGACGACCAGGCGAACCTCGCGCGGCTCGAGATGCCGGGCGGCGCGGACTGGACGTTCGCGCACGACGCCTTGTCGCGCCTCCAGGCCGTCACCGACCCGGCAGGCGCGACGTGGAGCCGTGAATACGACGTGAACGGCCGCCTGTCGAGCGTGGTCGACCCGACCGGGGTCCGTCAGGACTTCTCGGAGGATGTCAAGACCGGGGTTGCGTCGCTGCGCGACGCCTTCGACGCGGTCACGGTGCGGTTCGACGCCTACGGACGACCGGTCGAGAGCGCCAGCGACGAGTTCGGCTCCGAGCTCGTCACGTACGACGCTGCGGGACGCCCCATCGAACTCGTCGACGGGGAGGGCGGACTGACCAGGATCGAACGCGACCTCGCGGGCCGGGTGATCGCGCTCACCACCCCGTCCGGCGCACGCACAACCTACGAGTACGACGTTTGCGGCCGTCCGTCGGCGGCAACCGATCCGACCGGCGCATGCACCGTGCTCGAGTACGACGCGCACTCGCGTGTCGTCCGGTGGACGCTGCCCACTGGGGACACAGAGCAGGTCATCTACGACGCAGTCGGGCGCGTGGTCGCGCGGACGACGCCGGGTTCCGGCACCAGTCGGTTCCGCTACGACGCTGCCGGGAGGCTCGTCGCGGCCCATGACGCACGGTACGGCCGTCGCCGGTTCCGCTACGACGCCGCGGGTCAGCTCGCCGCGATCGTCAATGGTCTCGGCGGTGTCACCACCTTCGCCCACGACGTGCGAGGTCGGCTCACCACCGTCACCGACCCAACGGGCGGCGTCACAACCCGCACGTACGACGACGCTGACCGCATCACAGGCGTGACCGACCCGCTCGGGCGCACCACGACCGCGGCCTACGACGCGGCGGGCCGTCAGGTCGGCCAGACCGATCCCGACGGCCACACCGTCACCTGGTCCTACGACGCGGCCGGCCGGCAGCGGGACGTCGGCGTCGACGGTGTCGTCCAGTTCGAGCTCCGGCGGGACGCCCTCGGCCGGACTCTGGTCGTCACCGACCACACCCGCGGTGCCGGACGGAGTGTGGAGCACGAGCTGCACCACGACCGACGGGGGCTCCTGGTCCGTCGAAGCCGTGGCTCGGCGGCGATTGACTGGGAGTACGACGCCGACGGGAACAGCACGGCGCGCATCGACCCTGCCGGAACCCACACCGCGTTCCGCCGGAACGCCGTCGGACGCGTGACCGCGGTGGAGCGGGGCTGTCTCGGAGCCGGCACCTTCGCGTACGACGCCGCCGGACGCGTTGTCCAGTCGGCGACCGGGGACCTCGTGCAGGCGTGGTCGTACGAGGGTGGTGTCCTAGTGGCGCACACCACGACCACGCCCGACGGTGTCCAGGTCACCCGGATCGCACGCGACGACGACGGCCGGATCGCCGCGATCGATGGCCCCGACGGACGCGTCGATTACACGTTCGACAGCGCCGGGCAGCTCGTCCGCGCAGGCGACTCCACCTGGGAGTATGACTCCGCCGGTCGGCTGGTGTCCGAGACCGTTGACGGCGTCACGACCACGTACGAGTACGACCGCGCCGGACAGCTGACCGCCACGCTGCGCGACGGTCAGCGGACGGAGTACGTGCACGACGGGCTCGGCCGCCGGGTGCGTCGCACCGAACCGGACGGTTCGACGACCGAGTACACCTGGTCGCCGCTGGGGTACCTCGCGGGGCTCGTAACCCGCGACGCCTCCTACGCCGAGACCGCGCGCAACGACGTGTGGACGGACGCGCTCGGCGAACTCGCCGCCGTGGATGACGTCGAGGCATGGTGGGACACCGCGGCCGCCGTGCCCTCCCTGGTGTCGATCGGTGGGACGAGCGTCCTCGACCTCCCGGGTGGCGTCACCGCCGTCGGAACGAAGTGGACGACGCCGGGCTGGCGCGACGCCCGGGCGACCGATGCGTCCGACCCATGGGCGGTGCTCGCCGGGGTGTCCGGCGCCGCGCTGCCCGCAACCGTCGGACTCACCGCGACCGGTGGAATCAGCATCGGCGGCCTCGAGTGGCTCGGTGCTCGCGTCTACGACCCTGCCGCCCGTGGCTTCCTGTCTGTTGACCCACTCGCGCCCGTGCCCGGGTCGGGATGGTCGGGGAACCCGTACTCCTACGCCGGGAACGATCCGTTGCACGCGGTGGATCCCTTAGGTCTCCGGCCGGCGACCGACGCTGACCTCCAGACGTACCGGGATGCGCATCAAGGGGTGTTCGATGGCGGCTGGTGGAAGGACAACTGGGAGTACGTCGTTGGCGGAGCTGCGATTGTGGGCGGCGGCATCCTGATGTTCACGGGAGTTGGCGGACCAGCCGGGATGATGCTGATCAGTGGCGGTATCGATGTCATCACGCAGAAGGCCACCACTAACAACGTCAACTGGGCTCAGGTGGCCGGCGCAACCGCGCTTGGCGCGATCCCGGGAGGGGCAGGGTCGCTCTTCAAGGCCGCGAAGTACGGCGGGCAAGGGCTTCGTGTCGCCGAAAACGTCGCTGCCCCTACGACGAGGGTCGTCAAGTCCCTAGCAACGAACATGGCAGTCAACGGCGCGGCTGGCTCTGGCTTCGGTGTTGCTGCGAACGTCGTCACGAGCGTGACGTCGAACAAGCCGATCACTGCGAGAGGGCTGCTTGGTTCCGCTGGAGGTGGGTTCGTGGCCGGCTCCGTCAGTGGCCTTGCCGGTCCAGCCGGAGGGAGCATCGCAGAGCACTTGCAGCGTCCGGTGGAGTCAGTGGTCTCAAAGTTGGGCACATCGGCCGTGGGATCGGTGGGAGCTACGGCTGGCACGACTGTCGACCACTGGATATCCGGCGAGGACATGTCCTGGAACGACGTGATCTGGAGCACGGCGTCGGGTGCCGCCGCCCCCCACCTCTCGTTCGGTGAGAAGTACACCCAGACCAACTTCGATGCCCTTCGGAAGGTTCCCTATACTCAGACCCAGACGTGGCAGGGATTGACCGGAAGCGGGCGAAACGCTGTGGCCCTTCGGGGAGGCGCGGCGATCGGTTCTGCTGTCGGCGCTGGAGGAGACGTCATCCACGATTCCGTGAGTGGCGTGATGGGATGGTGAATTGAGTACTCGAGAGCGCCGTTATCGCCCGCTGAGTCGAGCGGGCGTCGTCGGTAACGTCACGCTAATCGCCCTCACAGCCGCGGTCGCGTTCTTCTTCGGATTGCAGCAGCTGACGTTTCCGGTCGTCTTGGCGAATGTGCTGCTCGCCGTCACCGTTGCCGGCCTGCTGGGGTTCCTCGGCTCGGGGTGGGCAATGGTCGGCCTTGCGGTCGCGTTCTTCGGAGGGCCCCTTGCAACCAAGTTCTTGCTCGTCGGCGCGCAGCTGTCGATTCAGACCTGGTTCATGAGCCTCATCGCTGGTTGGACCCTCGGGGCACTGGCCCGGCGGTACGTCGATAGGGGACTTCCTGGTCGTGACAGAGCCTCGGGACCTGCGCTGCAGTGGTGGGTGCGCGGCCGGCGATACGTGCAGAACTCCCCGACTGCGGCTCAAGTGGAGGCGAAGGTTCGTGGCCTCGACGGCCGTGAACGAACATTGGTCATCGTCATCGACCGAGATCGTCAGATCAACATCTGCGGTGATGCCGCACGGGACATCATCGTGTTCAGGACTGAGGACGCAACCGATGAAGAGCGGTGGGAGCTTCCGCTCGGTGGCCCGATCGATGCGTCGGATCTTGTCGAGATCGCCATGGGAAACGTTTCCGCTCCCGTGGCTCGAGGCCTCACGCTGGACGTTGAAGCGGCGTTGAAGATCGTCGAAGCGTTTCTTGCGAAGAAGAGGGTTGATGAGGGCGCAGGAACCTGGCGCGGTGGTGAGGTGTTGACTGTTCGGCCTTCGCTGCCGTGATTGACGGTGGCGCACTTCACGAGGACGTTCCTACGAGCAAAGGGGTAGCGCGTCCACGGAAACAGAGGCAGGATTACGATCTGACTAGGAGGCGCCGCCTTCCGTGAGCGACTGTCCTGTCCTGGCCAAGTGATGCTAGCTGACTGGATTCCGTAGCTGACTTTCCCGGCCGGCTGGCCTGGAAGTGCGCCTTCGCCCCCAAGCCATTCAGTCCGGCGAGTGGCCGGCGTGTGATGCTCCCTGAGCCCAGCGGCCGGCACGTCTTTGTCCCTGAGTACGCGGTGCGAGGGGCGACAGCGGCATGGAACACGATCACGTCGGAGGCCATCCATCGGTCTGCTGGAGATGGTGGCGCTGTCTTGAACGATGTCCTCACCGAGAAGGATCCGGGTGACTACTTGAAAGACGCCATCAACGGCGCCGTTTCGGGCGCGGGTGGGCCTTACTGTTGGTGCGCACGCCCGCTGATGAGAAACACGGAACATTGGAGTTGTAGTTGACGAGATCGGCGCCTGATCGAACAGGGCAGAGAAGGCTTGCGCGTAGGAGGAGGGTCCTAGCTTCCATTGTCCTGGTGATCGTTGTCCTGGTTCCATTGCTTGGCTTCTTCGTCGGGCCGGTGACGTTGAAGGCGTACGATGCGGGGCATCGGGTTCGCCCGATCTGTACCGTCAGCTCCGCGCACAGCAGCGTTGATTCGTCTCGTTCATTGAAGGGCGTTGGATCGTCGACATCTCAAGTTGTGTTTGAAACGTCAGATTGTGGGACGCTCGTGTTGCAGTGGGGTGTCACGCGCGACAACGAGGACAAAATTGCCCGAAGCGTGGACAAGGGAGGGCGTTATAGATTCGATGTGGGCGAAGGGTCTTTCAATATGCGAGAGTTCTTGAACACAATTCGTCAGGCCGTATATGTGAAGAGCTTCGAGCCTGCTTGAATTCCACCGAGTCGTTGAGGCTTGCAACCGCGCAGTTCAACGGCAGGAAGTGACGGCTGTAGTCGGTCACTTCTTGGGCGGCTTGCGGGACGGCGTGAACGAATGGACGTGGCTCGGAGGCGACCGGTCTCTGCAAGGAGTTACCAACGAGCTGTTGTCCGAAGCAGGAGGTCAGACACACTCGACGCCGAGCCGCGTAGTCGGGTAGACGGGAAAAGGGCAGCAATTGGAACAAGAAGCTCGGACCGCGGATGCTCTGCGGAGGAGACGAAAAAGAGGAAATCTTCTCGTTTTTTCCGTTCTCGGTTTTGCGGTTTTCGTCACGATCGGCATAGTCGGTGGCGGGCAACTTTTCAAAGCGTATGACAGATCGCACCAGATTGAGGAGACTTGCGAAGTTCGGAAGGCTGAGGCCTCATCGGGTGGCTCGACCTCCTCGAGGGGTGTCGGAACCCTATTCGATCAGGTTGAAGTCGACACGAAGGATTGTGGGCCCCTGGTCCTGCGACGCGGGGTGACTGAGCAGAACAAGCAGGAGATCGCGGACGAGTTGAGTTCCGCCGGACGCGTGCAATTCCGCATTGGGGCGGGGTCATTCAATTGGCGGGAAGTGCTCCACACCTTCCGGACACCGGTGATTGTGCAGTCCTACGTAGCTCACGAATAAGCTTGAACCGTTTCGGGGGGCTTCGACGGCGATGCCGATGCGCGGATCACCGCGCTTGACGGATCCTCGGGTGGTGTCGCCCGAGTCCGACGCTGTCCGGCTTCGGTCTGGGTGCGGGCTTCAGCCTGGGGTCCGGGGGCTCGGAGCTAAGATCGTTAAGAACTTGGACCTCAGCTCTCCAGGAGCTACCGCTTTGATCGGGTGTGGTGAACCACAGTATAGGCGGCGTTGGTGCCATGGCAAATGAGTTGGTCCGGCCGGGCAAGGATCAGAGTCGAGCGAACCTTGTCCAGACTTTTGGAACAGGGTTCCTAGCAGGGGCGCGGGATCCTACCGTCAGTTCACATCGTGCGCCATGAGTGTCGGGCGACGAGAGAAAGAGAGCGTA
Organism: Curtobacterium sp. MCBA15_005; assembly: GCF_001864855.1. Lineage (NCBI taxonomy): Bacteria > Bacillati > Actinomycetota > Actinomycetes > Micrococcales > Microbacteriaceae > Curtobacterium > Curtobacterium sp. MCBA15_005. The sequence continues at coordinate 18,562 of NZ_MJGL01000012.1, forward strand.
ACCGTGCCGAATACGGAGACCCGGCTTGGGACGGACGGCGCCCGGCGGCGTGTATTTCGGAACCGCACCATCGCCTTACTCTTGCTCTTCCTCGTCGTTGTCTTCCCGATCTTGGCATTCTTTGCTGCGCCGATCGCTTTGGGTGTGTACGACGATTCTCATCCAATGCCAGTAACTTGCGCTGTTGAATCAGCAAAAGCCGGGAGTACTTCGAGTCGTTCCTTGAAGGGCGTCGGGAGTTCTGGTAGTCAAGTTGTCATCGAGACAAAAGGCTGTGGGCGGTTGCTCATCGACTCAGGTATCAACAAGGACAATGTCGATCGCGTGGCCGACGAGTTTAAGGCGGGGCAACGCTACCGATTCATGGTTGGAGAGGGGACCTACCGGTTGCGCTCGGTTCTTCAGCTGGTCAAGGTCGCACCTGATGTGCGCGACTTCAAGGCAACCCAGGAGTAGCGTGCGACGCAACCTCGCCGTTCACGCAAGGTCTCTACCGGTCGGACCCCCGCACGCGGGTGACGTCGAGCAGCATCGCGGCATTCTCATCGCTGCGGCGACGATCGGCGGATCCGAAATCGCCTTGCCCCTCGTGCTTGCTGGTGATCATGCTCTCGCGGCGACGCCGTACTCGGTCCTCGGTGGCTTGGCGGGGTTCGTCCCGGCGAGCCTGAGCCTCCGGTTCCGTCCCGTATGCGCTTTATGATCGCAGTGCTGTTCATCGGTTTGTTCGTCTTTTCACGAATTGGAGGCAGTGGGGCGTTAGCTGCACCTCCATTTGTTCTGCGCAGCTTCGCTTCAGCTTGCCTTGCCTCGCACCTGCGATACAGGGCTTGGAAGGCGCGGGCGAAGCGTGTCGCGTAATCGACCCGTTACGCTCCGATGGCCCGTTAGGGCTCGAGTTGGCAATCGTCGGCTCACTGATTGTCGAACCCGTGCTGGATGTCCTAGTGGGCTACTTCATGTCCGCCCTTCGAGGTAGGGAAGGAACAAGACCTGGTGAGCGCTGCTCCTGATCACACGCTTCGTCGCCCTCACAAGAGCCCTGCCCGTGTCTTTCTTGAGCGGTTGCAGGCCGTCGGACTGTTGTTCTTGATCATCGGGCTCCCGGTGGCCACGTTCGGTTTCGGTCCGTCGATTCTCGGGCGGTACGACGATGGGCACCGCATGAACGTCGTGTGTAGGGTCGATTCGGCAGAGGCGAACATGTCGTCTTCCCGGTCCGCGAAGGGAGCCGGCGGTGCACAACCCCAGGTCACCTTCCACACGAATTGCGGGAATCTCCTCTACCTGGAAGGCGTCGATCGGTCCAGCATGCAGCGGATGGCGTCCGCGGTGGAACCAGGCGAGCGCTACCGATTCACTGTCGGTGCTGGCTCGTTCAGGCTGCGTGCCGGCCTCAAGGTCCTGAAGGTAGCGCCGGAGATCTACAGCTACACCGCAGTGCTCGCCTCGGAGACGCCCCGGCGTTGATTGCGTGACAGCCCAAACGACGAGTGAGCCGGAGCGGTGATGTTGAGACGAAGGAGCACACGGGACGAGGTCGTCGTGCTGTGCAACGAGGTGGCCGGATTCCTCTGCCGGATGGGGGCTCGTGAGGCGGAGGGCTTTTACCTCCGCCAGGCCGAGGCACTCCGCGTCGAGGAGGCGTGGCTTGCTCGGCGGCGGATCTACCGAAGGATCTACTCCGCGTCGAACACGGGGGCAGGGGGCATGGGCGACATGTTCGTGGTCACGCCTGACGGCGCGGGCGATGTCCCTGCGACCGAAGCGTTCCAGCGGTCACTCTCCGCGCTGCTGCGGGTGACGCGCACATTCCCGTGATGGACTCGCTGTTCCAGCGCTGAAGGGGCACGGCAGAACATGACCTTGTCGGAATTGCTCAAGCAACTCGACGTCCACGCCGTCGAGGACGCCGCGTCGGCTGTGCAGATAGCCGCCGTACGATCTGTCCTCATTGCCGCATTCGAGCAGGCGCCCGACCATCCGGCATACCGCAGCGGGATACAGGGCGCCGCCCGCCTTGTTGCCGACACTTGGCCCTACGAGAGCGAGCTGGGGGCGCTGGTGCTGGCCTTTTCCGAAGCGGTGCGACGGAAAGTTGGCCCGCACCGTACGACGGACATTGGGGCTGCAGTCGAGTGACCCAGGACTGAATGGCTGCACCGTCAGCTCCGCGCACAGCAGTGCGGACTCGTGTCACTCCTTGAAGGGCGTCGGCTCGTCGACGTCGCAGGTCGTGTTGGAGACGTCCGACTGCGGGGCGCTTGTGCTGCCTGAGCGGCGGATCGCGACAAGAGGATGACCTGGCCGAGGGGGAGCGCTACCGGTTGGACGTCGGCGAGGGTTCATTCACGATGCGGGCATTCCTGAACACGATCCGCCAGGCCGTGTACGTGAAGAGCTTCGAGCCCGTGCGAACACGATAGGTCCGTCGGCCAAGTGCAGCAGCAGTGCGTCGCTCAGCGCCCGAAGGCCCCGACGAACTCACCCCACTGCGCGGGCGCCCGCTGCTCGAGCCATGCACAGAGCTCGGGATAGGCGGCGTCGATCGACAGGACGCTGATCACGCCGCGTTGGCCGTTCACCTTGATGTCCAGGCCACCGAACCGGTTGGTGGTGGGCCGGATGCGCTTGATCGCCGCCGGGTCGACAGTCCGCGCGGCACGGAACATCGGCGTCACGACCAGCTGCGAGTCGTACGCCTCGACGCGACGGCGCTTCTGACCGACGCCGAGGTAGACGAACAGGATCCCGAACAGCACCATGCCGACGCCGGCGATGAGCATGCCGATCGCGTCGGGGTCGTCGAGCAGGCTGAGCGTGGCCAGGAAGAAGAACCCGCCGACGACGATGACGACGATCCCGATGATCCGGAGCAGCAGGTAGCTGAACCGGCGAGCACGGACGGTGAAGAGCACGCCGTACGCCTCGTCGCCCACGACGGTGGACGGTGGCCGCTTCCGGTCGTTCTGACGGACGAGCGCGCTGACGGCGGCCGGGATGGTGATCATGGCGATCAGCGCGATGAGCACCGGCGACAGGTTGATGTTCACCGGTCCGCCCCCGTTCGTGCGTTCGTGCGCCGTCGTTCGAAGGGCGTGACGCCCTGGTCCCCCTGGATCATGCGTGCAGAGTATCAGCGCTCTGTGGACAGGTACGAGCACACTCGCGGATGCTCTATGTTGGATTTCAGTAGCGAGCTGTGGCCCGAACGGGGGTGGCTCCCGGGGGAGACCAGCCCGGATCTGACGCCGTTCAGCAACTAGCATCGATGTGCTCGACGATTCTCTTGGGGGGAAGACCGTGATGAACCAGCGTGCCGGGAACACCGGAGCACGACGGACCGGACGACGGATCGCGGGGACGGTCGCCGTCACGGGGATCGCTGCGCTGGTGCTCGCCGGCTGCACCTCCGACGACAAGCCTGTTGCCGACCCTTCGAGGGTCCTGCAGACCGTCGACACGCGCCTCGCCGCGGACGGCTCGATCACCTCGATCTCGGACACCGCGATCTCCGTCGCAGGCAAGGACTCCTCGTCCGCGACGACCGAGCACGACCCCGCGAAGGCGGCGAGTGACCTGCCGTTGCGCATCACGACGCAGTACTCGACCAAGAAGAAGACCGGCACGGACCTGGCCGACCTCGACGGGTACTCGGGTCGGGTGTCGATCGACCTGACGATCGAGAACCTGACGGTCACGTCGAAGAACCTGACCTACGACGTCGCAGGCACGTCGCGTTCGACCCCGGCACTCGTGGGCGCGCCCTTCAGCATCGCGGCGTCGACCGTGTTGGCGGGGACCGCCGCCGACCGCGTCGTCACGGACTCGGCCGATTCCGGCTCGTCGACCGATGGTGTCGTGAGCACCAACGAGGACGGCGACGCGGTCGTCCAGTGGGGCCGGTTGCTCGCCCCGCCGACCTCCGGTGCGAGCAGCACGCTGCACCTCGTCGCCGACGTCGAGGACTTCACCGCGCCGACCATCGACGTCGCCGCGCAGCCCGGGCTGTCCACGGACCTGTCCTCCACGGGCGTCGTCAACGCGGCCTTCGGGTCCGACAGCGACTCCGAACTCGCGCTCCAGCGCCGCACGATCGACCTGATCTCGCAGGTGAACGAGGTGCTGGCGCGTGCCGGTGGCACCATCACCGAAGTCCGGTCGAACCTCGAGACGACGTCGGAGACCCTCGGCGTCAGCACGGCCGAGCGCCTCAAGGAGAGCAGCTCCTCCCTTGCCAGCACGATGCAGTCCCTCTCCGGACAGCTCGGCTCCCTGAACAGCGACCTCGGCACCACGGTCAAGGCCACGCAGTCGACGGTGTTGCAGCAGCTCCAGCAGACCACCACGAGTCTCGACAGCCTGCTCGGCGACACCTCCGCGACCGCGCCGGCAACGGTGCTCGACGGCAACGGGTGCGCGGCCACGCCGAAGACCCCGTCCGCCGGGGGCAGTGTCTACGGCAACCTCCTCCGCGTCTCGGCGCAGCTCACCGGCTACGCCGATGCGAGCGAGGCGTGCAAGCAGCAGGTCAGTGCGCAGCTGGCGGGAGCGGTCGGCCCGGCGTCGCCGGACGAGACGACGTGTGCCCCTCAGGAGGCCCGTGGATCGTTGACCTGCGCGCTCTGGGATTCGTCGCGTGCGGTGAGCACCTCGCTGATCGGTCTGGTCAGCACCGGGCAGCAGCTCGCCGACCAGCTCGACCCCAAGCTCGCGGACACGGCGATCGAGCAGTCGGACGCCCTGCGCGCCAAGCTCGGCGAGATCGACACCGCCGTGCAGGCCCTCGGCGCCGACGGCACCGGTGAGGTCGCGCGCACCCTGCAGGCGTTGCAGGACCTCCGCGACCAGACCGCTGACGACCTCGGCCCCGTGCGCGACGCCGTCACGACGGTGAACCGGCAGGCAGTCGCAGCGCGCGGGCTGGTGGGCAACGCCGGCGACGGTCTGTTCAGCACCTCGATGCAGGCGCAGAACCTCGAGGTCGCCGACCAGCTCTGCGCCCTCGCGGCGACGGACCAGCTCGACGCCGAGCAGGCCGATGCGCTGCGCGGGTACCTGACCGCCACGCCGTGCCCCGGTGCCGAAGAGGGCACGACGTTGCAGCCGGGTGGACGCTTCAGCACCCCGATGGACCAACGCCTCACGGACCAGGCGAAGCAGTGGGACGCGGTGGTCGCGGCGACCGATCTCCGCTCCGAGACCGGCATCGGTGCCGCGGTCACGACGCTGTCCGACGACGTCGACGCGCTCGACGACGGCATCGCCTCGGTCCGCCGGGCGGTGCGCAACGACGGTGGTTCGGTCGAGGGAGCGGCACAGGAGCTCCAGGAACTCGTCGAGCAGGCAACGAAGTCGAGCGCTGTGGTCGGCACCCAGCTGACCGCGATCAGCACGCAGCAGACCCAGCTGCAGGACGCGGTCCGCAAGGCCTTCGCCGACGCATCGACGCAGTCCGAGAAGGACGTGCAGAAGATCATCGACCAGCAGGTGCGGCAGGTCAGTGAGACCGCGAAGGGCAGCCGCGACGCCGTCATCTCGGCCTTCGACAAGTCGATCTCCGGGCTCCGGTCCACCTCGGGCGAGGTCACGAAGGACTCGAAGGGCACGATCGACGAGCAGCGCGGGACGCTGGAGCAGGAAGGCTCCGAGCTGGCATCCGCCGTCGACCGTCAGACGGCCTCGAGTCTCGAACAGATCGCTGCGAGCACGAGCGCCTCGACGCGTGACGTGCAGGGAGCCTCGACGCTGCTGACCGGCGACCTCAACCGGGTGATGCTCGACCTGGGCGACCGCAAGGTCAACGGATCCGGCATCCTCGGCGCGATGGCCACGAGCGCGGCGAAGTCCGACTCCGCCGACTACCAGCTCGCCCTGGCATCGCAGAACGCCGCGGGCTACGCGAACGTCCGCGCCGAGGACGTCGCCGGGATCCTGCTCCAGCAGGAGCAGTTCCGGGCCTCCCTCGACGCCGCGACGACGCTGCCCGCCTTCCAGCTCAAGGTGCCGGCCAGCGCGACCTCGACCACGCTGTACACCTTCCGGATCGGGGCGGACCGATGAGCGACCAGACGATCGACGAGTCCGATGGCACCGAGGCGGGACGTCCGCGTAATCGCCGTCCGCTGGTCATCACCGCCATCGCGGTGCTCCTGGTCGCCGCGGTGGTCACCGCCGTCCTGACCTTCCGGGCGATCGGCAGCAGCACGCCGGCCGAGGCCGTCCCGGCCACGGTGCCGGTGGAGATCACCGTCAAGCACGTCCCCGACACCACGAAGATCGGCGTCGTCGTCACCCTGGGTGACGGTGAAGGCTCCGAGTGGAACGAGGCGGCGCAGGGTGCCCTGGTCGCCGAGCGACGACTGGCACTCGGCGGGACCGACATCACGCTCGTCACGAAGAACGACGGCGGGACGTCCGCGGGGGCGAAGACCGCGGTGGAGTCCCTGGCGAAGAGCGGCGTCGCGGGCATCGTCGTCGCGTCGTCCGGCAAGCACGTCTCCGGAGCGCTGACGACGGCGGCCGAGAAGCACATCCCGGTGGTGGTGCCCTACGCCTCGGCCGAGAAGGACTCGTGGTCGACCGCGCCGACCGCCGAGTCGATCGGCGCCGCGATGACGACGGCGCTCGGCGACGCGAAGTCACCGCTCCTGGTGAACCTCGGCGGTGGTGCGCCCGCAGACCTCCGAGTGGCGCACGTCCTCGACGGGGACGACACCGCAGACACCGCGGAGCTCGCCGCGACCATCGCCTCGCGGACCGGCGCGACCGACGCAGACGACGACACCGCCGAGGCCGCGGACGCCGACCCGAAGGCCACGCCGGACTCGGACGCTGTCGTCGTCAGCGGGTCCGCGCAACGACAGGGTGCCCTGGTGGCGGCACTGCAGGCCGCAGACGTCACCGTGCCGGTCGTCCTCACCCCGGACGCGACGAGTCCGGCCTTCGGCGCTGCACTCATCGATGCCGGCGGCAGCCTGAGCGGCTCCTTCCGCACCGTCGGGGTGGCCACCGACGACGCACGGGCGCTCTCCTCGGACGCCGAAGGTCGGGCGATGTCCGCGTTCCTCGGTGGGGTCCGGGTGCTCGCCGACGATGCCGACGCCCAGAACCTGACGGGCGACCGGCCGTTCTCGGCGGTGGCCGGGGCAGCGGACGCCCGCAGCCACGATGCCGTCGTCGCCCTGGTCCGCGCGGTCGGCAAGGCCGGCAGCACGGAGCCCTCCGACGTGACCGATGCCCTCGCCGCGCTCGACCTCGACTCCGCGGCGGGCATCGCCGGTCCGGCGCTCGACTTCACGCGGCAGCAGGCGCTCGGTGCGTCCGCGACGGTGTTGGCGGCCTCGGCACAGCCACTCGGACTCCGACCCGACAACGCCGCCGCTGCTGGCTCCGAAGACGCATCCGGCGATGACGCGGCTCAGGCCACCTCGCTGGTGTGGTTCGAGGACTCCACCGCACGCTGACCCACCCACGCACAACCCGAGAAGGACACCGCGAGCATGCGCCTGCTGATCGAGCTCGACGACCGACGTGAAGCGGTCGAGGTCGACGGGTGGTCCGGCGCGTCCTCGCTGGGGGAGCTCCTCTCGGCGGCGATCGGCGTCGAGCTCGATGCCGAGACGACCCTCGCGGTCGACGGTCACCGCACCAGTGCGGCGACCCCGCTGCGCGACCTCGTCCTGCTCGAGGGGTCCCGCATCGGCCGCGCACCACAGGAGCGACCGCAGACGATCGACGGGTGGAGCGTCACCCTCGCCGGGGGACTCGACGCGGGTCTCGTCGTACCGGTCCCGCGCAGCCGGAAGCTCGTCGTCGGCCGGGCGCCGCAAGCCGACGTCGTGCTGCCCACCGAGAGCGCCTCCTGGGAGCACTGCACGATCGAGCGCGAGGACGACGGGGTCCGCGTGCGTGACGCCGGTTCGACGAACGGCACCGTGATCGCGGGCGAGCGCATCGATGCCGAGGGAGTCCTGCTCGCCGGGACCACGAGCGTCATCGTGGGCGGCGCCGTGCTGCTGGTCCGGCCAGCGCTGGACGAGGTCCCCGTGCCGGCCGCGGGCTCGCTGGCCAACCTGACGCCCGCGGCGACCGCGCCGTTCAACCGCCCGCCCCGAGCCGGGCGGAACACCGAGACCGAGACCGTCGACCCGCCGGCCAAGCGCGAGGTCCCGCAGGCCTCGAAGTTCAGCTGGATCACCGTCGCAGCGCCACTGGTCCTCGCCGGCGCGATGGTGCTCCTGCTCGGCGACGCCCGGTTCGCCCTGTTCGCGCTGCTGTCGCCGGTCACCGCGATCGGCATGTGGTTCGAGCAGAAGCACCGTCGGGCGAAGAACCTGAAGGAGGAGGACACCCGCTTCGCCGAGGCCGTGGAGTCCTTCCGGGGTGAGATCGCCGAGGCCGCAGCGGTCGAGGCGGCCCGTCGGCAAGAACTCGTCCCCGACCCGGCCACCGTCGTCCGCCGGGCCGAGCTCCCCACCACCCTGCTGTGGCAGCGACGCTCCGAGGACGCTGACTTCCTGAGCCTGCACGCCGGCACCGGTGACGCACCGTGGCGCCCCGAACTCGATCAGCGGGCGGCGTCGTCCAAGCTCGAGGACGAGGCGAAGGCCGCCGTCGCCGACAGTCGCCTCACCGCTGCGCCGGTCGTGGCGGACCTGTCCGACGCCGGCGTCGTCGGGATCGTCGGCGACCGCGAGGGCGCGCTCGCGCTGGCGCGCAGTCTGCTCACGCAGGCCACCGTGCACTGCGGACCCGCAGACCTGGCGGTGGGCATCTTCTGTGACGCCGGCCGCGCGGACGACTGGGGGTGGGCCTCCTGGCTGCCGCACGCGCGCGTGGCGGGGAGCAGCACCGGTGCCCGCTGGATGTCGGCGCAGCGCGACCAGAGCGCGGCGATGCTCCGGGGGCTGCGGGAGTCGCTCGACGAACTCCCGACCCCGAACCTGCTCGTCGTGGTCGACTCGGAAGTGCTCACCGAGGGCCGCGACGCACCTGCCCGGAACCTGCTCGGCGAAGGGCGCACCGTGCCCGGACAGTCGCTCCGTCCCGGCGAGCAGCCCCGACGGGTGAGCGGGATCGTCATCGCGACCAACGAGCAGCAGCTCCCCGCAGCCTGCACGACGATCATCACGGTCGGGGCCGACGCCGCAGCGACGGTCTACCGGCCGGAGGACCGGACCCGCGTCGAGGACGTCGTGCTCGCCGGCCTCAGCGCCGAGACCGCCGAACGGAGCGCCCGCAGCGTGGCGCACTTCGACGATCCCGAACTGCTGGTGCCGGGTGCGTCGTTGCCGTCGCTCGTCCGCCTGCCGGAGCTGCTCGCGGGTGACGACACGGTCGCGCGAACCCCGACGGGCACGAGCCCAGCCGATGCGATCCGCACGGCCTGGGACGCCCGCACCGGCTTCTCGACCCCGATCGGGTCGTCGGAGAGCGGCGTCCTCGAGATCGACCTCGTCCGCGACGGACCACACGGCCTGGTCGGTGGCACGACGGGTTCGGGCAAGAGCGAGTTCCTGCGGTCGCTCGTCGCCGGGCTCGCTGCGCGGAACGACCCGACGCGCCTGAACTTCCTGCTCGTCGACTTCAAGGGCGGGGCCGCGTTCGCCGCCTGCGAGCGGCTGCCGCACACCATCGGCACGATCAGCAACCTCGACGAGCAGCTCGCCGACCGGGCGATCCGTGCGCTCGAGGCCGAGCTCGAGCGACGGCAGCGGGTGTTCGCCGCGGCCGGGGCGGACATCGACAACCTCGACGCCTACCTGGCGACGAAGCCGGACGAGCCGATGCCGCGCCTGCTCCTCGTCGTGGACGAGTTCGCGATGCTGGCGAAGGACTTCCCCGACGTCCTGACCTCGCTCGTCGCCGTCGCGGCGGTCGGGCGCACACTCGGCGTCCACATGATCCTGGCCACCCAGCGGCCGGCCGGCGTGGTGAGCGAGGACATCCTGGCGAACACCAACATGCGTGTCGCGCTGCGGGTGCAGAGCCGCGAGGACTCCACGAACGTGATCGGCGTCCCCGCGGCCGCCGGCATCGGTCGCCAGCAGACCGGTCGCGCCTACGTGAAGCTCGGGCAGGACGACATCACCCCGGTGCAGACAGCCCTCGTCACCGGCCGCGCCCGTGACGAACGCGCCGAGCAGCCGGTGTCGGTCCGTCCGACGGACGTCTTCGGCGTTCCCGCGCCGATGCCCGCCCCGGCTCCGACGGCGTCCGACGTGACCGACCTCGACCAGCTCATCGAGTCGATCGGGCAGGCGAACGCCGCCGCCGGCTACGCCCCGCCGCGCCCGATCTGGCCCGAGGCACTCGGCGACCGCGTCGAGCTGGGTGCGCTGGCAGCAGCCGACGCCGCTGACACGTCGCGGACGGTGCCCGTCGCCCTGGCGGACGACCCCGACCACCAGCGTCAGGTCACCACCGGATGGGACCTCGACGAGGGCAACCTCATGCTCATGGGCATCCCCGGCAGCGGGACGAGCACCGCGCTCGCCACCGTCGCCCTGCAGCTCGCCGCCGCGACGAGCCCGGACGACCTCGACCTGCTGGTGCTCGACATGGGTCCAGGCGACCTGGCTCCGCTCGCCCGGCTGCCGCACACCACGGCCTACGTCGGCTCCGGTGCCGGCGCGGGGGAGTTGCAGGCGCGGTTCCTCCGCCACCTGCGCGTCGAGCTCGAGCGCCGTCGAGCCACCCCGGGCGGCCGGCGTGCCATCGTGCTGATCGACGGTCTCGCGGCACTGCGCGACGAGTACCAGGACTTCGAGGGCCAGCTGCTGCTGGACGCCCTGTACCGCGTCTACGCCGAGGGGCCCGCGCTGGGCATCTCGTTCGCCGTGTCGACGACACGGGCCAAGGCCGTGCCGTCCGCGATGGACGAAGTGACCACCCAGAAGTGGATGTTCCGCCTCGCGGACCCGTACGACTACGCCTCGATCGGCGTCCGCCCCAAGGACGTCCCGCCACCGGTGCCGGGTCGCTTCATCGACTCGGTCCTGCGGTTGCAGTCACACGTGGCGACACCCGACGTCCCGCTCGCGCAGGCGGTCGAGCGCCTCGCGGAGCGCTGGTCCGGCACCGCTCCGAAGGCGAGTGCGGTCGGGCGGCTGCCCGACGCCGTCCTGGTCGACGAGCTCGGTGCCGGTGCGGTCTTCTCCAGCGAGCCGTGGCGGCTGCCGGTCGGGATCGCCGAGGACGACCTCGCTCCGGCCGCACTCGAGGTCTACGACGGCGAACACGTGCTCGTCGCGGGGCCGGCCCGCTCGGGCAAGTCGACCGTCCTGCTGGCGTTGGCGGCACTGGCACGCGCTGCAGAGGGCGTCCGCCCGGCCGTCTGGGCGATCTGTGACCGTCGGTCACCGCTCGCCTCGGGATCGTTCGACCGCGTCGCCGTCGGACCCGACGAGGTCCCCGCACTGCTGGCCGGGCTGCGGCTCGAGCGCGGTCCGGTCCTGCTGCTCATCGACGACGCCGAACGCTTCGACGACGGCGACCAGGCGATCGCCACCCTGCTCGCGACGGAGCGTCCCGGTCTGTGCGTGGTCGCCGCCGGTCGGTCCGCCGACCTCCGGTCGCTCTACAGCCACTGGACCCGCGCCGTCCGCAAGTCGCGGTGCGGCGTGCTCCTGCAGCCGGACGTCGACTACGACGGCGAGCTGCTCGGCGTCACGCTCCCGCGCCGTGCACCGGTCGCGCTGACCGTGGGGCGCGGCTACGCGTCGTCCGGCGGAGCCGTCCGCCTGGTCCAGACCGCGTCCGCAGGCAGCTGACCCGACCGACTGACGGACTGGAGGCCCGTGGCGACGCCGCCACGGGCCTCC
>NZ_MJGL01000013.1:0-11644 GCF_001864855.1 Curtobacterium sp. MCBA15_005
GTCCGTGACCACTGCGACACTCTGGACGTGCCCTACACCGAGACCACGCTGCTGCGTTCGTACGGCATCGTCGTCCGGTACCTCAACCGGGTCGGCCTCGGCGCCCGCGACCCCTTCGTCTGCCCGATGGTGACCGAGCTCCGGATCCACTGAGCCCCGCCCTGCCCTGCCCGTGCCGAACCTCCCCAACGACGCCCACCAGCTGCGAGCAGCGGTGGTCGTGAACCCGACCAAGATCGACCAGCGGCGCCTCCGATCGGTGCTCGGCACCGAGGAGCGCGCCCACGGATGGGCCGAGTCGCTCTGGTTCGTCACGAGTGCCGACGACGACGGACGGGCTGCCGCACGGGCCGCGCGCGACGCCCGCCCGAGCGTCGTCCTCGTCGCCGGCGGGGACGGCACGCTCCGGGTCGTCGCCGAGGAACTCCGCGGCACCGGGACGCCGGTCGCGCTCGTCCCCAGCGGCACCGGCAACCTGTTCGCACGGAACCTCGGGCTGCCCCTCGGCGACCTGGTGCGGTCCGTCCGTGCGGGCTTCGGCGGGACGGACCGCCCGATCGACGTCGGGCTGGTCGACCTGACCGACCCGGCGGGCACCACGACCTCGCACGCGTTCCTGGTGATGACCGGCATCGGGCTCGATGCGAGCATGGCTGCGGACACGAACGCGTGGGTGAAGAAGCGGTTGGGGTGGGTGGCCTACTCGGATCCCATCGCCCGGTCCGTGATCGGCAACCGGCAGATCCCGGTGCACTACGGGATCGACGACGGCCCGCTCCGCAGCATGAGCGCGCACACGATCATCGTCGGGAACTGCGGCACCCTGACCGCGGGCATCCTGCTGCTCCCCGCGGCTCGCCCGGACGACGGGATCCTCGACGCCGTGGCGTTCCGGCCGGCCGGGTGGTTCGGGTGGACGAAGGTCGGGTACGCCCTGACGCTCAACCGGTTCTTCGCGCGCACCCGGTTCGGGCGGCTCCTGGCCCGGGTGCTGCCGACCTCGCGTGCGCTCCGGTACACCCGGGCACGGACGCTGCGGCTGACCGTCGACACCCCGGAGCGGGTGCAGCTCGACGGCGACGCGTTCGGCGAGGTGGTCGCGGTGTCGCTCACCACGCACCACCACGGGCTGGTCCTCCGGACGGAACCGCTCTAGCCGGTGCTGCCGAGGTCGGCACCCCGGTGCACGACGTCCTCCGCCATGGCCCGGATCCCGCGGCCCGCACCAGCAGCAGCACGTCGCAGGATCTGGAACGCCTCGTCCATGCGGATGCCCCGGCGGTAGGCGAGTGCGCCCTTGGCCTGTTCGAGGAGCACCCGGGCCTCGAGCGCGTCCTCGACCTGTTCCTCGATCGTGGTCGACACCCCGCGGTCGCGCTGTCGGACCAGGGCAGCCGAAGCCGCGTCAGCGAGCAGCTGCATCAGCACGACGTCCTGGTCGCTGTGCCCGCGGGTGTGGTCGGCGAAGACGCACAGGGAGCCGATGGTCCGGTCCCGCAGACGGATCGGCTCGGCGAACGTGCCCTGCAGCCCGCGTTCGCGCATCGTCGCCGCGAACGTCGGCCACTCCGACTCGTGCGTGGACACGTCGGGCACGTCGATCGTCTCGCCGGTCCGGTAGCAGTCGAGACACGAGCCCTCGTTCGTGCCGAGCTGCGCTTCCTCGGCCTCGCTGCTGCGCTCGCTCGTCGAGGCGATGACCTGCAGCGCACCGGACCGGTCCGCGAGCACGACCCCCGCCTCCGTCGCCGAGGTCCCCTCCACGCACGCCGCGATGACACGGTCCATGGCGTCGAGCACCTCGAGGTCGGTGTCCAGGGCCGGAGTCAACCGATCCGGCAGGTCGATCGCGTCACTGGTCGTCATGCTTCGACGCTACGACCAGACCGATGGCGCACGGCTCAGCCAGTTCGCGTACCGGATCACGGCTCTCGAGTCCTCAAGCAGGCGCGTCCGTCGAAGTGCGGACTGGTGCGACCCCCGGACAGGGGGTCAGGATGACGCATCAGTTGCACAGAGCAACTGGCAGGTGCTTCACCGACAGAGGAGTCGTCATGAAGAAGTCCATCGCAGCCGCGTTCGCCGCGGTCGCCGTCATCACCGCCGGCGTGTTCGCCGCTTCGCCCGCGTCCGCGCTGCCCGTCAGCACGAAGGTCGTCGGCGGCGAGAAGGCCCCCACCACCTCGTGGGCGGTGCAGCTCGAAGCCTCGGGCGGGAGCATCCCCGCAGGCTACGTCAGCAACTGCACCGGCGAACAGCTCAACGCCTCGTGGATCCTCACCGCCCGGCACTGCATCGACGGCATCGGCGCGATGAACGTGTACCACTCGAACTCCACCGTCAACCGCGGCGCGGCCGTCGCCGTCGACCGCGTCAGCACCTCGCCGGCGGGTGACATCGCGCTCGTGCACCTGCGGACCGCCTACTCGCTGTCCGCCTACGCACCCCTCGACCTCACCGCGACGGCCAAGTCGAGCGGCACCGGCACCATCCAGGGCTACGGCCTGCGCGCCAACGCGACCCAGTCCGACGGTCTCTACCAGGCCACCGTCTCGCTCACCGGCGCGAGCACCGACGCCTTCGGCGGTCGTGCCCAGCACCTCACCGGCGTGACCGGCGCCTCGAACCACGGTGACTCGGGCGGCCCGCTGCTCGTGAACGGCAAGGTCGTCGCCGTCTGCTCCACCGGCGACAGCGCCGACCCCGGCGCGAACACCAAGGCCGGCTCGAACTACGCCCTGCTGTCGCAGGCCTCGTCCTGGGTCCGCACCACGGCCGGCGTCTGAACCACCTGACGGACGGGAGGCGCGGTGTCAGCCGGCACCGCGCCTCCCGTGGCGTCCCCACCCATCTCCAGAACCGGGGTCGCCTGCTCGGCGTCCGTCACCCACCAGCTGAGCGCCCGTGCGGGCGCCGCGACGACAGTGGGGCCATGAGCCAGTACGAGAAGCGCGATCCGAACACCCTCTACCCGGCACCGCCGTACCCGAAGCAGGAGCAGTCACTGCCGGGCGCCGCGTGGAAGATGGACCCGAAGCCCGACCACGGCGAGGAGAGCTACACAGGGCTCGGACGGCTGAAGGGGTACCGCGGCATCGTCACCGGTGCCGACTCCGGCATCGGCCGTGCCGCCGCCATCGCCCTGTCGCGCGAAGGCGCGGACCTGGTGCTCTCGTACCTGCCGGACGAGCAGGAGGACGCGGAACAGGTCCGCGACCTGCTCGAGTCCGAAGGCCGTCGCGCCGTGCTGTTCCCCGGGGACATCTCCGACGAGCAGTACTGCACGGACCTGGTGCAGAAGGGGGTCGACGAGTTCGGCGGCCTCGACACCCTGGTCATGGTCGCAGGGCGCATGGAGAGCAACGAGGACATCCTCACGCTCGACACCTCGATGTTCGACTCCACCTTCAAGACCAACATCTACTCGCTGTTCTGGCTGACCAAGGCCGCCGTGCCGCACCTCGAGCCCGGGTCGACCATCGTGACGACCGGTTCGATCCAGGCGTCGACGCCCTCGCCGGACAAGATCGACTACGCCGTGTCGAAGGGCGCGATCAAGCTCTTCACCGAGGCCGTGGCGCAGCAGCTCGCGCCGAAGGGCATCCGCGTGAACTCCGTCGCGCCGGGGCCGGTGTGGACGCCGCTGCAGCCGGGTTCCGACGACGCCGAGACAGTGTCGCACTTCGGGGAGAGCTCGCCGTTCGGTCGCCCCGGTCAGCCCGCCGAGCTCGGTGCCGCCTACGTGCACCTGGTCAGCCCGGAGTCGAGCTACCAGTCCGGGTCGACGATCACGATCGCCGGTGGGACGCCGGCGTTCTGAGGTTCTGGGTTTCGTGTTCTTGCGTTCGAGGAAGGGGACCACGTGTCCGGAGTGACGCACACCGTGCTGGTCGAGTGGGACGGGGAGGACCGGTCGTCCGAGGCGTCGGCCCTGTCACGCGAGCACCTGCCACGGATCGAGGGGGTCGAGTCGGTGCAGTCCGGCACGAGCGTGAGCACCGAGGGGCTGGAGGGCGGGTTCCACTGGATGCTCGTCGTCCGGTTCCGCGATCGTGCGGCGCTCGCCGGGTACCTGCCGCACCCGGAGCACCGGCCGGTGGCCGAGTTCATCGGTGCGGCGAGTGCGCGGGTCATCGTGTTCGACGTCGAGGACGCCGACTGACCGCTGCGGCGGAAGCTGTGTAACGCTCTGGTTGCGATGGCGGTCGAGGGGTTCCGTTGTTCGTGGAGCCTCGACGTACGGTGGATCGGCCATCGCAACGGCGCGGGGGTCACCGGCCGGCGCCGTGGCTCTTCGGAGCCCGCGCCGGTCGGGTCCCCGCCTGCGGGCGGGGACCGTTCGACATCCGCCGACGGAGGGAAACAGACGATGCCCGGCAACCCGAACCCGTTCGTCCACGACGGTGCGAAGATCCTGCTCGGCGAGGCGGGAGCGGCGCACTGCGACGAGTGCGGTGACACCGTCCGGCTCGACCCGCGGATCGGCAGTTGGCGGACGGTGCAGCAACCCGGTCCCCAACTCCCGCCTGATCGGCAGCGGCGAAGTGTGGCGGGTGCCGCGTGAGCGGCATCGTCCGGACCGCCGGCGTGGCCCTGGGGCTCGTCGCGGCGGTGGCGCTGACCGCCTGTTCCGGCGCACCGGCCGCGACGCCGACCCGGACCGTGACGGCGACCGCGACGCCGGAGGCACCGGCCGACACCGGCACTCCGACCCCCGCTGCGACCCCGACCGCGACGGACACGGCCTTCAGCCCGTCGGACCCCGCGACCTGGACCATCTCGACCGACGAGGTCGGACCGATCGCCCTCGGTGGCGCAGTGCAGGGCGAGATCGACGATCTGGCAGCCGCCTACACCCGGAGTACGGATGCGTGTCCGGCCAGCCCGGAGACGACGTTCTGGGAGCGAGCCGACGCCCCCGGCCTCATCGTCATCCCCCGCGACGGCAAGGTCGCCGGGGTGACCATCGGCGGGGTGGGGGCGGACCCGGTGACGACGAACTCGCCTGAGACCGACGCCGGAATCGGCATCGGAGCACCCCTGACCGAAGTGCGGTCCGCGTACCCGGACCTGCAGTACACCGGGACCTACGGTGAGGAGCAGGGGCCGTACTCGATGTGGAGCGTGCAAGCCGACGGACGCTACATGACGTTCCAGCTCGGGACGGACGGCGCCACGGTCGCTGCGATCTGGGTGGGGTCGGTCGCGAAGCTGCCGTACGAGTACTGCGCCTGAAGCGTTCGCAGGTCAGAACGTCGCTGCTGGCAGGATGACGGGCATGGCCAGCGCTGTCCGTCTCATCCGGTCCGACGTCCTGAGTGACGCGGCGCAGTACGCGTACGCATCGACCGTGCCGGCCGGGACCCGGCTCGTGTTCCTCGCCGGGGCCTGCCCGCTCGAACCGGACGGGTCCACGGCGGCGGTCGGCGACTACGCGGGCCAGGCTGCCCGGTGCATCGAGACGATGCGGGAGGCGCTCCGAGCAGCCGGTGCGTCGATCGAGGACGTCGTGAGCACCCGGGTGCTCGTGGCGTCCTCGCGGCAGGCCGACCTCGTCGCCGCATGGCAGGTGGTGCGCGATGCCTTCGGCGCGCACGACGTGCCGAGCACCCTGCTCGGGGTCACGGTGCTCGGCTACGACGACCAGCTGGTCGAGATCGAAGCCGTCGCGGCCGTCGCCGACGGTCAGCCCACGTGACGGCGCGAGGTGTCGAGGCTCCCGCGCTCCCGCGCTCCCGCGCACGCTCGCCTCAGAAGCCCGGACCCGCTTTGACCAGCGCGATGCCGACACCGACGAGCGCGAGGACGAGGCCGGCCACGAACGTCCGCGGGGACGGGTTCTCCCCGCGGAGCCTGGCCACGACGGGCCCGAGGAGGGCGAGCCGGACCACGAGGTACGCGATCGCGATGATCTCGGCCGCGAGCCCGGATGTGCCGGTCAGCCAGGCGTAGGCGAGGACAGCAGCCGGCAGGAAACCGGAGGTGAGGACGGGCAGCGAATCCCGGAGCTCGGCGCGGACGGTCTCCCCGGTGAGGCGGTGGTCACTCCGCGCACGTCGGCCGACCGACTCGGCGAAGGTGTGTGCGAGGAAGGTCGAGAACGCGGTGGCGAGGACGTACCAGAGCCCCCGACCGCTCTCGGCGGTGTCCGGGACCATCGGTGCGATCGTGCCGAGGATCACGATGTTGCCGTACACGAACGCGGTGATGCGGCTCGAGGCGTCCTCACGCGACAGGCGGTTCCGGCCCACGGAAGTCCTCTCGTGCGGGCTCAGTAGTACTCACCCTGCCGGTAGTCCCAGCTCGTGAACGTGTCGGCGAGCAGTCCCATGATCCGGTCGACGTCGAGCCCCTTGCGGATCAGCGTCGGAGCGGGGACGACCGATCGACGTCCGTCCTGCAGCGGGATCAGGGTCCCCGTGCTGTCGACCATCGACACCATGACGCCCTGCTCGTACCGGGTCTCGGCACTCTGCTCCGGCTGGATGGACGCGACGTAGTCGTCAGCCTCGACGATCACGTCGGCGCGCTCGGCGATGCGCTCGCCGATCCCGTCCACCACGCCACGGTTACCGGTACCCGACGGGTTGGCGGAACTCGCGAAGGCGAACCTGCCGTGCTCGGTCCAGAGCTCGCGGGCGGCGAGCTCACCGGGGACGCCGAACTTGATGACGAAGCAGGACGTTCCGCGGGTGTCCATCATGAGTTCGTCGGAGCCGTCCGTCGGCAGTGCCGCTCGACCCTCGTCGCTCCAGGGCAGGATGCACCCGAGCAGGATGTCCTCGTCCCAGCACCGCTGGTACAGGGCGTCGATCTCGGGGGTGAGCTGCGCGATGCTCCGGAGCATCTCGAGGGAGCTCACGAGCACGACGCCCGGCTTGTTGCGGTTGCGTTCCTTCGCGTCGAACTTCCGCT
This sequence comes from Curtobacterium sp. MCBA15_005, assembly GCF_001864855.1. Lineage (NCBI taxonomy): Bacteria > Bacillati > Actinomycetota > Actinomycetes > Micrococcales > Microbacteriaceae > Curtobacterium > Curtobacterium sp. MCBA15_005. Next base: position 6,916 of record NZ_MJGL01000013.1, read on the forward strand.
CCAGGCCCGCGCGGTCCGAGGTCATCAGGATGTAGCCGACCTTGGTGGGGACCACCGCCAGCCCGCCGTCGTGCAGCAGGGCGTCCACCGCACTGCGCGGCACACCACCGGTCCAGTGCACCCGGTTCATGCTGACCTGCGTGTCGTCGTTCATGCCAGTCCTCGTCCCGCTCGTGAGCCAGACGATCGTCTGACAGCGGGAGCCTAGGGACGGCGTCTGAGCCGGACAAGGGCGATGGGTGCGACCTGTGGGCCTTCTCCGGAGGGTTCAGGCGGGCTCGCAGCGAGCGAGCGAGCGAGCGAGCGAACGGCCGCGGCTGGCCGGTGCCGAGCCGTGCACAACCCCTGAGCGGCGCACAACCAAAGTGCATCCGCACCACGTGGTCGCGTGGTTCGAGGTCACTTTGGTTGTGCGACGCCGCCGGACGCCAGCCGACGGCCGGCCGCCCGACCGCGGACGGCGCCCCCGCCTCACTCCACCAACGACTGCGTCCCCACCACGATCGCCAGGGCCAGCCGCTCCGCGTCCACCGACCCGGGCTCGGCCGTGTACGCCAGGATCCGCAGGTCCTCCGGCCCGACGACCAGGGTGTCGCAGTCGAGCGTGATCAGCCCGACGTCGGGGTGGTCGATCACCTTCCGGCGGGCGGTCTCGCCGAGCGCGGTCGCGCCCGAGTCCCACAGCTCGACGAACCGCGGGCTCGCCGCCCGCAGGTCTCGCACGAGCTGCTGCAGCTGGCGGTCGAGCGGGTAGCGGGCCGCGGTCATCCGGAGCCCGGCCACCAGGTTCGCCTCGAAGGCCGCCTGCTCCTCGGGCGTGTGCACGGCTCGGCTGCCGGATCCCACCAGGTGCCGCCACGCGGTGTTCCGGTCGTTCCCGCGGAGTGCCCCGATCGGCCCCATCAGCGCGTCGTACGGGGCGTTGGCGACGAGCAGGTTCCCGGCCGCGTCGAGCACCGCGACGGGGGTGTCCGCCAGTCGGTCGAGCAGCCGCTGCACGCTCGGCGGGATCCGCGACGGCACCACGTCGGCGCCGGGGACCGCGTGCCCGGCGAGCCGGTAGAGCAGCTCGCGGTCGGCATCGGCGACCCGCAGCGACCGCGCGAGCGCCTCGACGACCTGGGCGGACGGCGAGGTCGCCCGCCCCTGCTCGAGCCGGGTCAGGTAGTCGGCCGAGATCCCCGCGAGGCCGGCCAGCTCCTCACGCCGCAGGCCGGTCGCGCGCCGACGCGGCCCGACGACCATGCCCGCCGCCTCGGGGGAGACGTGGTCGCGCAGCCGCCGCAGGGTGTGCGCGAAGTCCGTGTCCGCCATGTCCCCAGTCTGCGCGCGACGGGCGACCGGGTCCTGGCCCTGCCGGTCCTACGACAACGGGGCGACTCCCCGCGGTCGTCGCCGAGCGTGACGCTGGACCCATGACAACGACACTCATCACCGGGGCCACCCGCGGCCTCGGCAAGGAAACCGCCCGCCAGCTCGTCGAGGCGGGCCACACCGTCTGGATCGGGGCCCGGGACGCCGACCAGGGCGCCGCGGTCGCCGCCGAGATCGGCGCCCGCTCCGTCCAGCTCGACGTCCGCGACGACGACTCGGTCGCCGCGGCCTTCGCCCACGTCGACGCGAACGGCGGACTCGACGTGCTGGTCAACAACGCCGGCATCGCCGTCTGGGGGCAGAGCGGCCCGGACGCACTCGCCGTCTTCGACACGAACGCCGTCGGCACCATCCGCGCGACCGAGGCCGCGCTGCCGCTCCTGCGTCGCTCTGCGAACCCGATCGTGGTGAACCTGTCGAGCGCGCTCGGCTCCTTCACCGCCACCCACGACCCGTCGAAGCCCGCGTTCACCGTGCCGGCCGTGGTCTACGGCGCGTCCAAGGCCGCCGTCTCGATGCTGACGGTGCAGTACGCACGCGTCGTGCCCGAGGTGCACTTCGTCGCGATCGAGCCCGGCTACACGGCCACCGAGTTCGGTGGCATGCCGAACCCGCACGGTCGCCCCGTCGAGGTCAGCGCCGCGACGATCGCGGCCGCCGCGAGCGCGGGCCCGGAGGGCCCCACCGGCGTGTTCCTGGAGGACGGCCAGACGCTCGGGTGGTGACGTCGTGACGGCCTGGAGGCCCGTGGCGGCGCCGCCACGGGCCTCCAGGCCGTCGTCCGGTCGCGTCTACAGCAGCTGGCGCGCGTTGGTGGACGCGAGGTCCAGCAGCTCGTCGCCGCGACCCGACAGCACCGTGCGGATGGCGTAGAGCGTGAAGCCCTTCGCCTGCTCGAGCGTGACCGCCGGGGGCATGGAGAGTTCCTGGCGGTTCGCGCGGACCGACACGAGCGCGGGACCGTCGTGCGCGAGCGCGGCGGCCATGGCGTCCTCGAAGTCGTCGGACACGTCGACGTGGAACCCCTTGATGCCGATCGCCTCGGCGACGGCGGCGAAGTCCGGGTTCTGCAGCTCGGTGCCGTAGTTCACGAAGCCGGCGGCCTTCATCTCGAGCTCGACGAAGTTGAGCGACGAGTTGTCGAACACGACGATCTTCACCGGCAGCTTGTTCTGCACGATCGTGATGAGCTCACCGAGGAGCATCGTCAGCCCGCCGTCTCCGGCCAGGGCGATCACCTGCCGGTCCGGGAACGCCGTCTGCGCACCGATCGCCTGCGGGACGGCGTTCGCCATCGTGCCGTGCACGAACGAGCCGATCAGCCGGCGCTTGCCGTTCATGGTGAGGTAGCGCGAGGCCCAGACGACGGGGGAGCCGACGTCGGGGATGAAGACGGCGTCCTCGGCGGCGAGCCGGTCGAGCACCCGGGCGACGTACTGCGGGTGCAGCGGCTTCTTCCTGCCGGCCGGCACCGCCAGGTCGTCGAGCTTCTCGCGGGTCTTCCGGTAGTGCTTGAGGGAGTCCTCGAGGTGCTTCGTCGGGTGCGAGCCGGTCAGCAGCGGGATGAGCGCGAGCGCGGTGTCCTTGACGGTGCCGACCAGGCCGATGTCGACGGGGTGCCGTCGGCCGAGCTGCGAGCCGCGGATGTCGACCTGCACGTGCTTCGCCTTGGCGGGGAAGAACTGCTGGTACGGGAAGTCCGTGCCGAGCATGAGCACGACGTCGGCGTCCTCCATCGCGCGGTACCCGGAGGCGAAGCCGAGCAGCCCCGTCATGCCGACGTCGTACGGGTTGTCGTACTCGATGTACTCCTTACCGCGCAGTGCGTGCACGATCGGGGCCTGCAGCCGCTCGGCCAGGGCGACGACCTCGTCGTGGGCGTCCGCGACGCCGGCTCCGGCCAGGATCGTGATCCGGTCGGCACCGTTCAGCAGGTCGGCGGTGCGCTGCAGCTCGGTCTCGCTCGGCACGATGCGCGGGGTGGCCCGCTCGATGCGGGTGGCGCGGTCGTCCTTCGCCTCGGCGAGCAGCACGTCGCCGGGGATCACGAGCACCGCGACGCCGCGCTTCTCGATCGCCTCACGCATGGCGATCTCGAGCAGGCGGGGCATCTGGACGGGGTCGGCGACGTACTCGACGTAGACGGAGCACTCGCGGAACAGCTCCTGCGGGTGCGTCTCCTGGAAATAGCCGGAGCCGATCTCGGCCGTGGGGATGTGCGCGGCGATCGCCAGCACCGGCACCCGCGAACGGTTCGCGTCGTACAGGCCGTTGATCAGGTGCAGGTTGCCGGGCCCGCAGCTGCCGGCGCAGACGGTCAGGTCACCGGTCAGGGCGGCTTCGGCGGAGGCGGCGAACGCGGCGGCTTCCTCGTGACGGACGTGCTCCCACCGCATCGTGCCGTCCTTGCGCAGGGCGTCGGTGAAGCCGTTCAGGGAGTCCCCGGGCAGGCCGTAGACCCGGTGGATGTCGTTGGCGCGGAGGGTGGCGACGATGTTCTCGGCAACGGTTGGCATGTGCCCTGTCTACTCGCGACCGCTGCGCTGAACGCTTTCGGAGTTTTGTGAGGCTCACTCGCCCTGGGATGCCGGGGTCGTGCTGCGACGATGGCGGGATGACCGACGACGCGCCGCTCCTCCGTCCCCGCCGACGGGAGCCCGCCGCGTACGGGATCCTCGAGCGCTCGCCGTACCCGCTCGTCTCGGTGGCGATCGCCGTCATCGCGGTCGTCGTCATCACCATCGTCGGGTTCACCCTCGGCACCGTGGACGTCGGATTGTCCAAGGCCCTCAACGCGCTGCACACCGGGTTCATCGGGGCGTTCAGCACGGCGGTCTACCACGTGATCAGTCCCGCACCGGCGATCGGGATCACGGTCGTCGTCGTCGCCGTGATCTGGTGGCGCACGCGAAACCTGCGACCGGCCCTGGCGTTCGGCGGCACCATCGCGATCACGTGGGTGCCGTCCGCGATCGTGAAGGAGATCGTGCACCGCGCCCGGCCCGACGTCGCCGTGCTGCCGCACCCGTTCCCCGTGCAGCCCGACCCCGGGTACCCGAGTGGGCACACGGTCTACATCACGGCGTTCGTGGTCGCCCTGATCTGGCTGCTCCGCGAGACCCGGTGGCACCGACTGGCGTTGACGCTGGGGGTCGTGGCCATCGTGATCGTGTTCTTCGCGGTGTCGATCGACGCGGTCCACTACCCGACCGACGCCGCTGCCTCGATCCTGTGGGCGCTCGCCGTGGCGCCGGGGGTGCGGGTGGTGTGGGTCGACTGGCTCATGCCGCGGGTGCCGTTCCTGCGGCCGGGGCGGGGCTGACGCCGGGCGGGTTGGGCTGGGGCTGGGGCTGGG
>NZ_MJGL01000013.1:12388-17741 GCF_001864855.1 Curtobacterium sp. MCBA15_005
GCTGGGGCTGGGGCTGGGGCGGTTGATGGTGGTCTGGTCGACGCGGAACGACACTGTCGATGTCGTACGACGTCGACAGTGTCGTTCCGCGTCAGCGGGCGGTGGCGTCCCGGGTCAGCGGAGCGTGCTGGTCCGGCCGCGCGCCGCGAGCAGTGCCACGACGGCCACCACGGCGGCGGCGAGCATCACGATCGCCAGCGGCGCCGCGGTGTCCGAGCCGCCGATGCTGACGAGCGGGGACACGAGCGCCGCGAGCCCGAACTGCAGGGCACCGAGCACGGCCGAGGCGCTGCCGGCGGCCGACGGCACGGCACCGAGGGCGAGTGCCGTGGCGTTGCCGAGCACCAGACCGAGCGAACCGACCGCGGTGAACAGCGGCACGGCGAGCCAGATGACCGGCGCCCCGGAGATGACGAGCAGCGCGAATGCCACGGTCGACGCGAGCACCAGCACGATGCCGAGCGACAGCACGCCCGTCACCGAACGGGTCGCGGTGAGCTTGGCGGACAGGATGCTGACGCCCATGAGCGCCAGGGCGTTCAGCCCGAAGGCCAGGCCGTAGCCGACCGTGCCGAAGCCGATCATGTCCTGGTACAGGAACGGCGACGCGGAGATGTAGGCCATCATCACGGCGAACGCGAAGCCGAACACCGCCGTGTAGCCGAGGAACGTGCGGGAGCGCAGGGCACGCAGGGCCGAGCCGGAGCCACGGCGTTCCGCACGCAGGGCGTCGCGGTGTTCCTTCAGGTGGGTCTCGCGGATCACGGCGAGGACCGCGATGAGCATGACGACCGACAGGCCGAGCACGATCGAGAGCAGGCCGCGCCAGCCGATCGGACCGGTGAGCAGGCCGCCGAGCAGCGGTGCGACGACCGGGGCGACCCCGCCGACGATCATCATGAGCGAGAACGCGCGGGCGGCGGACTTGCCGGTGGCCAGGTCGGAGATGACCGCACGGCTGATCACCATGCCGGCCGCACCGCCGAGGCCCTGCAGCAGGCGGGCCGCGATGAGCACGCCGATGTTCGGCGCGAGCACCGCGGCGATGCTGGCGAGCACGCACACCGCGGCACCGGCGATGAGCGGCGGCACGCGGCCGAATCGGTCGGACAGCGGACCGAACACGAGCTGGCCCGCGGTCACGCCCACCAGGAACGCGGTGAGGGTGAGCTGGACGGCGGTGGCGCTCGCCCCGAGCTCGGTGGTCATCTGCGGGAACGCCGGCAGGTACAGGTCGGTGGCGAAGGGGGCGACGGCGCTGAGCAGGCCGAGCACCAGGAGCAGCGCGGTCGTGATGCCCTGCTGCTTGGTCGTGGGTGTCGCGATCGTCGCGCGGATGGTTCCGGTGTCCGTGGTCATTGTTATGAAAGCATAACTCATCGCCGGAGATCGGTACAGTACGGTCATGCACTCCGCCGTGTCCGACCACGTCCTCGCCGAGTTCGCGGACGTCCTGCTCCGGATCGCGCGTGACATCGATCCACACGGCTCCGAGACCCTCGACATCGTGCCGCTGACCGGCACCGAAGCGCTCGTGATGCGCTGGATCAACCGCAACCCCGGCACCTCGCCCAGTGCCACCGCCGAGGCGACCGCCCTGCAGCGCAGCAACCTCAGCGTCGCACTCCGGTCGCTCGTGGCGAAGGGCATGGTCGAGCGGCGCCAGGACCCGGCGGACGCCCGGACCGTGCAGCTGCACTCGACCGCCCTGGCCCAGGAGAGCGTGGACCGGCTCTACCGGCACTGGTCCGGCAAGCTCCGGACGGCCCTCGGCGGCGACGAACGAGGTGCGGTCGAGGCGCTGGAGCTGTTGCAGCGGATCGACGACGGGCTCCGCGCGGGCTAGGCGACAGCGTCCTCGGCGGCGGCGGCGGCGGCTGCGTCGTTGTCGGCGGCGTCGTCCGCCGCCTCGTCCTGGATCGGCAGCAGGCGACGCGCGCCGTGCCCCTCGTCGCCCAGGGTGTCGCCCGGGTTCACGACCGAACACGCTCCCAGCGAGACGCACCCGCAGCCGATGCACTGCGTCATCTCCTGCTGCAGGCGCTCGAGCTCGAGCTGGCGGGCCCGCAGCCGTGCGCGCCACCGTCCGTTCAACCGGTTCCAGTCGCGCAGCGAGGGCATGCGGTCCGCGGGCAGCGCTTCGAACTGCTCGGCGACCTCGCTGAGCGGGATGCCGAGGCGTTTGGCCACCTGGATGATCGCGATCCGCCGTTCGACGTGCCGCGGGTACATCCGCGTGCCGCCGTCGGTTCGCTCCGGGTGGATCAGGCCCTTGCGCTCGTAGAAGTGCAGGGCCGACGCGGCGACGCCCGTGCGGCGGACGATCTCGCCGATGGGCAGCAGGTCGGTCGGCCGCGGTGCCTGGATCTCGACCATGGTGGAGATCCTACTGCTGGAAGGACTCCCAGAGCAGGAACCCGGTGAACAGCACGAACGGCGTGCAGGCGACCACGTTGAGCCAGCGGTGCTCGACGATCACCGCGGCGAACTCCCGCAGGAACGCACTCGGTACGTAGTACGCCGCCGTGCGCGCGCCGACGACCTGGGCGGGCAGATCGAGGCGGCGGGCCAGGGTCGCCGCCCGCAGCACGTGGTAGTTGTTCGTGACCACGACCATCTGGCCGTCCCGACCGGCGGCCGTCTGCACGTCCCGCGAGAACCGGAGGTTCTCGCGGGTGTTCCGCGACGCGGTCTCCGCGACGACGTCGTCCGCGTCGGCGCCGTGCGCCACCAGGTACTCCGCCATCGCGGTGCCCTCGGGACGGGGTTCGTCGTCGCCCTGTCCGCCGGACGGCACGAGGAGCGGTCGGCGTCCGGCTGCCCGTTCGGCCCGGTAGACGCCGAGCGCGCGGTCGAGCCGACTCTGCAGCAGGGGCGGGACCTCGCCGTGCACGAGCCCGGAGCCGAGGACCACGATCGTGTCGGGGACGATGCCGTGCCGCGTCCGCCCGTAGACCACGGAGTACAGGGCGAACGCGACCAGCGACAGCGCGAAGTACCCGCAGACGAACACCATCAGCACGGCGATCGCGATCTTCGTACCGTCCCACAGCGTGAAGCCCTCGCCGCTGCCCGAGACGAGCAGGGCGATGGCGACCGCCGGCAGCACGAACACCGCCACCCCGGCGGCGAGCGACAGCAGGTTGCCGACGCTGCGCCCCTCGGCCCGGAGCATCTGCAGACCGTTCGCGACCAGGGCGACCCCGAGCACCACGACGGCCAGCGGCACGAGCAGCAGCACCACCGCGACGAGCAGGCTGAACCCGGGGACCACCCTGGTGAGCACGGCCACGACCGTCGCGAGCCCGAACAGCACGGCCGCCGTCAGGAACACCCCGTTGCGGAGCATCCGTGGGTCCCGTCGCCGCCCCAGGACGTACAGCACCAGGAACAGCAGGGCGAAGACGGGAGCGGCGCCCAGCCCGAGCACCGTCAACCGACCGCGCGACGGATCAGGTCGGCCACCCGTGCCTCGTCGGCCTCGGAGAATTCGGGGCTGATCGCCCACGACGTCGGCCAGAACGTGCCGTCGTCGAGCGCGGCCGAGTCCTGGAACCCGAGCGTCGCGTAGCGGGCCTTGAACTTCGCGGCGTCCTGGAAGAAGAACACCGCCTTGCCGTCCCGAGCGTAGGCGGGCATGCCGTACCAGAGCTTCGGCGCGAGCTCGGGCGCGACCTCGAGCGCGATGCGGTGGATGCGCTCCGCCAGCCCCCGGTCCGGCTGGGGCATCTCGGCGATCTTGGCCTCGACCGCAGCGGCGTCGGCCGCTGCCTTCTCGGCCTTGGTGCCCTTCGTGCCGCGGGCGCGCTTGACCTCTGCGGCGTGCTCCTGCATCGCCGCGCGCTCCTCGTCGGTGAAGGTGGTCTCGGTCTTCGTCGTCCGTGCCATCGTCGTCTCCTCGTGGTCTGGTGCACCCATCATGGGTCCGCGAAGCGAAGCGTGCGAGGCCCGGGCCCGATCGAGTGCCAGGCTCGTCCCATGACCTACATCGCCAGTGACGACCGCTACGACTCGATGACGTACCGCCGGACCGGCCGCTCGGGCCTCGACCTGCCGCTGCTCTCCCTGGGGTACTGGCACAACTTCGGGGACGACATGCCCTTCGAGAACCAGCGTGCCATCAGCCGTCGGGCGTTCGACCTCGGGATCACCCACCACGACCTCGCGAACAACTACGGCCCGCCGTACGGTGCCGCCGAGGTGAACTTCGGCCGCCTGATGCGCGAGGACTTCCGGCCCTACCGCGACGAGATGGTCATCTCGACGAAGGCCGGCTGGGACATGTGGCCGGGGCCGTACGGGCAGGGCGGTGGCTCGCGCAAGTACGTGCTCGCCTCGCTCGACCAGTCGCTGCAGCGCACGGGCCTGGACTACGTCGACGTCTTCTACTCGCACCGTCTCGACGCCTCCACCCCGCTCGAGGAGACGATGGGCGCCCTGCACACCGCGGTCCAGCAGGGCAAGGCGCTGTACGTCGGGATCTCGTCGTACGACGCCGAGCGCAGCCGGCAGGCGGCCGAGATCCTCCGCGACCTCGGCACGCCGCTCCTCATCCACCAGCCCTCGTACTCGATGCTCAACCGCTGGATCGAGACCGAGGGGCTGCTCGACGCCGCCGGCGAGCTCGGCTTCGGCGTCATCGGCTTCACCGCGCTGGCGCAGGGGCTGCTGACCGGCAAGTACCTGAACGGTGTGCCCGAGGACTCCCGCGCGGCAGCGGGCAAGTCCCTCGACGCGTCGAGCATCACGCCCGAGGTCGTCGAGCACCTCCGCGCCCTGAATGACGTCGCGGCCGCGCGCGGACAGTCCCTCGCGCAGCTCGCCCTCGCCTGGGCGCTCCGGGACGAGCGGGTGACCTCGCTCGTGATCGGCGCCTCGCGGGTGTCGCAGCTCGAGGACAACGTCGCCGCGCTGTCGAACACCTCGTTCACCGACGAGGAGCTTCGCGTCATCGACGAGCACTCCGTCGGCATCACGGACGTCGACCTGTGGGCGGGAGCCCGCGCGGGCGAGGTCTCCTGACCCGAGCGCCACGCCGCAGCAGTCTCTCGGCCGGTCGCATCTCGTCGCTCGACCGGCCCGCGAGTGGTCTCGACACGTCGCGGGTCGCGTGCCGACCGGTCACGAACTGTCGGCTGGCGGCGCCGCAGGCGACGGTCTACGACCGCACCGCGGGGTGCGGGCGGGGTGTCGTGACCGGTGCGGGGCCGTGGACGCGCGGCGCGGCGGACGGGAGGCCCGGGGCACCCCGCCACGCGCCTCCCGTCCGTCGTCCGGTCGCGTCGTGTCGCGTGGTCGGCCCGCGCCGAGTGGTCGCGACACGTCGCGGGTCGCGTGCCGACCGGTCACGAAC
>NZ_MJGL01000013.1:18359-18860 GCF_001864855.1 Curtobacterium sp. MCBA15_005
ACCGGTCACGAACTGTCGGCGGGCGGCGCCGCAGGCGACGGTCTGCGACCGCACCGCGGGGTGCGGGCGGGGTGTCGTGACCGGTGCGGGGTCCTGGGCGCGGGGTGCGACGGCCGGGAGGCGCGGGGCACCCCGCCACGCGCCTCCCGTCCGTCGTCCGGTCGCGTCGTGTCGCCTCGCTCGACCGGCCCGCGAGTGGTCACGACACGTCGCGCATCCCGTGCCGACCGGTCACGAACTGTCGGCTGGCGGCGCCGCAGGCGACGGTCTGCGACCGCACCGCGGCTGACCGGCGGGACGGCGCCCGGAGCGAACTCCTCCGCTGCGCGGTGGCCGATTGGTACCATCGACAGCGTTCGACAACACGCAGTGTGTATCTACCGGCCGCCGGCTCCCCGGCGGACAACGGCGGCACCCGATGGGTCCGCCGCCACCGAACCGGGCGGGCCGAGAAGGCACACCCCAATGCTCCAGACCCGCTCCACCGGCGACACCCCCGCC
>NZ_MJGL01000013.1:19580-71264 GCF_001864855.1 Curtobacterium sp. MCBA15_005
ACACCCCCGCCACCGGCGACGCCCCGCCCGCTCCGGACCGCTCGCTCGTCTCCCTCGCCGGACGCTGGTACTTCCCCGTGGCGTTCATCGCCCGGCTCCCGTTCGCGATGATGGTGGTCGGCGTCCTGACCCTGGTCGTCGCCGCCCGTGACTCCGTCGCCCTCGGTGGCATCAACTCCGCCGCCGTCGGCATCGGCTCCGCGATCTTCGGCCCGATGGTCGGCGCCGCCGCGGACCGCTTCGGACAGCGCGCGGTGCTCGTCCCCGTCGGCCTGGTGAACGCGGCGCTGCTCGGGCTCTTCCCGTTCGTCGTCAGCGGCACCGCGCCCGACCTCGCCGTCCTCGCGGTCGCGTTCTGCATCGGCGCCTCGGCCCCGCAGGTCGCCCCGATGTCCCGCACGCGGCTCGTCGCGATCATCCGGCAGCGCATGGCCCCGGCGCGGCGCGAGAAGACCCTCAGCGGCACCATGGCCTACGAGTCCGCCGCCGACGAGACCGTGTTCATCATCGGCCCGTTCCTGGTCGGCATCCTCGCCAGCGCGATCGCCCCGTGGGTGGCCGTCGCCGGCGCCTCGGTCCTGACGTTCGTGTTCGTCACGGCGTTCGCGCTGCACCCGACCGGCAAGCTCGTGGTCGGCCAGCACGCGGAGGCAACGCAGGCACCCGCGCGGCAGCTCCTGCGTCCGCGGCTCGTCGTCGTGGTCGTCGGCATCCTCGGCATCGGGCTGTTCTTCGGCTCGACGCTCACCTCGCTGACGGCGTTCATGGAGACCCACGGCGAGGCCTCGCAGGCCGGCCTGCTCTACGGCCTGATGGGCATCGGGTCCGCCGGGCTGGCACTCGGGTCGGCGGCGTTCCCCCGGGCCTTCGGCCTCGGCTGGCGCTGGCTCGTCTTCGGCGTCGTGCTCCTCGCCGGTGCGGTCGCGTTCGCCAGCGCCGACTCCGTCGTCGCCGCGGGCGTCGTCCTCGCGGTCATGGGCATCGGGATCGGACCCACCCTGGTCGCCCAGTACAGCCTCGGCTCGGACCGGTCACCCGTCGGCCGCTCCGCCACCACGATGACGATCCTCGGGTCCGCCGTCATCGTCGGCCAGTCGATCGCCTCCGCCATCACCGGTGACGTCGCCGAGCACCACGGCACTGCCGCGGCGATGCTGCTGCCGGCGGCCTCCGCCGCGATCGTCGTGGTCGCCGCGGTCCTCAACCTGCTGCTCCCGCGTCGGGTCGCGACCGCCTGAGCGCGAACGGGAGCGCCTGACGGAGCGGAGGCCCGTGGCGACGCCGCCACGGGCCTCCGCTCCGTCAGACCGGTGCGTCAGGACTCCGTGTCGTCGACGAGCAGGTCCTCGTGCCGGTAGTCGTCGGCGCGCAGGCCGGCGCGGGCGATCATGTGCGTCGACACGGGCACCAGGAACAGCTGGAACACCATGATCGGCAGGACGACCCAGAACGCCGTCCACGTCCACACCGCGACGACGATGGCGGCCAGCGCGAGTGCGAGCCCGAGCACCTGCGGCTTCGCCATCGCGTGCAGACGGACGAGCGGGTCCGGGAACCGGACGATGCCGACCCCGGCGCCGAGCGACAGCAGCGACCCGACGAGCAGCAGCCCGATGGCGATCCAGGCGCGGATGCCGGCGTCGTCGACGAACGACTCGATGATCTCGATCACGGCTGGTCCTCCTCGGCGCGCTCGGGGGTGGTGACGGTCAGTCCCTCGTCGGACGGGTCCGCCGAGGGTGTGACGGCCCGGGCCACGGCGACCGTGGCGAACACGCTCGTCGCCGAGATCACCACGAGCACGGGGATGCCGGTCAGGTCCTGGCGGATGACCATCGCGGCCGCGATCACCACGAGCACGGTGGTCAGCACCATGTCCGAGCCGATCATGCGGTCGAGGATGGTCGGGCCGCGCACGATCCGGAACACCGCGAGGGCGAACGTCGCCCCGAGGAGCGCGAGCACGAGCGCGACGGCGATGCCCATCACGACGACGGCGGGGCTCACCGGGTCACCTCCGGCAGCGGCTCGGACAGTTCGGAGACGTCCTGCTTGGAGCCCAGTGCGCGGATGACCATGGCCTCGATCCGGAGTGCGACGCGGCGTTCGTCCTCGACCTGCTCCGGGCGCTCGGTGTCGAGCACGTGGAGCAGCAGGCGACGGCGCCGCAGGTCCACGTCGGCGACGTACGAGCCGGGCACGAGCGAGATCGCGAGCGTGGCCAGCGTGAAGGTCATCTCGGACGTGGAGTGCAGCTGTACGAGCGTGATCGAGCTGCGCCGCACACCGCGGGGACGGAACGCGACCCACGCGACCCGGAAGGACGCCACGACGACGAGCCCGGACCAGACCACCAGGAACCGCAGCACGTGCACGATCGAGAACCGTGCGGACAGCGGGACCGGCGGGAGCGGCAGCGCCTGGGTGACGAGGAGCGCCACGACGATGCCGCACAGCAGCGTCAGCGGGGTCCACGACCCCCAGAGCAGCGCCCAGAGCACGGTGAGTCCCGCGACGAGGGGCACGTCGTAGCGCCACGCCAGCGCGATCCGCCGGGCGTTGGAGATGCGGCGGACGTCGGTCATCGCTCACCTCCGAGCACGGCCTGCACGTAGCGGTCGGGCGACTCCAGCGACTCCGCTGCGCGGGTCGCGTAGCCGTAGAGCGGGCCGGCGACGACGGTCAGCGCGACGGACCCGAGCACCGCGATCGTCGTCACCCCGACGAGCATGCGCGGGAGGCGCACCTTCTCGGGAGCCTCGCCGACCGCCTCGGTCGCGCCGGTGGTCGGACTGGAGGCGGTGGCTGCGTGCGGTGCGTCGGTGACCGTCACCGAGCCTCCCGGGTGGTAGGCCTCGCCCGTCTCCTCGGAGACGGTGAGGGGAGCCGGTTCCGGCGACCGCAGGTGGGCGTGCGGTTCCGCGCTCGTCGCGTGCGGGGCGGCGGCCTCGGCCGCCGGCTTCGGCCGCCAGAATGCGGCGTCCCAGACCCGCATGAGCGCGTACAGGGTGAGCAGCGAGGTGACGACGCCGGCGCCGATGGTGACGTACGCCATCGGGGAACCGTCCTCGGCGGCGGCGCGGAACAGGCCGAGCTTGCCGATGAAGCCGGAGAACGGCGGGATCCCGCCCAGGTTGAACGCGGGGATCAGGTACAGGGCGGCCAGCAGCGGTGCGGCCTTCAGCAGTCCGCCGAGCGACCGGGTCGAGGTCGTCCCGCCGACGCGTTCCATCAGGCCGGACACCAGGAACAGCGTGGTCTGCACGACGATGTGGTGCACCGTGTAGAACACCGCTGCCGCCGTCCCCGCGACGGTGCCGAGTCCGACGCCCATCACCATGAAGCCGATGTGGCTGATCAGCGTGAAGGACAGCAGCCGTTTCACGTCGGTCTGCGACACCGCGCCGAGCACCCCGACCACCATCGTCAGTGCGGCGACGACGAGCAGCACCTCGTTGAGTTGTGGTCGCGGGAAGATCACCGTCTCGAGTCGGATGATCGCGTAGATGCCGACCTTGGTCAGCAGGCCCGCGAAGACCGCGGTGACCGGTGCCGGGGCCGTCGGGTACGAGTCCGGCAGCCAGAACGCCAGCGGGAACACTGCCGCCTTGATGCCGAACCCGATCAGCAGCATCGTGTGCAGGAGCAGCTGGACGTGCTCCGGCAGGTCGGCGACGCGCTCGCTGATCTGGGCGATGTTCACCGTGCCGGTGGCGCCGTAGACCAGACCGATGGCGGCGAGGAAGATCGCCGACGCGATCAGGCTCGTGACGATGTACGTCGTGCCGGCCCGGACGCGCTGTTCGCTGCCGCCCAGCGTGATGAGCACGTAGCTCGCCACCAGCAGCATCTCGAACGCGACGTACAGGTTGAACAGGTCGCCCGCGATGAACGAGTCGAGCACGCCGGCGGCGAGCACCAGGTACGTCGGGTAGAAGATCGTGACCGGGGCGTCCTCGTCGTCGGCGGCCAGACCCTGGCCGATCGAGAACAGCAGGACGAGCAGCAGGACGCTCGCACTGACGGTGAGCAGCAGGGCGCTCAGCCGGTCGACGACGAGCGAGATGCCGTACGGGGCGTCCCAGCCGCCGACCTGCACCACGATCGTGCCGTGCCGGTCGACCAGGACCATGAGCGTGGCGGCCACGGCCAGGGCCACGACGAGCACCACGACGGTGATCGCACGCTGGAGCTTCTGGTGGCGGAGGAGTCCGAGCGCGACCGCGGCACCGAGCAGCGGGACGAGGACGAGGAGCGGGACGAGCCAGGTCATCGGTTCGCCTCCTGTTCTGCGTCGGTGGTGGTCTCCGGGTCCTCGTCGGCCGGCTCGTCACGGTCACGGCCGATCGCGGCGTCGGCCTCGTCGACCTCGACCTCGTCGGCGCGGGACAGCTGCCACGACCGGTGGATCAGGGCCAGCAGGAACGCGCTCACGGCGAAGGTGATCACGATCGCGGTCAGGGCGAACGCCTGGGGGAGCGGATCGGTGATGCCCTCGGCGCTCTTGCCGATCGGCGGGTCGCCCGCGGCGCCGGACATCACCAGCAGCAGCAGGTTGAGCGAGTTGCCGAGCAGCAGGAAGCCGAGGAGCATCCGGGTCAGGGAGCGTTCGAGCAGCAGGTAGACGCCGCACGAGAACAGCACCGCCATGGCGATCACGAGGACGAGGGTGACGGTCATGTGGCGCTCCCTTCCGGGGTGGGGGCATCGAGGGCGTCGCTGACGGACCCCTCGGTGGTGTCGCGGGTCGGGGTCGAGGCGTCCTCGAGGCGCTGCCGGTCGACCTCGGCGCCGAGGCTGCGGAGGACGTCGAGCACCAGGCCGACGACGACCAGGTACACGCCGATGTCGAAGAACGTGGCGGTGACGAACTCGACGTGTCCGAGGATCGGGACGGTGGCCTCGAAGAACTCGGAGTACAGGGCTTCGCGACCGAAGAACAGCGGCACGATCGCCGTGACGGCGGCCGTCGCGACCCCCAGACCGAGCAGGCGACCGGCACGCACCGGGGCCGCTGCACCGAGTTCGGCGGGACCGCCGGCCAGGTAGCGGGCCGCGAGGGCGATGCCGGCGACCAGGCCCCCGGCGAACCCGCCGCCGGCCGAGTTGTGGCCGGCGAAGAGCAGGTAGAGCGACAGCACGATCAGGCCGTGGAACAGCAGTCGGACGACCACGTCGAGCAGGGCCGAGCGGCCGGTCGGGATCGCGGCGCTCGTCGGCAGCCAGGCGCGGGGTTCACCGTCGGTGCGCTCGCCGTTCGCGGTCAGGGTCTCCGGCAGGTCACGCAGTCGCGGCAGGGTGTCCTCGCGCGAGTTCACGAAGATCAGGCTCGCGACGCCGGTGGCCGCGGCGACCACGACGGTGAGCTCACCGAGGGTGTCCCAGCCGCGCAGGTCGACGAGGGCGACGTTCACGACGTTCAGACCGTGCCCGAACGAGCTCGTCAGCGCGGGCAGGTCGGGCCAGAGGGGGCGGGCCGTGCGGGCGGAGGCGGCCACGACGACGACGATCGCCAGTGTCAGCCCCGCCAGACCGGCGAAGAGCGCCCGCACGACCCGGAACCGCGACGGGTTGGTCGTGGCGATGCGCGGGGGCAGCCGTCGGAGGACCAGGACGAAGGCGATCAGGGTGACCGTCTCGACCACGAGCTGCGTCAGGGCGAGGTCGACGGCGCCGTGCAGGACGAACAGCACCGAGAGGCCGTAGCCGGTGACGCCGACCAGCACCGCGGCGGCGAACCGGGTCTTTGCCGTGAGCACCGCGATGCCGGCGATCGACATCACGATCATCACCGGGATCTGGCCCCAGGAGTCGGCGAACCGGACGTGGAACTCCCACGGCCCGCCGAGCACCAGGTTGGCGAGCGCCCCGGCGACGAAGACCGACAGGATCACCGTCAGGTAGTAGGGGAGCGAGCCGCGCTGCAGGCTCGCGGTGAGTCCGGTCGCTCCGCGGTCGAGCAGTCGCATGCCGTGCCGGTACGTGCCCGCGGCACTCGGGAACCCGGCGAGCCGGTGCTGGAGTGCCTCGACCGGGCGGCGCAGGGCGAACAGTGCGAGGCCGCCGACCAGGGTGATCGCGGACAGGCCGAGTGCGGGTTCGAGGCCGTGCCAGAGCGCGAGGTGCGGGACCTCGTGTCCGCCGAGCGCCGCGGTCGTCGCAGCGGGCTCGATGCCGTGCGCGACCAGCGGCGTGAACAGGCCGAGTGCGAGCCCGGCCAGCGCGAGCACCGAGGGCACGACGGCGAGGCCGTGCAGGGCGTGCGGCTCGGTGGTCGCGACGCCGGGCTTCCGGGCGAAGGCACCCCACAGGAACCGCAGCGAGTAGGCCACGGTCAGCACCGAACCGACGGTCACGCCGATCAGGGCGAACCAGGCCCAGCCGGCGTCGGGGCCGTGCAGGGACTCGGTGAACCCGGTCAGCACGGCTTCCTTCGCGACGAACCCGATCGTCGGTGGGATCCCGGCCATCGACACCAGCGCGAGCACCGCGACGGCCGCCAGCCACGGGCGGGCACGCCCGAGTCCGCTGAGCCGGTCGAGGTCACGCGTGCCCGTGACGTGGTCGATCGCGCCGACCACGAGGAAGAGCGTCGACTTGAAGGCGGCGTGGGCCACGAGGAGTGCGACCCCGCCGAGGGCGACCGCGGGGGCACCCCAACCGGCGGCGAGCACGAGGAACCCGAGCTGGGCCACGGTGCCGTAGGCGAGCAGGAGCTTGAGGTCGGTCTGCCGCAGTGCCCGGTACCCGCCGACGAGCATCCCGGCGACGCCGAGCAGCGTGATCGTCTCGCGCCAGCCGTCGAGCAGCGCGAACGCCGGGGCGAGCCGGGCCACCAGGTAGATGCCGGCCTTCACCATCGCGGCGGCGTGCAGGTACGCGCTGACCGGGGTGGGTGCGGCCATCGCGGCGGGGAGCCAGAAGTGGAACGGCACGATCGCCGACTTCGTCAGCGCGCCGAGCAGCACCAGGACCACCGACACCGAGACGATCGTGCCGCTCGGGGGATCGGCGACGATCGCGGACAGCGAGGTCGTGCCCGCCGTGACCGAGAGCATCACGAGGCCCGCGAGCATCGCCAGGCCACCGGCGGTGGTCACCACGAGGGCCTGCATGGCGGCGGCGCGACTGGCACGCTTCGCGGCGTCGTGCCCGATGAGCAGGTAGGAGAAGACCGTCGTGGCCTCCCACAGGACGAACAGCACGATCACGTCGTCGGCGATCACGAGGCCGTACATCGAGCCGGCGAAGGCGGTCAGGACCCCGGCGAACCGACCGAGCCCGGGTTCGTCCCGCGCGAAGTACGAGGCGCAGTAGACCAGCACCAACGCGCCGACGATCGACACGACCAGTGCGAGCACCCACGACAGGGCGTCCATCCGCAGCGCGACGTCGAGGTCGAGCTGGGGGACCCACCGGTGCCGTTCGACGACGCTGCCGTGCAGGGCGGCGTCGGTCTGGGCGATCGTCAGCGCCGCCGCCGCGGCGGGGGCGAGGGCCGCTACGGTGAAGACGCGGCGGCCGAGGACGGGGGTCAGGGCGGGGACGATCAGGGCGACGATCGCGAACGCGACGAGGACGAGGACCATCGGGCACCTCCTCGGGGTCGGGCTGCAGTCCGGCTCACTGGGCTTTCACAGCCTACGGAGGAGGCCATGTGGAGAACCTGAGCGGCCGGACAGCAGTCCGCTCAGGTCCGGCCGTGCGCTCGGGCGGGGATCTGCGTCGCGAGCTTGCCGCCGGAGACGTCGAGCAGGGTGCCGGTGATGTACCCGGAAGCGTCGCTCGCCACGAAGACGAGCAGGTCGGCGACGTCGTCCGGCGTCTCCCACCGGCGAAGCGACAGCGTGTCGAGCAGGCGGTCCTGCGCCTCGGCCGGCATCGTCGCGAAGCCGTTCATCGCCGTCGGCACCATGCCCGGTGCGTAGGCGTTCACGGTGATCCCCCACGGGCCGAGCTCCGACGCCAGGACCCGGGTGAAGGAGACGACGGCGGCCTTCGACGCCGCGTAGGCCGCGCTCCCGACGCTGGGCACGATCGCCGCGAACGAGGCGGCGTTGATGATCCGACCGCGTCCGGCCGCCTGCATCACCGGAGCGACGGCCTGGCTCATCAGGAACGTGCCGCCGAGGTTGACGTCCATGCAGCGTCGCCAGGCGTCCCACTCCAGTTCGGCGACGGTGCCCGTGACGTTGATGCCGGCGTTGTTGACCAGCACGTCGATCGTGCCGTGCCGCCCGACGACCTCGTCCACGGCGTCGTGCACCGACTGCGGGTCGGCGACGTTGCACACGACGTGGTCGAGCGGGAAGTCCGGTTCGAAGGCCAGGTCGAGCGCGACGACTCGGCACCCCTCGCTGACGAAGCGGTCGGCGAGGGGGCGGCCGATCCCGCGCGCTGCGCCGGTCACGACGACCACGCGGTCGGTCAGGTCGAGGTGCATCGTTGCTCCCGTCGTCAGTGGCTTCAATAGGCATACTATTCGAGCATGACGGATCAGCGTGTGCTCTGGGTCACGGGTGGGGGCAGCGGCATGGGAGCCGCGAGCGCCGAGGCGGCGGCGCGGGACGGCTGGACCGTGGTGCTCAGCGGACGTCGTGCCGACCGGCTCGAGCAGGTCGCGCGCACCGTCCGCGGCGCCGGGGGAACCGCGCACGTCCTGCCCCTCGACGCGAACGACCCCGACGCCGTCACCGCCGCGCGGGACGCCGTGCTCGAGCGGCACGGCCGCCTCGACGGGCTCGTGCTGGCGGCCGGGCTCAACGCCCCGCGACGCCGGTGGGACGACCAGTCGCTCACCGACTTCCGCGCGATCGTGGACACGAACCTCACCGCCGTCGTCACGCTGGTGGACGCCGCGCTGCCGGCACTCCGCGCGGCCGGCGGCGTGGTCGTCGTGGTGTCGTCGTACGCCGGGTGGTCCTTCCAGCCGGGGGCGGGTGTCGCGTACTCGGCGAGCAAGTCCGCGCTCGCGTCGGTCGTCCGCACGCTCAACCAGCAGGAGGCCGAGCACGGCGTCCGTGCCACGCATCTGTGCCCGGGTGACGTGGCGACGGACTTCCTCGACCAGCGGCCGGAGGTCCCCGATGCGGCCGCCCGGCAGCGCATGCTCCAGCCGGAGGACGTGGGGCGGACGGTCGCCTTCGTGCTCGGGGTGCCGGCGCACGTGCGCATCGACGAGCTCGTGGTGTCGCCGGTCGCGCAGCGGTGACGAGCACCTTCGAACGGGTCCTCGACCAGGTCGGTGCCGCCGTCGTCTCCGGTGCCGTCGCCGTGGGCAGCCGCCGGAGCATCGACGACCTGGTGGCCTGGACGGGTGCCAGCCGCAGCATCGTGCGCGAGGCCGTCCGGGTCCTCGTCGCCCTCGGCCTGCTCACCGCGCGGCAGCGGGTCGGCGTGACCGTGCTCGGCGTGCGGGAGTGGGACGTCCTCGACCCGCGCGTGGTGCGGTGGCGTCTGCGGGGCCCGGACGCCGACCGCGTGGCGGTCGAGCTCCGTGAGCTGCGTGCGGCGGTCGAGCCCGCCGCCGCTGCCGCAGCAGCCCGGCGGGTGGCGCTCGACGAGTTCGCGGACCGACGGGAGGCCCTCCGCACCACCGCGGACGAACTCGCCGCCGCCGCGACCCGCGACGACCGCCCCGACTTCGTGGCCGCGGACGTGCGGTTCCACGCGCTCGTGCTCGACCTGTCCGGCAACGCGCTGTACCGACGACTGCACCAGGTGGTCGGTCAGGTGCTGCGCGAACGCGGGAGCGTCCGCCCGGACCGGCACGACGTCGGCCTCCACCTCGCACTCGCCGATGCCGTCCTCGACGGTCGCCCGGACGAGGCGGCCTCGACGATGCGGGCGATCGTCGACCGCACGTGAGCGGAGCGCCCCGGACCTGCGAGGATGGACCCCGGTGCGCCCCTCCGGTGCCCGTGGAGGGTGAGTCGTGGACGCAGCACAGGACCTGGTCGTCCAGCTCGTCGGCACCCCGTGGGCGTTCTTCGTGGTCGGCCTCGTGCTCGCCGTGGGCAGCGTCGCGGTGTTCCTGCCCAGCCAGGCACTCGTCGTCGCGATCGGCACGCTCCTGGTGGGCGGTGACGGCGGTCTCCTGCCGGTCCTGTTCCTCGTCGTCGCGGCGTCGATCGGCATGATCCTCGGCGACCTCGGGCTCTACCACCTGGCGCGTTCCGTCGACCTCGGCTCGAGGTCGTGGTTCTCGCGTCCGAAGGTCCGCGCGGCCCGGGACGCCATCGACGGCCGCTACCGTGCTGCTCCCGGGCGCATCGCGGTGCTCGGACGCTTCATCCCGATGGGCCGGTTGACGACGAACCTGGTCGGCGCGGACAGCGGGCTCGACCTCCGGCGGTTCCTGCTCAGCTGCGTGCTCGCCGACGTCGTCTGGGCGGCGTACTGCGTCGGCATCGCCTCGGCCACCGGTCGTTGGAGTCGCGAGCAGCCGTTCCTCGTCACGACCCTCGCGGTCGTGGCGTCGATCCTGCTCGGGCTGGCGATCTCCGCGATCGAGAAGGCCGTGCGACGACGCACCGAGGCGGCGGCCGCGGCCTGACGAACGTAGGGTGGGCACCCCGTTCGAAGGAGAACCCGTGCTGTTCGACGACCTCGTGCCGGACCGCGACGCGCTCGAGCGCATCGCCACCGGCAGCACCTGGGCCGAGGGGCCCTGCTGGATCCCGTCGACGCGCACGCTGCGGTGGTCCGACATCCCCGGCGACCGGATCCTGCAGTGGCACGCCGACTCGGGGGAGGCCTCGGTGTACGCGGACGGTGTCGAGTTCACCAACGGCCGCACGCTCGATCGGGACGGCAGCGTCGTGCAGTGCTCGCACGGCCTGCGTCGGGTCGAGCGTGACCGCGACGGCGTCGTCACGCCGATCGTCGACGTGTGGGACGGGGGCCGCTTCAACTCCCCGAACGACGTCGTGGTCGCGCGGGACGGCGGCGTCTGGTTCACGGACCCGGCCTACGGCATCACCCAGCCGCGTGAGGGGCACCCGGGTGTGCGCGAGTACGGCGACCACTGGGTGTTCCGGTGCGGACCGGAGGGCGAGGACCTGCGACCCGTGGCGACCGACCTGGACGAGCCGAACGGCCTGGCGTTCGACCCGGACGAGCGGGTGCTGTACATCGCGAGCTCGTCGGGCGACGAGCCGGTCATCCGCGCCTACGACCGCCGTGGCGACCTGCTGAAGAACGGCCGCGTGTTCGCGCGGCTCGAACCCGGAGAGGGTGCGCCGGACGGCATCCGGGTCGACGTGCACGGCAACGTCTGGTCGTCCTCCCACCACGGCGTCGTCGTGTTCGACCCCGAGGGAGCCCGGATCGGAGCGGTCGCCGTGCCGGAGGTCACGTCGAACCTGTGCTTCGGCGGCGACGACGGCACGACCCTGTTCCTGACCGCGACCACGTCGGTGTACCGGATCGCCACGACGACGCGGGACGCTGCCGTATCCTGACTCGGCCATGCAGTGCGACTACTTCGACCGCGGGGTGTGCCGGTCGTGCACGCTCATGGGCCAGCCCTACGCCGACCAGGTCCTCGACAAGGAACTCCGCACGCGCGAGCTCCTGCACGACGCGGTCGAGGCTGCCGGTGGCCCCGGAGCGGTCTCCTGGTCGCCCGCGATCACCAGCCCGGAGTCCGGGTACCGGAACAAGGCGAAGATGGTCGTGGGCGGATCCGTCCAGCACCCCACCGTCGGGATCCTCGACCACCGGCAGCGCGGCGTGGACCTGCGGCACTGCGGGATCTGCACGCCCGGCATCCGGCACGCGTTGCCCGTGCTCGCCGAGTTCGTCTCGACCGCGGGGCTGGTCCCGTACGACGTCGCCGCCCGCCGGGGGGAGCTGAAGTACGTCCTGGTGACCGAGTCGCCCGACGGCGAGCTGATGATCCGGTTCGTCCTGCGCTCCGAGGGGCAGCTGCCACGGCTCCGCCAGCACCTCGCCGCCCTGCGCGCCGCGCTGCCGAACGCGGTCGTGGTGACCGTCAACCTGCTGCCCGAGCACAAGGCCGTCACCGAAGGCGACCGCGAGATCGTGCTGACCGAGCAGGAGACGCTGCCGATGCGGCTCGGCGGGATCACGATGCACCTGCGGCCGCAGAGCTTCTTCCAGACGAACACCGGTGTCGCGACCGAGTTGTACGCGCAGGCGACGGCCTGGATCGACGAGCTCGAACCCGCGTCGATGTGGGACCTGTACTGCGGCGTCGGCGGGTTCGCGCTGCACGCAGCCCGCCCCGGCCGCGTGGTGACCGGCATCGAGACGAGTGCCGAGGCGATCCGCTCCGCCGAGCAGTCCGCTCGTGAGGCCGGCCTCGAGGGGCTCCGGTTCGCCGCTGACGACGCGACCGAGCACGCACTCCGGGCCCGTCCGGACGCGGTGCCCGAGCTCGTCGTCGTGAACCCGCCGCGTCGCGGGATCGGCGAGCGGCTGTCGACCTGGCTCGAGGAGTCGGACGTGCAGCACGTCGTGTACTCGAGCTGCAACCCCGTGACCCTGGCGAAGGACCTGGCACGCATGCCGTCGTTCCGGCTGCTTCGGGCCCGGGTGCTCGACATGTTCCCGCAGACCGGTCACCTCGAGGCCGTGACCCTGCTCACGCGGGGCTGATCCCGAGCGCCGATCGGCATTGCCAGGGAATTGCCAAGGACACGTACCCGGGTACGGCTCGATCACCATGGCCATGGGGATCCGCACGTTCAGGTTCGGGGTAGGGGTACATAGCATGCACGGGTAGAACCGTTTGTCTCGGTTTGATAACGGTCAAGAGTTTCCTATGGTTGCCGACCGAGGTGCCGCCGGCCCGATGACCACTGCCCCCGGTGGCGCACCCCCACAACTGACCGCGATCGGTCGGGGTGGGCAGTGGATTCCGCAGCAGATGCGGCTCGTGACCCCGGTGGAGCAATCACATGAAGAAGCTTTCCCGTACCCGCACCATCGTCGGTGGCCTGGCGTTCGCCGGCATCGCCGCGACCGGTGTCGGCCTCGCGGCAGCCCCCGCGAACGCAGCGTCCGGTTCGACCTGGGACCAGCTCGCGCAGTGCGAGTCCGGTGGCAACTGGGCCATCAACACCGGCAACGGCTACTACGGCGGCCTGCAGTTCAACCTCGGCACCTGGCAGGCGAACGGTGGCGCGGGCAACCCCGCCTCCGCCAGCCGCGAGGCCCAGATCGCCGTCGCCGAGCGTGTCCTCGCCTCGCAGGGCTGGGGCGCATGGCCCGCCTGCTCCGCCCAGCTCGGGCTGAGCGGGACCAGCGGTGCGGCCCCCGCCGCGGCGGCTCCGGCCCCCGCACCGGCTCCGGCCCCCGCACAGCAGGCCGCCCCGCAGCCCGCCGCACCGGCACCGGCTCCTGCCGAGCAGGCCGCCCCGCAGCCGAGCACGACCGAAGCGGCGCCCGCCCCGGCAGCGACCACGCCGAGCAAGCCGGCCCCGGTCAAGACGAGCGGCAAGACGTACAAGATCACCTCGGGCGACACGCTCGACACGATCGCGACGAAGCTCGGGATCGACGGCGGCTGGAAGCAGCTCTGGGCCGCGAACACGTCGACCATCGACGACGCGAACCTGATCTACGCCGGCCAGGAGCTCCAGCTCCCCGCCTGATCTCTCCGCAGACCGAACACGACGACGCCCCACGACCTCGAGTCGTGGGGCGTCGTCGTGCGTGCGGCCTCGCGGTGCCGGACTACTGCGGGTTGTCGGCGAGCCAGCCCGCCACGTCGTCGGACCGGAGCGCCTGGGACAGGGACCCGACGGCGAGCTCGTTCAGGTTCACGATCGACTGCCCGTCCGGTGCCGTCCCGGAGCCCGCGGTCGGCACGGTGAAGGTCACGAGGTCGTCGGCCCGGACCGCTCGGAGCGACCACCCGAGTTCCGCCATCCGAGTGAACGAGAACCCGGCGTCGACCGACAGGTGCGCACTCGTCGCGGCGACGAAGTCCTGGATGCGCCCGGGGTTGGTGACGGTGCCACGGGACAGCAGCCCGTTCACGACGCCGCGCATGAACGCCTGCTGGTTGCGGACGCGGGTGTGGTCGGCGTCGACGAAGGAGTAGCGCTCCCGGACGAAGGCCAGTGCTGCGGCCCCGTCGAGCCGGTTCGCCCCGGCTGTGAAGTCGTGGCCGCGTGCCGAGAACGCCCGGGGGGAGTCGACCGTGACGCCGCCGAGGGCATCGGTCATGTCCTCGAACCCGGCGAAGTCGATCTCCGCCACGTGGTCGATCCGGATGTCCAGGAGCTGTTCGACGGTCTCGGTGGTGAGGGCGACCCCACCCCAGGAGTAGGCCGCGTTGATCTTCGCGCGCCCGTGTCCGGGGACCTCGACCCACGAGTCGCGCATGATCGACATGAGGTACACGTGCTGTCGATCGGCGGGGACGTGCGCCAGCATCAGGGTGTCGGAGCGCCCGCCGAGCTCGGGCCGCGCGCCCTCGGGGCCGCCCTGCGCGCGAGCGTCGGACCCGATGAGCAGGATGTTCTCACCGCTGGACGTGCTCGGCCGCGCACCGCTCGGGAACGGGTCGGCGATGGTGTCGCGACCGGCGTCGAAGCTCCGCGCGAGTCCGCCGACGAAGACGCTCGCCACGACGGCGAGGACCAGGGCGACACCGACGAGCGAGCCGAGCGTCGCGACCAGGGCGACCAGGAACGGTCGACGTCGCCGCGTGCCGCGACGGGGTGCGCGGAGGGGGTGTGCTGCGGCCGCCCGGGCGGCTCGGCGTTCGGACATGCGGGACTCCTGTGGTCAGGTCGGCACGCACCGACCACAGGATCTTATCGCATGTGGTATTTCAAGAACAGTGTGTCACTCGAACGGCGGTCCGGCGAGTAGCTCGCCCAGTGCCGTCCGGAGCGCCGGGTCCTCCGGCAGGACCTCGCGCTCGATGTGGCGCGCGGTCTCCCACGCGGACCGGCCGGCGGGCGTCACGCTGACCACACGGCGCCGACGATCGGCGGGGTGCGGGGTGCGTTCGACGAGACCGTCCCGCTCCATCCGCTCGAGGGTGCGGGACATCGTCTGCGGCTGGACACGGGCCGTGCGGGCGATCGTGTCGGCGCCGGTCGGTCCGGTCCGGATGAGGATGTCGATCGCGACGACCGCGGCGTGCGAGAGCCCGATGGCGCGGAGGCGTTCATCCCAGTCCCGTTCGACCGCCCGCGCGGCCGCGGACAGCAGGCGCCCGAGGGGCCACTGCTCGGTCGTGTCCTGCATGTCGTGATTCTATGGTCGGCAGGTGCGCTCGACCGTCAAGTAATCAGCATGCTGACGATCGGTGTACGCTCACCGACGTGTCCCGCTTCCTCCGCATCGTCCTCCCCGCGCTCGTCATCGTGGTCTGGCTCGGCATCGCCTCCGTCGGCGGTCCCTTCTTCGGCAAGATCTCCGAGGTCTCCACCAATGACCAGACCTCGTTCCTGCCGGCCTCGGCCGACGCCACGAAGGTGCAGGAACGGTCCTCCGAGTTCCGCGACGAGTCGGGGGCGCCCGCGATCATCGTCCTCGAGCGCGACGGCGGCCTGACGTCGACCGACCTCGCCGACGCGAAGGCACTCGCCACGACGCTGTCCGACCGCGCCGACGTCGAGGCCGTCAGCCCGGTGATCCCGAGCGAGGACGGCGACGCGGTCGAGATCGTCGCCACGCTCACGCAGGACGCCGAGACCGGGGACGCGGTCGAGGCCATCCGCGCCGACGTCGACGATGCGCTCCCGTCCGGTGTGCGCGGCTCCGTCACCGGTCCCGCCGGGTTCACCGCGGACCTGACCGAGGCCTTCGCCGGCATCGACGGACTGCTGCTCGGGGTGGCGCTCGCCGCGGTGTTCGTGATCCTGATCATCGTCTACCGATCACCCCTGCTGCCCGTCCTCGTGCTCGGGACCGCCACCTTCGCCCTGTGCGCCTCGATCCTCGTGGTCTGGTGGCTCGCCAAGGCCGACATCGTGACGGTCAACGGGCAGGTGCAGGGGATCCTGTCGATCCTGGTGATCGGTGCGGCGACGGACTACGCGCTCCTGTACACCTCGCGCTTCCGCGAGGCGCTGCGCGACCACCGCACCGGTTGGGACGCGACGAAGGCCGCCCTGCGGGGGAGCCTCGAGCCGATCCTGGCCTCGGGCGGCACGGTGATCGTCGGGGTGCTCTGCCTGCTGCTCTCCGACCTCAACTCGAACAAGGCGCTCGGCCCGGTCGCGGCCATCGGCATCGCGTTCAGCCTGCTCGCCGCCCTGACCCTCCTGCCCGCGCTGCTGCTCGCGTTCCGCCGTGCGGCGTTCTGGCCGCTGCGTCCCGCGTTCGGCAGCGCCCACCCCGAGCTCACGGGTCCGGGCGCCCGCGGCATCTGGGCGCGCGTCGGCCGGCTCGTCGCCCGGCGGTCCCGGGTGGTGTGGATCGTCTGCACGGTCGGCCTGCTCGCGATGGGCGCCGGCCTGTTCGGGCTCAAGGCGGACGGGGTGCCGCAGAGCGACCTGATCATCGGGTCGTCCGAGGCCCGTGACGGTCAGGACGTGCTGGCCGACCACTTCCCGGGCGGTTCCGGCAGCCCTGCGCAGGTCATCGGCGCGGAGCGCGACCTCGACCAGCTCGTCGACGCGATCACCGCGGTGGACGGGGTCGACGGGGTGGTCGCCGCAGCGAAGGACAGCCCCGCCGGCACCGTCCCGGTGACCGGGGACGCCGCGGGCAGCGGCACGCCGACCGTCTCCCGCGGTGACGTCCTGCTCGAGGCGACGCTGTCCGACGCCGCAGACTCGGACGCCGCCGAGCAGACCGTCCGTGACCTCCGGACCGCCGTCGAACGGGTCGACCCGGGAGCGATCGTCGGTGGCGTCACCGCGACGGCGGTCGACACGAACGACACCGGGATCCGCGACCGCACGGTGATCATCCCCGTGGTGCTCGTCGTCATCCTGCTGATCCTGATGCTCCTGCTCCGCAGCATCGTCGCGCCGCTCGTCCTGATCGGCAGCGTGATCGTGTCCTTCGCGGCGGCCCTCGGCGTCGGAGCGCTCGTCTTCGACCACGTGTTCCACTTCCCGGGCGCGGACCCGAGCGTGCCGCTGTACTCGTTCGTGTTCCTGGTGGCGCTCGGCGTGGACTACAACATCTTCCTCATGACACGGGTGCGCGAGGAAGCGCTGCGGCACGGTCCACGCGAGGGCGTCCTGCGCGGACTCGGCGTCACCGGCGGGGTGATCACGTCGGCGGGCGTCGTGCTCGCCGCCACGTTCGCCGCCCTCGGCGTGATCCCGATCCTGTTCCTCGTGCAGATCGCGTTCGTCGTCGCGTTCGGCGTCCTGCTCGACACGATCGTGGTCCGTTCGCTGCTCGTGCCGGCGCTGGCCTACGACCTCGGGCGCCGGGCCTGGTGGCCGTCGCGCCTCTCGCGCACGACCCCTGACATGTGACACGCTGGACCCATGCCAGTTCCCTCGACGCAGCCCGCTGCCGAGCGCAAGCTCCTCCGTGACACGGTGCAGGACAAGATCCGAGACGCCATCATGGACGGCACGCTCGAGCCCGGGGAACGGCTCAACGACGACGACCTGATCGCCTGGCTCGGTGTCTCCCGGACGCCGATCCGCGAGGCCCTCGCCGAACTCGCCCGTGCCGGACTCATCGAGATGGCGCCGAACCGCTACACCCGGGTCGCGGCGCCGACGAAGGAAGAGCTCCTCGACGCGTACCGCACCCTCGGCGTGATCTACGGCGGTGTCGTGCGGCTCGCGGTGCCCCGGTTCACGGACGCGCAGCGCAAGAAGATCGTGAAGATGCTCGACGACGTGCACGCGCGGGTGAGCGCCGACGAGCAGGACCAGGTCGCGCGCGACGGCGCCGGCATCTACTCGATGTGGGCCGACGCGTGCGGCAACCCGTCGCTCGTGCAGCTCTGCAACTCGACGACGGACGGGCTCTCGTTCAAGCTCCGCGTTCCGGAGCTCGCGGAGCTCCTGCCGGCCGACGTGATCCTGCCCGAGCTGACGAAGCTCAAGGACGCCGTCGTCGCGAAGGACCCCATCGCTGCCGAGCTCGCCATGGAGGCGATCCACCTGCTCCCGTCGCGCGACTAGCGGGACCAGCGCGACCAGAAGACGGCCTGGAGGCCCGTGGCGACTCCGCCACGCGCCTCCAGGCCGTCACTGCGTCACCACACGACGAGGCGAGCCGTCAGTGCGCGACGGCGCTGATCATCCCGAGACCGACGCTGATGCGGTCCGCGACCTCGATGAGGTCCTCGGCCAGGGACCCGAGGTCACGGTCGCGGAGCTGCGTGAGGCGTCCGGAGATCGAGAGCGCGGCCGCGGTGTCCCCCGAGGCGTTCCGGATCGGCGCGGCGATGCAGAACCGCCCGAGCGCGAGTTCCTGGTTCTCCTCGGTCCAGCCGCGCTTCGCCGAGACGGCCAGGTCGGCCGTCAGGGCGTCGTGCGACGTGATGGTGTGGTCGGTGTACCGCGCGAGGTCCGCACCGAGGAGCCGCTCCCGGTCCACCTGTGACAGGTCGAGCATGAGGGCCTTGCCGAGCGCCGACGCGTGCAGCGGCTGTCGCATGCCGATCATCGTGTGCGACTTCGGCGCCAGCGACCCCTCGAAGTGGCAGAGGTAGATGCACGAGGCGGCGTCGCGCACCCCGACGTTCGCGGTGAGGCCGATCCGGTGCGCGAGTTCCTGCGCCGCGGCCCGGCTCTCCCGGTGCACCGGGTTGTGGTTGAGTCCCTGGCTGGCGAGTTCGAGCACGGCGCGACCGACCGAGTACCCCTGCGAATCAGGATCGCGACGCACGTACTCGAGCGACTCGAGCGTCGCCAGGAGCCGGCCCGTCGTCGACGTCCCGAGGCCGATCGCCCGCGCGATGTCGGAGGCACGCATCGGCCCGTCAGCAGCACCGAGCGCGCCGAGGACCGCCGCGGCGCGCTCGACGCTCTGGTTCGGAGGGGTGGTCGTCATCCCCTCATTCTGGTCTGCGACGGCGATCAGGACACCGTGACGCCGCTGACGAACGCGTTCGAGCGCACCTGCGCCGCTGTCAGCGGTACCCCGCCGAGCACGACGTCCTGGAACGCGACGCCCGAGATCCCGTGGGCGGCGTCCCAGCCGGACAGCGTCACCGAGTCCGCCGTGACGTCGGTGAAGTCGCGGATCGTGATGCCCGTGATCCGACCGCGTTCGTCGCGGTAGCCGGTGTCGTTCGAGTACTGCCCCTTGAGGACCTGCAGCACGATCGCTCGCTTCCCGACCGGCTGCGACTCCACGTGGAAACCGTCGACCGTGACGTCGGAGACCGTCGCCCAGTCCTGCACGTCGAACTTCAGGGCGACCTCCTTGGCGCGGAGCACGTACGACTGCGTGATCGAGATGTCGGTGAACAGCGATGTCTCCATCGAGGAGCCGAACCGGACGGGGTTGCCGCCGGTGACGTTCCAGAAGGTGGTGTCGAGTGCGTGCAGCCCGCGGGTCTCGGGTTCGCCGTTCGTGGCGGCGTCGAGGGCGTGCCAGCCGAACCCGTCGTCGCCGCTCATCACGAAGTTGTGCTCGACCGCCATGTCCTGCACGCCGTCGGTGTCGATGCCGTCGTTGTTGATGAGCGTGCCCATCAGGTTCGTCCACGACACGTGGATGCCCGACGACCGGATGTACAGCGTCTGCCACCACTGTGCGTTCCGGACGCCGATGCCGGAGACCGTGACGTCGGAGCTGTCGCGGAACCGGATCGCCATCGTCTTCGCGGTGCGCGAGGTGTCATCGCCGGCGTCGAGGATCCCACGGCCGAGCACCCGCACGCCGGTGACGCCGTCACCGTCGATGCGACCGTGCACCAGGGCGCCGGGAGCCAGGTAGATCGTCTGCCCGGACGTCGGGCGGATGACTCCGGCGTCGTGCTCGCCCGGGCCGAAGTACCGGACCGAGGGGTCGGCGGCGGACGGCACGGTCGTCTCGGCCGGTGTGACGAAGAGGAACAGCGCGCGAACGCCGGGCGTCTCGATCACGAGCGGGTGTGCGTCGCGGATCGTGAACGTGATGGTGGAACCGGAGCGGGTCGTCGCGATCGACAGCGTCCGTGGTGTCA
Source organism: Curtobacterium sp. MCBA15_005 (assembly GCF_001864855.1). NCBI lineage: Bacteria > Bacillati > Actinomycetota > Actinomycetes > Micrococcales > Microbacteriaceae > Curtobacterium > Curtobacterium sp. MCBA15_005. Next base: position 39,658 of record NZ_MJGL01000013.1, read on the forward strand.
CGACGGGTGTGGCCGACGCGGCGAGGCCGGGCATGGTGACGCTGACGGTCGCCGTACCGGTCCCCTTGGCGAACATCGCGACGTCGTGCGAGGTGCCGCTGACCGACTCGGCCCTGACCGGCACGGCCGTCCCGTTCGCCGAGACGGAGTGCGCGGTCGCGGCGGGCGAGGTGGGGTTCCCCGGGTTGGGCTGGATCGTGGCGGTGCCGGCGGTGACCGCTGACGGGGTGGCGGCGGTGTCCGCGACCGCAGCCGCGCCGTGCGGCCCGGACGTGCCGACGGCGGCGAGTGACAGCGCGATGACCGTCGCGATGGTGTGTGCGCGCAGGCGCATGGCGATCTCCCTTGATCGTTGTCGGTGTTGCAGGTGGGTCAGTAGACCTTCACGGCGCTCGCCGTGACGAACGGCGACCCGTTCGTGGCGGTCACGACGATGCGGAGCGAGTCGGTCCGCACCGGGGCGAGGTCGTGGACGCGATGCCGGTGCCGGTTGTCCGTGACGGTCTCGAGCTGCCGCCACGAGCCGTCGACGGACACCTCGATGCGGTAGTCACGGGCGAGCGTCGGGACGGCGTCCCAGTGGGTGCGGTGGTGGTGCAGGTTGATGAGGTCGGCGTCGACGTCGTCGTTCCACACGATCCGCACCTGGCGCACGTCGACCGGCTCCGTCCAGTCGAGTGTCAGGGCGGCTCGGCCGTCGCCGGCCTCGGACGACCACAGGTGCGGGCCGCCGAAGGGACGCTGGTACCCGTCGGCCACCCTGGAGGCCCGCCACGCGTCCGAAGCGCCGGCTGCGGTGAACGCGAAGGACCGTCCGCGCAGGGCGCGCGCTTCCCAGTCGGTCACCGGCTGGTCGGACTCCTCGGGGATGTGGTCGTCGAACTGCTCGTCGTCGGCCGTGCGGGCACGGAGGGCCAGCACCCCGTACGGGTGCCCGTCGGTCAGGACCAGGCGGACGCCCGGGGCACGACGGACGACGACGACCGCGTTGCACGGCTCCTCGGGACGGAACGCGAGGTCCACCACCGCTTCCCCGGATCCGGCAGTCACCGCAGCGGTGTGGGTGGCGACGTGCTCGATCGGGGCGTAGTTCTGCGGCTTGCCGGTCGTCCAGAGCTCGATCGTGAGCTCGGCCGCGGTGCCGTCGTCGACGACGGTCCGGAGCGCGAAGGAGCCGAGCGCCGGGTCGGCCGGCAGGACGATCGCGACGTCGCGATCGAGTGCGAAGGTGTCGGCGGTCGCCCACGGGGTGGTGTCGATCGAGGTGAGTTCACTGCTCGCGGTGATCGTCGCCAGGTGGGCCAGGTCGGCACCGTCGACGGCCCGGACCCCGATGAGCGGGGCGTCCTCGCGGAGCAGCGTCTGCTGGAGCATCTCGACGTGGTCGTTGCCGAGCGTGCGGGGCGTCGTGGCGTGCCGGGCGACGAGGTGCGCGGCGGTGCCGGCGGCCTGGCCTTGGGTGGCGCACGTGGCCATCACCCGCGTGGAGCCGAATGCCACGTGCGACGCGGAGATGTTCCGGCCGGCGAAGAGCAGGTTCGCGACGTCCGCGGAGTAGAGGGAACGGAACGGGATGTCGTAGGTGCCGTCCGTGTACCGCTGCTGCGCGCCGGCGGTCTCGGCGTACACGCCCTCGACGGGGTGCAGGTCGATCGACCAGCCGCCGAACGCCACCGCGTCGGGGAAGGTCCGCTGCGACAGCAGGTCCTGCTGGGTGAGCGTGTGGTCGCCGATGAACCGGCGGTACTCCCGTTTGCCGGGGATCGCACCCACCCAGTCGAGCGTGAGGGTCTCGGCGTCGAAGGCGCCGGAGTTCTTGATGTGGTCCCAGATCCCGTAGACGACGCCCCACAGCTCGTCGCGGATCCGCTCGTTCTCGGTGACGGTGTCGAGCGCACCGCCCCACTCGATCCACCAGTAGTTGCAGCCGTTGTCCCCGGTCTTGATGGCCCGGTTGGCCAGGATCGGTGTCGTCCTCAGGTCGACGGCGATCGACGGTGGCACGAACTTCTCGGGCCGGCCGGTGTCGTGCGTCGAGAAGAAGATCGAGCTCCCGAGCAGTTCGTCGTCGGGCTGTTCCGGCGCCCACGCCTCCCCGTGTTCGGCGCGTCCCTCGCGGCCGATCCGGAACGACGCCCCGGCGAGTGCGCCGACGAGGCCGTCGCCCGTGCAGTCGAGGAACACCGGTGCGGTGAAGGTCGTCTCGATCTCGGACCCCATCGTCCACCCCGTGACGGAGGTGATCCGGGTGGCGCCGTCGTCGTCGGCGGTCGTGACGGTGCGCACGTCGGTGTTGAGGTGCAGGTGCACGTTCGGTTCGGCGCGCACGAGGTCGAGCACGACCTGGTCCCAGTAGACCGCGTTGCCCTGCGGGTTCCGGTACTGGTTCTCGAGGAAGAGCTCCCCCATGATCCCGGTCTCGCGGGCGAACCGATGGGTTCCGTGCGCGGTCGCCCCGACCACCCACACCCGGATCTCGCTCGAGGAGTTCCCGCCGAGGACGGGACGGTTGGTGACGAGGGCGACGCTGGAGCCGAGGCGTGCGGCGGCGACCGCGGCGCACACACCGGCGAGACCGCCTCCGACGACCACGACGTCGTGGTGCTGTTCACGGGACTGCATGGCGGTGACGGTATCACTCTCTGGCGCTGCCTTCCCACTGTGTGGCAAAGTGTGCCCGGCAAGTGCTATCGTCAACGAACTCTCGACAACGAAGTGTGAGGTCACCCCATGAGCGACGGAACCCGAACGCGCACGAGCGCGGACGCCGCCGGCCCCCCGGACGTCCAGGCAGCACTGGGCGACGACGCGCGCCGGCAGGGCATGCGGAAGGTGATCGTCGCCGCGGGCGTCGGCCACTTCGTCGAGTGGTTCGACTTCGGCCTCTACGGCACCCTGGCCACGGTCATCTCGCTGTACTTCTTCAAGCAGGGCGACCCCCAGGTGGCGTTGCTCTCCGCGTTCGCCGTGTTCGGTGCCGGCTTCGTGATGCGCCCGCTCGGCGGGCTGTTCTGGGGCTCGCTCGGGGACCGGGTCGGCCGGAAGACCACGCTCGCGACGGTCATCCTCATCACGAGCGGAGCGACGGCCGTGATGGGCATCCTGCCGACCTACCAGAGCGTCGGGCTGCTCGCACCGATCCTGCTCGTGCTGGTCCGGCTCGTGCAGGGCTTCGCCGCCGGTGGCGAAGGTGCCGGCGCGACGACGCTCCTGGCCGAGTTCGCGCCCTCGAACCGGCGGGGCTTCGTGACGAGCTTCATCGACGTCTTCGGGTTCGCGGCCTTCATCGTCGGTGGCGGGCTGGTGTTCCTGTTCACCGCGCTCGCGGGCGACGACGCGCTCGAGACGTGGGGGTGGCGCGTCCTGTTCCTCATCGCGGTCCCGCTCGGACTGGTCGGCCTGTACCTCCGCAACCGGCTCGAGGACACCCCCGAGTTCCGCGCACTCAAGGCGAAGGGCGAGGTCGCGGCGAACCCGTTGCGTCGCTCGCTCCGCACCGGGTGGAAGGCCCTGCTGTTCTGCATCGGCTTCGTCGTCCTCAAGGCGGTCGGCCACTGGATCCTGCAGACCTTCATGCCGTCGTACCTGCAGGCCGACCTCGGGTACTCGCCGCTGGTGTCGTACGGGGTCGTCGTGATCGGCTTCCTCGTGATCGCGGGACTCGTGCCGTTCTTCGGCCTGCTGTCGGACCGGATCGGCCGGAAGCCCGTCATGCTCGCCGGCTGTACCGGCTTCCTGGTGCTGACCTACCCGACGCTGATGCTCATGGACGCCGGCAACTTCTGGGCGGCCGCGGCCGCGATGGTGCTGCTCGGCCTGTTCATGGCGGCGTTCGACGGTGCCGTCAGCGCGGCGATGGCCGAACTGTTCCCGACCGCGATCCGCTACGGGTCGATGGGCATCGCCTACAACATCAGCGTCGCGCTCTTCGGTGGCATCACGCCGTACTTCGCCACGTGGCTCATCAGTGCCACGGGCAACACGTTCGCGCCCGCCTTCTACGTCATGGCGGCTGCGGCGATCACGGGGATCACCGTGCTGCGGGCCCGTGAGACGAACAAGCAGGGCCTCGTCGCCCGGTGAGGAACACGACAGCGGGCATGGGGTGACCTGCCAGGCGCATCCCATGTCCGTCGTGCGCGCGCCGGTTATGGTTTCCCGGTGAGCAACGAACCCGAGCAGACGACCGAGCCCGCACACCGCGGTGCCGCGACGCCGCGCCACGGGCGCCAGAAGCGACGGGCCGGCGTCGTGTTCCCGGCGGTGGCGGGCGTGCTCACCATGGCCCTCCTGCTGTGCGGCGGGTACGCGGCGTACGCGTACCACCAGCTGTCCGACGGCGTCACGATCGTCAACGCGATCACCGGCGGCAAGGACAAGAAGGACGACGTCGACGGCACGGCGCAGAACATCCTGCTCGTCGGCGACGACCACCGACCGGACAACGCCACCCCGGAGCAGCTCGCCGAGCTCAGCACCGAGGAGGACGGCGGCGCGACGAACACCGACACGATGATCGTGCTGCACATCAACGCCGACGGCAGCCAGGCGACGATGATCTCGTTCCCCCGCGACTCGTACGTGGACATCCCGGACGTCGGCAAGGGCAAGCTCAACAGCGCGTTCTACTACGGCACGCTCAACGGCGGTGGGGACACCGGCGGTGCGAAGATGCTCATCAAGACCATCGAGAACCTGAGCGGGCTGCAGATCGACCACTACGTCCGGGTCTCGCTGCTCGGTTTCTACCAGGTCGTGAAGGAACTCGGGCCGGTGGAGGTGTGCCTCAACCAAGCTGCGAACGATCCGTTCTCCGGGGTGAACCTGCCGGCGGGCAAGTCCTCGCTGGACGCGAAGGAGGCGTTGTCCTTCGTGCGACAGCGCCACGGGCTGCCGAACGGTGACCTGGACCGCAACATCCGGCAGCAGTACTTCCTGTCCCAGGAGGCCCGGAAGGTCACGTCGGCGGGCACGCTGCTCAACCCGGTGAAGATGGGCAACATCCTGCAGGCCGTCGGGGGATCGATCCAGACCGACACCAACCTGATCGACCTCGCGTCGCAGATGGCGAACCTCCGGCCCGCGAACATCCAGTCGGCCACGATCCCGACCCTCGGGACCCCGACGATCTCCGTCAACGGATCGCCGCTGTCCATCGTCGAGGTGGACACCGTTGGTCTGCCGGCCTTCGTGCAGGGTCTGGTCGGTGAGCCCGAGGCCTACACCGCTGCCGGTCCGGCGCAACCGGCGAACACGTCGGTCACCGTGCTGAACGGCAGCGGCGTGCAGGGAGCGGCCACCGCCGCCGGTCAGGTCCTGACGGCTCGCGGCTTCCAGGTCGCGCCGGCCGGGTCCTCGCCCACCACGAAGGTCACGCAGGTGCAGTACCCGGCCGGCCAGGAGTCGCAGGCGAAGGCCGTCGCGGCCGTCGTGCCGGGTGCCGTCGCCGTCCGGACCAACACGGTCACCGGCGTCACACTGGTGCTCGGCACCGACGGCAAGACCGCGAAGCCGGTCGCGACCGAGCCGAGCGCGGCCCCCTCGACGCCGGCGGACACCGGCTCGGGCTCGAAGCCGGCGGAGCAGCCCGCGAAGGAACCGTCGCCGAAGTCGACCGACGTGCACAACTACGGCACCGAGGGCACCTGCATCAACTGATGGGAACCGGCCAGGCGGGGCGTCGGTAGGTTCGTGGAGTGACCAGCGCCGCACGCCCGATCGTCCTGATGACCTACAACATCAAGAACCCGGACCCCGCGCACGACTGGCCGGCCCGCCTGCCGGTCGTGCTCGACGTGATCCGCCGGCACGACCCCGACCTGCTCTGTGTGCAGGAGGCGTTCGGGCACCAGATGGACGACCTGCGCGCCGGGCTGCCCGACCACGCCGACGTCGGGCAGGGGCGCGAGGGCGGCGACGCCGGGGAGCACGCGGCCGTCTTCTACCGCCGCGACCGGTTCCGCCCGTCGGACGAGGGATCGTTCTGGCTGTCGGACACCCCGGACGAGCCGGTCTCGAACACCTGGGGCAGCCTGTACCCGCGGATCGCGAACCACGCCCGGTTCCTCGACGCCGAGGGGCCCGCGTTCACCCTGCTCACCACCCACCTCGACCACGAGCCCGGACCCCACGGTGACGAGGTCCGGGGCCGGAGCGCCGCCCTGATCGTGGAACGGCTCGCCGGGGAGACCGGTCCGGTCGTCTTCGCGGGCGACTGCAACGAGCCCGCGGGGAGCGGCACCGCGTCGAGGGTGTTCTCGGAGGCCGGGTTCGCCGATGCCTGGCTGACCGCGGGGGATCCGTCCGACCGGACCGCGACGTTCAACGACTGGCAGCCACCGGTCGACTCCGGGGAACGGATCGACTGGGTGCTCACCCGCGGCGTCAGCGGCGTGGACCGCGTCGTGATCGACCACGACGGCCCGGAGACCTGGTTCGCCAGCGACCACTTCCCGGTGGTGGCGACCCTGCGCGTCTGACCCGCGTCAGCAGCTCCGGCGTGCGTGGACGGGCATCGGGGACCCGATCACCGTGACCGTCGTGTCGTTCGTCAGTGCGGACACCCCGTTCGTGCCGGCGTCCGTGGCGTCCTGGGCGTCGTCGTCCGTCGCGGGCGCCGCGTCCCAGCCCTGCCGCAGCAGGAGCTGCCAGGCGCGGGAGTCGTCGGAGCCGTAGGACACCCGGTGCGACCGGGGTGCGTCGGCGATCTGCTCGTCCAGGTCGTCGCCCACCTGGACGCCGTCGGGGCCGGTCAACTCGATCCGGGCACCCGAGCGGCTGCGCACCGAGTCACGCAGGATCCGGACCTCGACGGCGTTGCCCGCTCGGGCGTCGGAGCGCAGGGCGGCCACGCGGAGGGCGCCGCCCCAGGTGTACGTGGTGCTGGCGGGGAAACACGCCCCGCCGTCGCCCTCGGCCGTCTGTGTGCGCGAGGGGGTGCCGAGCAGGCGGTTCAGCACGCTCACGGTGAGTCCGGAGTCGCGCATCGAGGACTTCACCACGGTGTCATCGCCGTTCCGGAGCACCAGGGCCTCGGCGTCGAGCTCGATCGAGTCCACCCGGCGGAGTTCCGCCTTCGTCACGTGCACCGGAGCGGCGTCGTGCGAGGTCTCGGCGGCCACGGCGACGTCCGCCCCGAGCCCGGTGGTGCCGTCGAACGCGAGCGCACCGGCCGAGAAGGCCAGCACGGCGGCGCCGAGCGCCAGCAGGGTCCGAGGAGTCACCGTTCGACGGTAGGGCCTCGACCGGGACAGAACGACAGGTGTTACCGAATCGGAGCCTGCCCGTCACCGGACCGTGACAAACGAGGATCACGCACCTGCGGCCCTGGAACGGGGCGGCCGGCGGGCGCAGGCCGCTCCGCGCAACGGGGGACAGCCTCCTGGACGGCCCGCAGCGACCCCCTGCGTACCGTCGGCGACATGACGGACCAGCAGAACGACCAGACCGGGCCTGACCAGTACGTGATGCAGGACCCCACGAAGATGTACGCCGACAAGAAGCCCGACGAGCAGTACCTCGAGGGTGCCGGCACCGAATCGGAGATGGCGCAGAACGTCCCCGCCGACCACGGTGAGGACACCTACCGTGGCTCGGGTCGTCTGACCGGCCGCAAGGCGCTCGTCACCGGTGGCGACTCCGGCATCGGTGCCGCCGTCGCCATCGCCTACGCCCGCGAGGGTGCGGACGTCGCGATCTCGTACCTGCCCGAGGAGCAGGAGGACGCCGACCGCATCGTCGGGCTCATCGAGGCCGCCGGTCGCAAGGCCGTGGCGCTGCCGGGTGACATCACCTCGCTCGAGGTCTGCGAGCAGCTCGTGGCCGACGCGGTCGAGCAGCTCGGTGGCCTCGACATCCTGGTGAACAACGCCGGCAAGCAGCAGAACGTCGACGACATCACCAAGATCTCCGACGAGGAGTTCGACGAGACCTTCAAGACGAACGCCTACGCGACGTTCCGCATCACGAAGGCCGCCGTGCCGCACCTGCAGCCCGGCTCCACGATCATCAACACGACGTCGATCCAGGCGTACGCCCCGTCGCCGCACCTGGTGCACTACGCGGCCACGAAGGCGACCGTGAACAACCTGGCGAAGGGCCTGGCGGCGCAGCTGGCGCCGAAGGGGATCCGTGTCAACGCGGTCGCCCCCGGCCCGATCTGGACGCCGCTGCAGCCGGCCGGCGGCCAGCCGCCGGAGGCGCTGCCGAGCGCGGGCGAGCAGACCTACCTGGGTCGCTGGGGGCAGCCCGCCGAGCTCGCGCCGGCCTACGTGTTCCTGGCGAGCGGTGAGTCGTCGTACGTCGTGGGCGAGACGCTGCACGTCGACGGCGGGATGCCGACGCCGTAGGGCTCCTGCCCCTGACGGGGACCTGACGGGAGGCGCGGTGCCGGCGGGTATCGCGCCTCCCGTCGTCCGTGTGGTCGGGTCGACGGCTCCTGGTCGCGTCGGCGGCTCCTGGTCGCGTCGCCGGGTCCGCTCCGGATCCGGGTCGTGGCGTCAGCAGCTGACGGAGCGAGCCATCCGCTCGAGGAGCTCGCGTGCCGACATCGCGGCGGCCAGCTCGACCTCGACGGGGTTGATGCCGATCGCCTGCTCGAAGGCGCGACGGCGGGCCTGGTCGGCGATCGGCACCTCGGGGCGCTGGGGCAGCACGGCGATGGCTCGCGCCGCCGCCTCGAACGCACCGGCGGGACGGCCGAGCTGTTCCCACATGGCCCGGACGTCGTGCGCCACCTGGTCGGGGTCGCCGCCGAACTCGAAGCCGGTCGAGGCCATGGTCGCGAGTCCCTGGGCAGTGGGGTCGTTCGGGGTCATGCCGGCATGGTCGCACGGACGGCCGCGAACCGGCTCGACGTCGTGGCCTGTCCCCCCTTGTGCCGACACCCGTACCGGGGATTCTGGTGTCCCCCGTTCTGCGTTTGGATGGAGGTGCCCCGGACCCGGGGTGACACGGACAGGACGTCCGGGGACGACGGAGGGCACGATGCTCGAACACACCAGCGCCGACACGCAGGCCGCTGCGGCCGCGGCGGCCACGCTGCACCTGCGGATCACGATCGTGGGTGCCACCGTCGACCTGCTCCGGGACGTCCCCTTCCACGAAGCCCGGCCCGTGCAGGTCGCCGAGCGGATGGGTATCAGCGTCGCCGAGCTGGAGCAGCACTTCCCGTCGTGGGACGGCCTGGTCCTCGCCGCGCTCGACCGCTGGAACGGCGCCCGGATGGACGAGGTCACGCACGAGGTCGGTGACGGCTCGACCGTGGACCTGCTCCGCGCGATCGTCGCCTCGAACGCCGAGGACCCGGCCCTGATGCGCCTGCTCGTCGCCCTGCTGTCCGTCGCGGGCAACCCGGCGCACCCGATGGCGACCTACCTGCGGTCGCGGTACCAGCTCTTCTTCGCCCAGATCAAGCGCGGCCTGGAGCACGACATCGCGATCGGCCGTGCCCCGCACACGATGGACCCCCGCCGCGGCGCCGAGCAGCTCATCGCCCTGTACGAGGGGCTGCAGCTGCAGGCCCTGCTGCGCGCCGAGCTCGACCTGGTGGCTGCGTTCGACCGCGCGGTCGCCCGGCTCGAGCGTGGCTGGATGGAGCGGTACGAGCCGCAGGCCGCCCGCCGTCTGGCGATGTGGGACGACGACGACTCGGGCAGCTGGGAGATCTGACCGGCGGTTCGTCCGCAGAGCGCGTTCCCCGCACCGTCGTGCAGCGCCCCGCGGGTACTCCGGGAGGCGCAACCTGACGGAAGGAACCGACATGGCAGCACCGAACCCCATCCAGGTCCAGAAGTACCTGAGCGGCATCGACTACCCGGCGTCCAAGGACGACGTGGTCTCGACGGCCGAGCAGGAGGGCGCCCCGGACGACGTCCTCGAGGCGCTCCGCGCGATCCCGGACGGCGAGTACGACGCCCCGACCGCGGTGTCGAGCGCGGTGTCCGACGCCGGCTGAGCGCGGCACGCCCACTCGGTGAGCAGAAGCGGTCGGGTGCGTGGACCGCACTCGACCGCTTCTGCTCACGAAGCGCCGCCGGCTCCCGGCCGGCTCAGCTCACGAAGTGCCCCCGGAGCGCGACCCGCGGGGCACCGACCCGTCGCCGGGGTCGTACCCGGTGTCACGGATGACGCGCAGCGCCGTGGTGTCGTTGTGGACCGAGTGCACGACGACCCGACGCGTCCGGCGGAGCGCTCGACGGGCACCGGGCGTCGCGAAGAGCCCGCCGAGCACCAGGCCCGCGCCGATCCCGAGTGCCACGGACACCGCCGCCACGAAGTCGAGCGCGGCGCTCGACGACCCGGACATGAAGTTCAGCAGGGCGTTCGACACGGCGACACCGGGCAGCAGTGCCCCGCAGAACGCCGGCACCGCGATCGCCGCCACGGCCGTGCGCATCCGGACGGCCGCGTAGGTCGAGAGCACCCCGAGCAGCACCGCCGCCAGGAACGTCGCCCCGAGCAGCGGCAGCCCGGCCTGCCGCAGTGCCCACAGCGCGGCACCGGCGGCGACGGAGAACACCACGGCGACGGGGATCACCCGGGCGCTCGCCTGCTGCACGAAGCAGTTCGCGCCCGCCGACACCACGGTCAGGGACAGCGACGCCCAGAGCGGCAGGGTCTGCGTCACGATGCCGGACGGGTCGACCTCGATCTGCAGCCAGTGCGTCATCGCGATCCCGGCCGGCACCCCGACCACGATCGCCGCGATGACCAGCCCGATGTAGAACGCCCGGGCCACGGCCATCGCCCGGAACCCCGAGATGGCGTCCTGCGCCCAGGTCACCAGGGACGGGTGCGGCAGCAGGAGCACCACGAGCGCCGCCACCATCGTCGCGGCACCGTTCGCGTTGAGCACGCCGGCCCAGATGGCCAGGGTGCCGATCGCCGACGCCACCGCGCCCTGCGCCCCGGACACGAAGAACTGCGGGTACCCCCGGTCGGTCAGCCAGCGTCCGGAGACGATGATCCCGAGCATCAGCACGAACGCCCCGAGTCCGGCACGCCAGCCACCTCCGGCCTGCACGGCGATCGAGATGCCGAGGATCGACAGGCCGACGTCGGACAGCCACATCGGCCACCGAGGCGGGAGCCGCAGCACGGCGACCAGGGCGTTCACCGCCGAGGTCATGTCACGGTCGTCGTGGATCAGGTCGTCGACGATCTGGTTCGCCCGCGCGAGCTTGTCGAGGTCGGAGCCGTCCGAGCGCACGGTACGGACCTTGACGAGCGGCGGGACGTCGGCCGGGGCGTACTGGATCGTCACCGAGCTGCCGGAGAAGTCCAGGTCGAGCGGTGCGAGGTTCCACTTCGTCGAGACCGCGACGACGGCCGTCTCGACGCTGCGGGTGTCGGCACCGGAGGCGAGCATGACCTCGGCCAGGTCGAGGCAGAAGTCGACGATCTGGGTCGCCGTGTACTGGTCGCGCCCCTTGGCGTCGGGCTCGACGTGCTCGTAGATCGTCCCGCGCAGGCGGGCCCGTGCGTCGCGCAGGTCGTGCTGCGCCAGACTGCGGCGGCGTGGCCGGGGCGGGCGGCCCGGCTTGTGCGGGCCCGGGGGGTGCTGCTCGGCCATCACGCCATGGTGCCAGTCGACGGCGGCCGAGTCCGGACGTCCGCTGGACGCGTCCGGATCAGCCGCGGCGGCGCGTGCTGAGACGACCGAGGGCGAAGGCCGCGACGACCGCGCCCACCAGCACGAGGACCGGCCCCACCGTCGCTTGCCAGGGGCGGATCCCCGCGACGAAGGCGTAGTCGGTCTCCGGCGCGAAGGCGGCGAAGCCGAACGTGGACGTTGGAGCCGTCAGCGCGACCACTATCCCGACGACGAGGGCCAGCAGGCCGAGCCAGAGGGCGACGAAGGTCGGGGTGGCGAGGAATCGGGGCACGGCACCCAGCGTAGGTGGACGACGGACTGGAGGCCCGTGGCGGGGTCGCCACGGGCCTCCAGTCCGTCAGGTGGTGACGGTTCCTGCGTTCCGCGCCTACTGCTCGAAGGTCGCGTGCAGCGTGATCTCGACGCCGGTCAGCGCCTTGCTCACGGGGCAGGTCGCCTTGGCGTCCTCGGCGGCCTTGAGGAAGGCCGCCTCGTCGATGCCGGAGACCTCGCCGCTGACGGTCAGGACGATGCCGGTGAGACGGAAGCCGCCGGCCGGGTCCGGGCCGAGCGAGACGTCGGCCTTGACGTCGAGGGCCTCGACCGTGCCGCCGGCCTCGCCGAGGACGGCGGAGAACTGCATGGCGTAGCAGGCCGAGTGTGCGGCGGCGATGAGCTCCTCGGGGCTCGTGGTGCCCCCGGCGTCCTCGGCGGTGCGCTTCGGGAACGAGACGTCGTACGTGCCGACCTTCGAGCTCGAGAGCTCGACCTGGCCGGAACCGTCCTCGAGGCCGCCGTTCCAGGCGGTGCGTGCGGTGCGAGTGGGCATGCCCGCTCCTTTCGTGTGGGGGAGCGGCCCCGAACGGGACCGCCGCTCCTGAGTCAATCGGAGAACGATCGTTCTCGCAACGGGCTCACGGCGAAGACGCAGGTCTGCCCTACGATCTGGCACATGGGGGACAGCAGCGTGACGGGTTTCCGTGGGGCCGTGCTCGAGCAGGGTCCGGCCGACGTGACGAACCCGGTGGTCGCCTGGCTCCGGTTCTGGACCCAGGGGTGGCGGTTCCACGGGCGGGCGAGTCGTTCGGAGTTCTGGTGGGTGATCGCGCTCGAGCTCGCGCTGGCCGGGGCCGCACTCTGGGTCGTCGGCACGCACGGGACCGGAGGGCGGTGGGAACTGTACGTCGACCCGTTCGGAGCGCTCCCGTCACCGCGGGTCTCGTTCCACCTGATCGACCGCGGGCAGGGGGCGTGGTTCGGCTGGGGCAGCGGTGGGCGGGACGTCTGGCCGGACGCGTGGGACCTGGCGATCCTCGTCCCGACGATCGTGACCATCGTGCCCCGGTGGTCGCTGCTCGTGCGGCGACTGCACGACCGGGACCACACCGGGCTGTGGATCCTGCTCCTCGTGTTCACCGGGCCGCTCGGTGCGGTCGTGCTGGGTGTCATGGTGGCGCGGTCGTCGCGTCCCGGTGGAGCACGGTTCGACCGCGGACTGTTCGCCGGACGGCGTGGTCTCGAGGCGACTGGACGACACATGTCGTCCTCAACGACAGGTGTAGCGTGAAGGGTGATCAAAGGAGAACCCCATGCGCGCCGTCGTGTTCGAGCAGTACCAGACCTTCCCGTCCCTGACCGAGGTCCCGAAGCCCGCACCCGGGCCCGGTGAGGTCCTGCTCAAGGTCGCCGGCGCCGGCGCCTGCCACTCGGACGTCGCCGTGTACCGGGAGTTCCAGCAGGGGCAGCCGGGAGCCCAGGCACCCGCGTTCGTGCTCGGCCACGAGAACTCCGGCTGGGTCGAGGCCGTCGGCGACGGCGTCACCGGCTTCGCCGAGGGCGACGCCTACCTGGTCTACGGGCCGGTCGGCTGCGGGCACTGCTCGTACTGCTCGAAGGGGCAGGACACGTACTGCGAGAACGCCGCGACGAACCCGTACATGGGCATCGGCCTCGGGCGCGACGGTGGCATGGCGGAGTACGTGAGCGTCCCGGCGCGGAACCTCGTGCCGCTCGGTGACGCCGACCCGATCGCCGCCGCACCGCTCAGCGACGCCGCGCTCACGCCGTACCACGCGATCAAGAACTCCCTGCCGAACCTGGCCGGTGGCGGTCGCTTCGCGCTCGTCGTCGGGCTCGGTGGCCTCGGGCAGATCGCCGTGCAGATCCTGACGGCGCTCACCGGCGCCACGGTCATCGCGACCGACATGAAGCAGGACGCGATGGACCGCGCCGCCGCCCGGGGCGCGATCACCGTCCCCGGCGGCCCGGACCAGGCCGAGCGCATCCGCGAGATCACCGGCGGACGCGGCGTCGACGCGGCCTTCGACTTCGTCGGTGCCACCCCCACGATCAAGGTCGCGCAGGCGTCGATGGCGGTCGGCGGGCGGTTCACCGTCGTCGGGATCGCCGGCGGCACGACCGAGTGGAACTTCTTCGCGACGCCGTACGAGTCGACGATCACGAACACCTACTGGGGCACGATCGAGGACCTGCACGAGGTCGTCGCGATGTACCGCGCCGGCCAGATCGTCCCCGACGTCGAGCGGTACGCGCTGTCCGACGCACTCGAGGCGTACCGGAAGCTCGAGGCCGGGGAGCTCTCGGGCCGCGCGGTGGTCGTCCCGACGCTCTGAACCGGGCGTACCTGGTCGAACCGGGCGTACCTGGTCGGATCGGGCGTGCCTGGTCGAATCGGGCGTACCTGGTCGGAAGTTCTGACCAGGTACGCCCGATTCCACTTTCCAGTGCGGGTGTTCTGGGAAGGAACGGGCGTCGGTCAGCGTCCCGCGGCGTAGCCCTGCGCGCCCCGAGGGTTCGCGGCGGCACCGAGGATCCCGGTGTCCGGGTCGCGGGTGACGCACGACAGCCGGCCGAGGCTCCAGTCACCGCTGCGGGTCACGACGTGTCCGCGGGCCTCGAGTGCCGCGATGACCTCGTCCCCCAGGCGGTCCTCGACGACCAGGCCCGCGGGCTCCCACGTGCGCGGCCAAAACGACCCCGGGAACGACGTGGTGTGCAGCGCCGGCGCGTCGATGGCCTGCTGCGGGGAGTACCCACCGACGATCCAGCGCAGCAGGAACAGCAGCTGCCACTGGTCCTGCTGGTCACCGCCGGGGGAACCGAGTGCGGCGACCGGCTGCCCGTCGCGGAGCACCAGCGTCGGGGTCAGCGTGGTGCGGGGGCGCTCGCCGGGCCGCAGGGACGAGGCTGTGTCCGGCTCGAGCCAGGTCATCTGCAGGCGGGTGCCGAGGCAGAACCCGAGCTCGGGGATCGTCGGCGACGACTGCAGCCAGCCGCCGGACGGGGTCGCACTGACGATGTTGCCCCAGCGGTCCACGACGTCGATGTGGCACGTGTCGCCGCGGGTCTCGCCGTCGGGGGTCACGAACGGCTCGCCGCGGTCCTCGAGCGGAGCGGCCGGCGGGACCTCGGCGTCGGCTTCGGTGTCGCGGGCGACCTGCACGGTCGGTTCGCCCACCCCGACCGAACCGGAGGAGTCGTACGAGGTCCGGACCGGCGGCAGCGCGTGCTCGACCCCGGCGATCGTTCCGGGCCGGAGCTCCGCCGAGGCCCGCTCGCCGATCAGCGCACGGCGCTCGTCGGCGTAGGCGTCGGAGAGCAGGACGTCCATCGGGACCTCGCCGTCGCCGTAGAACGCCTCACGGTCGGCGAGGGCGAGCTTCTGCGCCTCGACGATCGTGTGCGCGCCGAGCTCGGTCGACGGGTCGAGCAGGGCGTCGTCGAGCGGTTCCAGCAGCCGCAGGGTCTGGAGCAGCGCCGGCCCCTGGCCCCACGGCCCGGTCTTGGCGATCGTGCAGCCTCGGAACTCGGCGGTCGTCGCGGGTTCGTACGACGCGCGGAACGCCGCCAGGTCGGACGCCCGGATCACCCCCGCGTGGTCGGTGCCCGACGCGTGCCGGTGCGGTTCGCGGACGAACCGGTCGATCGCCTCGGCGACGAACCCCTCCGCCCACTCGGACCGGGCCGCATCGATGCGGCCCGTCCGGCTGCCGGCACCCGCGCCTGCGTCGACCAGCCGGTCGAGCACTGCAGCGAGTGCCTCGTTGCGCACCAGGTCCCCGGGGACCGGCACCGTGCCTCCCGGCAGCCACTGCGTGGCGGAGGTGGGCCAGTGCTGCTCGAACAGCTCGCGCACTGCGGTGATCGTCCGGATCACCGCAGGTGCGACCGGGTGGCCGTCGCGGGCGTACCCGATCGCGGGGTCGAGGACGTCGGCCAGCTCCCAGGTGCCGTGGTCGCGGAGCAGGAGCAGCCAGGCGTCGACCGCGCCGGGGACGGTCGCGGCCAGCGCGCCGGAGCCGGGGACCAGGTCGAGGCCCTCGGCGCGGTAGTGCTCCGGGGTCGCGCCCTCGGGGGCGGGGCCCTGACCGACCAGCACCGTCGGCACGGGGTTCACGGCCGTCGCGAAGACCGCCGTCAGGTCACCGCCGGGGCCGTTCAGGTGGGGCTCCACGACCTGCAGGACGAAGGCACCGGCAACGGCCGCGTCGAAGGCGTTGCCGCCACGCTCGAGCACCGACTGGGCCGTGGCCGTCGCGATCCAGTGCGTCGAGGCCGCCATCCCGAACGTGCCCTGCAGGTCCGGACGGGTGGTCTGCGCTGCGGGCGGGACGAAGGCGGGGTTCGGCGTCGGCATGCCACCATCTTGCGCGCTCCCGGCGTCCCGGCACCCGGGTGAGCGCTGCCGCAGCCTGCCGCCGCCGGCTCCTGCCCCGCCGCGTACCCCCGGAACTGGGGTTGCCCCACCGCGTCAAGGGGGTTGTTTCTCCTCCCGGAAAAGGTGACCATCGTTCGGCGGCGCGTAACCGACGTGCCGCCGAACGGTCGCGCAGGGGCGCGTCCGCCACCTGGACCGCCTCCCTGCGGTCCCAGCTCAGGGAACTCATGCGCCGCACTTCGTCGCCTTCGGCTCGCCTCCGCCCAGTCCGCGCTCGGGTCGTCGCAGCGCTCGTCGCGCTCGCCGCCGTCGCGACGGGGCTGGTGAGCACCGCCACCCCGGCCGCCGCCGCTCCGATCGTCTACACGGGCACCGTCGCCGCGGGCAAGACGCTCTGGCCGGGCGACTCGGTGACCTCGAACAACGGGCAGTTCCAGCTCGTCATGCAGGGCGACGGCAACCTCGTCGAGTACGGCATCGGTCGCAAGGTGCTCTGGGCGTCGAACACGTCCGGCAAGTCCGGGGCCTTCGCGCAGATCCGGGCGAACGGCACGCTCGCCATCGTGCACAACAACGTGCGGATCGCGCTCTGGGGCGGCGCCGGGCACGTCGGCCGGAACTTCGGGGTCCGGCCGGACGGCACGATGCGCATGATCAACACGGCCAACAAGAGCGTCGTGGAGTTCCCCACGTACCAGGACAGCGTCGCCGCGGGGAACCTCATCCTGCCGGGGACGGTCCTGCGGTCCGACCGCACCAACGCCCGGACGCTCACCATGCGCGCCGACGGGGTGCTCGCACAGGTCGTGAACGGCAAGCAGGTCTGGGCGACGAAGACCGCCGGGAACGTCGGGGCCTACGCCTCGGTGCAGGCCGACGGCAACTTCGCCGTCTACTCGGCCGCGGACAAGTGGCTCTGGTCGAGTGCCACGAGTCGTGCCGGCGGCGGACGGCTCCTCGTGCAGGTCGACGGCAACGTCGTGCTCTACGGCAAGTCCGACACCCGGGCGTGGTCGACCCGCCCCGTGACCGGGCTGCTGTGGCCGGTCGCCAGCACCAAGATCTCCGGCCGGTACGGTGACGACCGCGGCGTCGGACACGTCCCGCGCTACCACCAGGGCACCGACTCGCCCGTGGGGACCGGGACGCCCGTGTACGCCTCGGGGACCGGGACGGTCACCACCACCGTCGCGAACCACGCGTCCTACGGCAACTACGTCGTCGTCACGTACGGCAACACCACCGTCCTCACCGCGCACCTCAGCAAGATCGGCGTGAAGCAGGGGCAGATCGTGTCGAAGGGCAACGAGGTGGGCAAGTCCGGCAACACCGGGCAGTCCACCGGGGCCCACGTGCACGTCGAGGTGCGCCAGGCCGGCTCGCTCATCGACCCGCTCTCGGTGCTGCACTTCCGGTGATGCGACCGAACCGGGCGCTTCGGCTGTCAGGATCGCCGATCTCGCGACACTCCTGAAGTGAAGGGAGTGCTGTGACGAACGATGACTCACACCTCGTGCGCCGGATGGTCGCCGGGGACCGTAGCGCACTGGCGACCGCGTTCGACCGGTTCGCCCCGGTGCTGACGCGCTACGCGTGGGCGGTGTCCGCGACGCCGACCGACGTCGAGCGCGTCGTGCAGGAGTCGTTCCTGTCGCTCTGGCAGCACGCCGACGGCCTGTACCTGCCCACCGGTCTGCTGCTGCCGTGGCTCCTGGCCGTCTGCCGATCCCACGCCCGGACGAGTGGTGCGGACGGCGTCGACAGCGGCGACGCTGCGCCGTTGCGCTGGGTCGAGGACGACCTGCGTGCCCTCCCCGAGACCGACCGACGACTCGTCGAGCTCTGTCTCGTCGAGGGTCGGACGTGGTCGGAAGCCGCGCAGCACCTCGGACTCCGCCCGCAAGGACCCACGCCACGGCGGGGGTCCCGAGCGACGAAGGAGGTGCAGCGATGAACTCCGAGCCCCCGATCGGAGACGACCTGCAGCGCATGCTCGTCTCGATGAAGCAGAACGTGCTCGAGCGGGCCGAACCGCGGAAGCGCCGTGGACGTCGCACCGGCATCGTCATCACCGTCATCGCCCTGCTCGCCGTGGGGACGGCGGGTGGTGGCGTCGCGCTCGGGCTCATCCCGACGTCGCCCACCGAGCCCGAGCCCACGCCGAGCGCCACCAGCCAGCCGAGCCAGACCGTCACGCCGTCGTCGGCGCCGGTCGTCGGTGAACCGACCCCCACGCCCACGCCGACCGCCCCGCCGTACTCGGCGACGGACTGGTCGACGTGGACGATCTCGGCGGATGCCGTCGGACCGGCGACGCTCGGCAGCCCTGCCGGGGCAGACGACGCCGCACTGCGAGCTGCGTTCTCGCCCGCGCCGCCCCTGATCGACGACAAGGGGACCGTGATCTACCCGTTCGGTTGCCCGAACACGAACTCCAGGATCTGGGACGGACCCGGCGGCGAGCGTGTCGTCGAGGTCGTCGCCGGCGGCACGGTCGGTACGGTCGTCATCCAGCAGGGTCAGGACGCCGCACCGGGCCAGCAGGTGGGCCCGAAGACGCTCGAGGGGGTCGGTCTGGGCAGCACCCTCGCCGAGGTCAGGGGCGCCTACCCGGACCTGGTCCAGACCCGGACGGACGCGGCGGGTGGTACCCGTGACACGTTCTGGGCGGTTCGGTCCGGCGAGCGGTACATCGTGTTCCAGGTCGGCGAGGGGAGCGGCCGCGTGGCGACCGTCTTCGTGGCCGGCACGGGCGAGCCGGTGGCCGACTACTGCTCCTGACGCCCCGATTCGCGAGCTGACGTTCGCTTCGTGAGCAGAAATGGTCGGGTCGCCTTCGGGCACCCGACCATTCCTGCACTCCAAGTGCGGGCCACCTCGCACCGTGCGAGAGCACGCCCGCGGCGCGGATAGCCTGGGCAGGATGAGGAAGCGCGGCGGAACGGTGCTCGTGTTGGTGGCGATCGGGGTCCTGGCGGGGGTCCTGTCCGGGTTGTTCGGCGTCGGCGGTGGGGTCATCGTGGTACCGGCGCTCATGGCCTTCGCACAGATGGACCAGCGTCGGGCCTCGGCCACGTCGCTCGTGGCGATCGCCCCCGCCGCCGTCGTCGGCGCGGTCACCTACGCCGTGCAGGGCGAGGTGCACTGGCTGGCGGCCCTGACCCTGGCGGTCGGCAGCGTCATCGGCGCGCCGATCGGTGCCCGGCTGCTCCGTGCCCTGCCGCTCCGCGTGCTGCCCTGGATCTTCGTCGGGTTCATCGCCGTCGTGCTGGTGTCGCTGTTCACCACGGTGCCGACCCGCGGCGGCGAGGTGCACTTCGGGGTCGTCGAGGCGATCGTCCTGCTGCTGCTCGGGCTGCTGTCGGGGGTGCTGTCCGGGCTCGTCGGGGTCGGCGGCGGGGTCGTCATCGTGCCGGGGCTCGAGGTCGTGCTCGGCGCCGGCGACCTGCTGGCGAAGGGCACGTCGCTCCTCACGATGGTGCCGACGTCGGTGTCCGGGACGGTCGCGAACCTGCGGCGTCGCGCGGTCGACCTGCGGGTCGGGCTGACGGTCGGCATCACCGCCGCCGTCTGCTCGCCGGGCGGCGCCGTGCTGGCGCGCCTGGTCGACCCGCAGGTCGGCACCTGGCTGTTCGCGGCGTTCCTGGTGGTCGTCGCGGTCATCGTGCTCAGCCGCGGGCGTCGGAGGGCACCACAGAACGACGCGAGCGACGGGGAGGTCGCGTGACGGGCCTCCCGGCAGGGCGCGACGCGGAAGCCGTGCTGGCGGCGTTCGCCCGCACCACCGGCGACGTCGCCGCGGCCCGCCGGGTCGCGCGGCAGTTCCACGACCTCGACGAGGGGGAGCGCTCGGCGCTGCTCTGGAGCGAGGACGACGGCGCGAAGCTCGTCGCCGTCCTGCTGCTCGTGCAGGCGATGCGGGCGCACCCGGATCCGGAGCTCACCGACGAGTACCTGTCCGCGGCGAAGGCCGAGCGGTTCGAGGACCCGGTGCTCGTCGACCTGGCCGCCGAGGAACTCGTCGGCGCCCCGTTGGTGGGCGCTTCGACCGGCCCGCTGTTCGCGCTGGCGAAGTCCGACGTCGCGATGGTGCGCCGGATCGCGGTCGTGGCGACCCTGGCGTTCGTGAAGCAGGGCGACGCCGAGGTGCCGCTCGGGATCGCCGGGCGCCTGGTTCGGGAGCGCAGCGAGACGGTGCAGTCGGCGCTCGGGTTGGTCCTGCGCGAGACGGGGAAGCGGGCGTCCGAGCCGGCACTCGTGGCGTTCCTCGAGCAGAGCGGCCGGTTCCTCAGCCCGGCCGCCCGCCGGACCGCGACCGAGCACCTGCCGCCGGGGGAGCGTGACCGGCTGCGCGGATGACGCAGCTCGCGGTCGCGCGCGACGCGTTGCTCGCGCTGGCAGAACCCGCCTGAGGCGACGGCCGGGAGGCCCGGTGCGGGTCCGCCGCGCCGCTGGCCGCCCGCGCGCACCGGTCCCACCGCCGTGCCGGGGCCCGGCGCCTGTGCTGCGGGGATGCCCACCCGCGCCGACGTGCGCGAGGGGGACGCGGGGCTGAGAGCGTCCACGGGGCGGGCGCGTACCGAGGAGGGGAACGCGAGTCGTGCCTCCAGGCCGGCTCGAAGCGACCACGAGAGGAACGCAACGTGCGCGCACTGACCTACCAGGGCACCGAGAAGGTGTCCGTCGAGACCGTCCCCGACCCGACCATCCAGGAGCCGACCGACGCGATCGTGCGGATCACCTCCACGGCGATCTGCGGGTCCGACCTGCACCTGTACCGCGTGCTCGGCCCGTACATCGACCGCGGCGACGTCCTCGGCCACGAGCCGATGGGCATCGTGGAAGAGGTCGGATCCGGCGTCACGAACCTGAAGGTCGGCGACCGGGTCGTCATCCCCTTCAACATCTCCTGCGGCCACTGCTGGATGTGCCAGCACGGCCTGCAGTCGCAGTGCGAGACCACCCAGGTGACCGAGTACGGCACCGGTGCCTCGCTGTTCGGCTACACCAAGATGTACGGCCAGGTCCCCGGTGGCCAGGCCGAGTACCTGCGCGTGCCGCACGCCGACTACGGCCCCATCGTCGTGCCGGACGACGGCACCCCCGACGACCGCTGGCTGTTCCTGAGCGACATCCTGCCGACCGCGTGGCAGGCCGTGCAGTACGCCCAGGTGCCCGAGGGCGGCACGCTCGCCGTGCTCGGCCTCGGCCCGGTCGGCCAGTTCGCCGCCCGCATCGGCAAGCACCTCGGCTACCGCGTGCTCGCCGTCGACCCCGAGCAGGTCCGCCGTGACCTGGGGGCGAAGCACGGCGCCGAGGTGTTCGACCTGACGAAGGACCTGGTGCCCGAGCTCGTCGACCTGACCGACGGCCGCGGCCCCGACGGGGTCGTCGACGCCGTCGGCATGGAGGCCCACGGCAACCCGATGGCGGGCTTCGCACAGCGTGCCGCCGGCCTGCTGCCCGACAAGCTCGCGCAGAAGGCGATCGAGACCGCCGGTGTCGACCGGCTGGCCGCCGTGCACGCGGCCATCGACCTGGTCCGCCGCGGTGGCACCGTCTCGCTGAGCGGTGTCTACGGCGGCATGGCCGACCCGATGCCGATGATGACGCTGTTCGACAAGCAGATCACCATCCGCGAGGGCCAGTGCAACGTGAAGCGCTGGATCGACGACATCATGCCGCTCGTCTCCGACCCGTCGGACCCGCTCGGCACGCTCGACCTGACCACCCACCGCGTCTCGCTCGAGGAGGCCCCGCACATGTACGAGGTCTTCCAGAAGAAGCAGGACAACTGCGTCAAGGTCGTGCTCGACCCCGCGATGGCCGCGGCCTGATGCGCGTCGTCGTCGTCGGCGCGACCGGCAACGTGGGGACGGCGGTGCTCCGTCGGCTCGCGGCCGTGCGCGCCGACGACGACGGTGTCACCGGTCGTCACGCCGCCGGTGACGCCGGCCATCACGCCGCCGGTGACGCCGCCCGTGACGCCGCCGGCGTCCAGATCGTCGGCGTCGCCCGGCGCCTGCCGGACCTCCGCGCGGAGCCGTACGCCGCCGCCGTCTGGCACGCGGTCGACGTCGGTGCCGCGGACGCCGTGGACCAGCTCACGGCCGTGTTCCAGGGCGCCGATGCCGTCATCCACCTGGCGTGGGCCCTCCAGCCGACGCACGACATCCCCGCGCAGCACCGCACGAACGTGACCGGCACGGCGAACGTCCTGGCC
The DNA here is from genome assembly GCF_001864855.1 of Curtobacterium sp. MCBA15_005. Classification (NCBI taxonomy): domain Bacteria; kingdom Bacillati; phylum Actinomycetota; class Actinomycetes; order Micrococcales; family Microbacteriaceae; genus Curtobacterium; species Curtobacterium sp. MCBA15_005. Next base: position 62,152 of record NZ_MJGL01000013.1, read on the forward strand.
GCCGTCGCGCGCGCCGAGGTGCCCCAGGTCGTCGTCGCGTCCTCGGTCGGCGCCTACCGCGGGGTGGACGTCGACGGCAAGCACACCCCCGTGGACGAGAGCTGGCCCGCCGACGGAATCTCGACGGCGACGTACTCGATCCACAAGGCCGACAACGAAGCAGCGATGGACGCGTTCGAGGCCGAACACCCCTCCGTGACCGTCACCCGGCTGCGCCCGGGGCTGATCTTCCAGCGGGACGCCGCCGCCGAGATCCGGGGGCTGTTCCTCGGACACCTCGTGCCGATGTCGATCGTGCGGTGGATCCGCTGGCTCGTGCTGCCGCTGCCGTACCCGTTCGTGTTCCAGGCCGTGCACGCCGACGACGTCGCGGACGCCTACTGGCGCGCGGTCGACCGACGGGCAGCCGGGGCGTTCAACATCGCCGCGTCGCCCGTGCTCAACCCGCCGCGACTGGCGCGCCTTCGGCATGCTCGGTGCCGTGCGGATCCCGCTGCGGTTGCTGCGCGGGATCGTGACGGTGACGTGGCGGCTGCGGTTGCAGCCGACGGACGCCGGGTGGATCGACATCGCGGCCGGGGTGCCGATCATGCGGACCGACCGTGCCCGGTCGGTGCTCGGATGGGAGGCCCGGCACACCTCCGAAGAAGCGTTGCGTGCACTCGTGGCCGGGTTCGCGGACGGTGCGAACGTTCCGGGGTCGGGGCCGCTCCGCGGCTGACCGGGCTTGGGCTGGGGGTGGCCGGGGTCGGCGCTGCCTGGTCGCCCCGGGCGTACCGGGTGCTTTCGGGCGTACGGGGTCGGAAGTTCTGACCAGGTACGCCCGGTTCCACATTCCATCGCGGGCGTTCTGGGAAGGAACGCCCGCTCGTGTTCCCCGTCTCGCGCTACGCTTCGCTCGTCGTTGTGAGAAGGGGGAGTGCGATGGTGCTCAGTTGGTCCGCGTTCAGTGAGCTCGAGGGGCCGGGGGAGTCGGGGATGTCCGACCTGTTCGGCGGCTGGTTCGGCATCGCGTTCGGGGTCGTCGCGGCGCTGATGATCCTCACGACCCTGACGATCGTCATCCTCTCGCTCTACCGGGGCAAGCGGATGGCCGACCGTGGTCAGAACCCGCTCACCATGCAGGAGGACATCGCGTACCAGGCGATGCAGAGCCGCACGTTCGCTCCGGACAAGCCGCTCGAACAGCGCCTCGCCGAACTCGACGACCTGCACGCGCGCGGTGTGATCTCCGACGAGGAGCACCGCAGCGCCCGAGCCGAGGCCCTGCGCGGACGATGATCGCCTCCGAAGACGTCCGCAACCCCCTGATCCCGCCGGTCTACGACCTCGTCTGGACCCTGCTGATGGCGCTCGTCGTCGTCGTTGTCATCGTCGCAGTGTGCATCGCGGTCGTCCGCAGTCGGCGTCCCCACGGTGCCCGTCGGAGCTCGCCGGAGCAGCGGCTCCTCGAACTCGACGAGCTGCACGCCCGCGGTGTCATCACCGACGACGAGCGCCGAGCCGCGCGGGCCGAGGCCCTGCGCGGTTAGCCTGGTCCGGTGCTGCTGCCGACGGACCTGCTCGGGGTGTGGGACCTCCACCGCACCGTGCACGACCACCGCACCGGGGCCGCGGGGACCGTCACCGGGACCACCACCTTGACCCGGGTCGACGACGACGAGGTGCGCTGGGACGAGTCCGGCGTGATGACCTTCGACGGCCGGTCCACGCCGGTGTCCCGGACCCTCCTCCTCCGGCGGGGTCCCGACGGCGGCTGGACCGTGCACTTCTCCGACGGTCGGGTCTTCCACGACTGGGTCTGGGGCACGAGCGTCGCCCACGCCTGCGCTCCGGACGACTACACGGGTGCCTTCGACGGCGACGAAGACCGCTGGATGGTGCGGTGGGAAGCGCGTGGTCCGGCGAAGGACTACCGGCTGGACAGCGTCCTCACCCGACCGCGGTCGTGACCCGCAGGGTCGGCGGTCACCGCCAGACTGGGGGCATGGCACGCTCCTCCGGCACCGACGCCCCGCGCATCACCCTGACCGAACCGACGAACCTCGAGGACTGGGCGCCAGCTCCCGGTGACGTCCTGACGGGGGACCGCCTCGAGGGCAAGCGCATCGACGTCCTCGACCTGGCCGGCGAGCGGCTGCCCGACCTGGAGATCGAGGAGTGTGTCATCGACACGTTCCGGGGCGACGATGCGGACTTCCGTGGGCTCCGGGTCCGTGAATCGGTCATCGACTCGCTCGACGCCCCGATCCTGCGGGCGTCGAGCAGCTCGTGGCGCGAGGTCCGGGTCTCCGGCGGTCGGGTCGGCTCGGCGGAGCTGTACGACTCCGGACTGAACGGCGTCGAGTTCGTCGGCATGAAGTTCGGGTTCGTGAACCTGCGTGGCTCGACGATCACCGACGTGGTGTTCCGTGACTGCGTCATCGACGAGCTCGACATCGCCGATGCGAAGCTGCTGCGGGTGTCGTTCGACGGCAGCAGCATCCGCGCCGCCGAGGGGTCGAACACCCGCATCGACCACGTGGACCTGCGCGGAGCGGACCTCGATCGGGTCGAGCGGCTCGAGGGGTTCCGCGGGGCCACGATCGGCGCCGACCAGCTGTACACGCTCGCTCCGCTGCTGGCCGCGCAGGCCGGCTACCGCGTCGACTGACCCACGCCGAGTTTCGCGCTCACCGACACTGCACGCCCGACCGGCCCCGCGAACTGTCGCTCAGCCCGAAACAGCGCCCGAAACAGCGCCAGCGCCGACCCCGGCCAGCGCCGCGGCCAGGTCGGCCTGCACCAGGTCGCCGTGCACCGCTGCACCCACCTGGGTGCCGGCAGCCGCCGACGCGATGACCGTCGCCATCGGGGCCGTCACGTTGCCGGCCGCCGACACCCCGCGCACCTCGGTCTGCCCGGCGGCGTCCACGGTCAGCGCGGTCGCGAAGCGGTGGTCGCCCATGAACTGGTCGGTGGCGACGAGGCCGAGCCCGGACAGGAAGTCCACCCGCGCCTCGGGCCGGCTCGCCGTGGCCAGGGCATCGAGCTCGACGAAGGAACCGTCGCCGAGCCGGACCCCGGTCAGCCGGTCACCCTCGGAGACCACTTCGGCGACCGGACCCTGAACCACCGAGATGCCGCGGGCCGCCAAACCGGCCAGGGCGGTGTCGTCCATCAGTGCTGGATCCGTCAGGAACGCGGTCACCCGATCGCTCAGCGCCCGGAACATGAGCGCGTGGTGTGCGGCGTTCGGTGTCGTGACGAGGACCCCGATCCGCTGGTCGCGGATCTCCCAGCCGTGGCAGAACGGGCAGTGCACGACCCCGCGCCCCCACTGTTCGGCCAGGCCCGGGACCTCGGGCAGGACGTCCACGGCGCCGGAGGCGACGACCAGTCTGCGGGCCGTGACGACCGCGCCGGAGTCCAGCGTGACCGAGAAGCCGACCGGGTCGTGACCGTCACCGGTCGTGGCGGACGTGGCCACGACCCTCCCGGCCATGACCTGGACGCCGTAGGCGGCGACCTCGTCACGACCGATGCGGATCAGTTCGGCGGGCGCGACGCCCTCGTGTCCGAGGTAGTTGTGTGCGCCGGCCGCCGGAGCGTTGCGGGGCTCGCCGGAGTCGACGACGAGCACCGAGCGCCGCGAACGGCCGAGGATCAGGGCGGCGGAGAGGCCGGCGGCCGAGCCGCCGATGACGATGACGTCGAAGTGTCCAGGCATGCGCTGATCATGCGGCCGGTCACGAGTGAACAGCAACGAAGTTTGCCGATGTGGCAACATGGCCCGCATGGCACACAGCACCCCGGGACCGGTCGCGCGCACGACGGCCGACGTCGTCGACGGGGTCGGCCCCCGACTCCGCGCGCTGCGCGCCCACCGCGACGTCACGCTCGCGGCACTGTCCGAGCAGACGGGGATCTCGGTGAGCACGCTGTCGCGGCTCGAGTCCGGGCAGCGGAAGCCCACGCTGGAACTGCTGCTGCCCCTCGCGCGGGCGTACCAGGTACCCCTCGACGATCTGGTCGGCGCACCGCAGACCGGCGACCCGCGCGTGCACATGAAGCCCGAGGTGCACGGCGGCCGCGTGGTCGTGCCGCTGACGAAGCGGACCGGCGGGGTGCGCTCGTTCAAGCAGCTGTTCCCGCCGAACACCCCGGGTGGGGAACCGTCGCTCAAGACGCACGAGGGCTACGAGTGGCTCTACGTGCTATCTGGACGGCTCCGGCTGGTGCTGGGGGAGCACGACCTCGACCTGGGTCCCGGAGAGGTCGCCGAGTTCGACACCCACACCCCGCACTGGATGGGCAACGTGACCGACTCCGTCACCGAGGTGCTGTGCCTGTACGGACCGCAGGGCGAGCGGGCGCACGTGCGGTCCCGGCCCGCTCGGTGACCGGCTGACCGAAGCCGTCGTCAGCGGCTGCGCCACCACCGCCGCGACCGCGACCGCGATCGCAGCCGCCGTGCCCACCGGCGCACCGGGTTGGCCCTCCGGCCGTTCACGCGGAACGTGTGGAAGGCGCGTCGCGTCCGCACCCAGACGGACGGGAGGCCCGACAACGGTCGCGCGGACACCTGCACCGTGAGCACGGGGTCGGCCACCACCCGCCAGGCCGGGTCGAGCTGCATGCTCAGGTCGACGTCGTCGTGCACTTCGGCGTCGTCCCGGTGCGCTCGCCCCCCGACCGCGGCCCAGGTCGACCGGCGCATCGCCATGGCGGACCCGAACAACGGTGGGTGTCCGAGCGCACTCCACATCAGCACGAAGTACGGGCCCATGTACACGGCATCCCAAAGTCGGCGCACCACGGGGCCGCCGTTCCGGGGCCGGCCCGGACCGGTGACCGCGACGACCTCGGGGTCGGCGAGCAGGCGGACGGCGTCGGCGATCCAGGACGGCGGTGGGACGGAGTCGGCGTCGAGTCGCACGACGACGTCGCCGGACGCCCGGTCGTACCCGCGCGCCGAGGCCCGGGCGATCCCGCGCACCGGCTCCGTGACCACGACCGCGCCGGCGTCCCGGGCGATCGCCGCGCTGTCGTCGGTGCTGCCGTTGTCGACCACGACGACCTCGTCGGCCGGCCGGGTCTGGGTCGCGAGGGCGGCGAGGCACCGGCGCAGGTGCACGGCATCGTCCCGCACGGGGATCACGACCGAGACACGGGGCACCCGTCGATCCAACCGACTGTCGCCTGTGCGGATTGCCGGACCGCGTTTCCCGGTGATCCTGGGACAGGCCCAAGAGGGCACGGCGCAGGTTCGTTGCGAAACGCCCCCGGTGCACGCCGGGGGCGACGACAACCGGAAGGCCGACCATGACCACGAACCCACCCGGGAACGACTCCGGGACGCCCATCCACGACCGCACCGCAGCCTCCGAGGGGCACGAGGTCGCCCCCGGCGTGAGCGTGCCGTCGTACGCCAGCGGTAGCCCCGCCGCGCGACCCACCGACCCCGGTGCGCCCCGGACCGACGACCCGTACGGCGACAGCGCCGCCGAGGTGCCGTTCGACGCGCCCCTCGACGCCGTCCCGGCCGACGAGCAGCTCCCCGCCGTCCCGTCCGCCGCGTCCGCCGGCAGCGTCAGCGGCTCCAGCGGCGCTGGCAGCTCCAGCGGCGATGGCAGTGGCTCCGGCAAGGCCGATGCGGCGAAGGGCGCCGCGCAGGACGTCGCCGGCGACGCCAAGGAGAAGGCCGCGAACGTCGCGGGCACCGCCAAGGAGCAGGCGTCGAAGGTCGCCTCCGAGGCGACCGACCACGCCAAGCAGCTCTACGGCCAGGCGTCCGAGAACCTCAAGCAGCAGGCCGGCGAGCAGCAGCAGCGCGCTGCCGGAGGACTCCGCTCCCTCGGTGCGCAGCTCGGGCGCATGGCCGAGAACGACGACGAGCAGGGTGTGGCCTCGAAGGTCGTCCGCGACCTGTCGGGCCGCGCGACCTCCGCCGCCGGGTTCCTCGAGAACCGCGACCCGGGCTCGCTGCTCGACGAGGTGAAGACCTTCGCCGCGAAGCGCCCCGGCACCTTCATCGCGATCGCCGCGGGCGCGGGCCTGCTGGCCGGCCGCCTGACCAAGGCGCTCGCGACCGAGGTCAAGCACGAGAAGGAGGCCGGCGACGGCACGACCGGATCGGGGAGTGGCGTATGAGCCAGTCCGTCCCCGGCGCGACACCCCTGGGCGAACCGACGCCCGAGGAGCGCGCTGCGACCACACCGCTCGGTGAGCTGCTGTCCGACGTGTCGCGTGACCTCTCCAGCCTGTTCCGGCAGGAGGTCGCCCTCGCGAAGGCCGAGCTGACCGACTCCGCGAAGAAGGCCGGCAAGGCGGGCGGGATGTTCGGCGGCGCCGGACTCACCGCCGTGTTCGCCCTGCTGTTCCTGTCGATCGCCGCGTGGTGGGGCCTCGGTTACCTGATCGGCAACGCCTGGTCCGCCCTGATCATCGCGGTCGTCTACGCGATCGTCGCCGCGATCCTGGCCGTCCGCGGGCGCAAGGAGATCAAGGAGATCAAGGGCGCCCCGCAGACGGTCGAGACCGCCAAGGAAGTCCCCGAGACACTCAAGCCCAACACCGGGAGGAAGCCATGAGCACCCCAGACGAGATCCGCGCCGACATCGAGCGCACCCGCGGCGAACTCGGCTCCGACGTCGACGCCCTCGCCGACAAGGTCAGCCCGTCGTCCATCGCCCACCGCCAGAGCGAGAAGGTGAAGGGCCGGTTCCAGGACGTCCGCGAGTCCGTGATGGGCGCGGCCCAGTCGGCCCGCTCGAGCGCCTCCGGTTCCGCCTCGGGCGCGACCGGCCAGGCGAAGGACGTCGCGCAGAAGGGCGTCGAGAAGGCGAAGGGCAACCCCCTGGCCGTCGGCCTCATCGCGTTCGGTGCCGGTTGGCTGGTGTCGTCGCTCCTGCCGACGACCGAGAAGGAAGAAGAGCTCGCCGGTGAGCTGAAGGACAAGGCTGCACCACTCGTCGACGAGGTCAAGGAGCAGGCGAAGGACGTCGGCTCGCAGCTCGGCGACGTGGCGAAGGAGCACGCGCAGGACCTCAAGGGGACCGCGCAGGACGCCGCGCAGGCGGTCAAGGGCGAGGCACAGGGGGCCGCGTCCGACGTCAAGGACAGCGCGCAGGGTGCGGCGGACGACGTCCGCAGCAGCTGAGCGGAACCCCGTGACGGACAGGAGGCGCGGTGCCAGCTGGCACCGCGCCTCCTGTCCTTGACGCGGTAGCGTTCCGGGCATGGACCCGATCGACGAGCTCGCTGCGGAGCTCCGACAGTCCATCGGCCGGGTCGTGCGTGCCGCACGACGCGAGGCGGACGCGCTGCCGGCCACCCACACCACCACCCTCGGGTTCCTGCACCGCGAGGGTCCGATGACGATCGCGGAACTCGCGCGCCGCCGCGGGGTGAAGCACCAGGGGCAGTCCCGCACGGTCGGCGAACTGGCCGAGCTCGGCTACGTCGACCGGACGGCGTCGGACACCGACCGCCGAGCGTCGGTCATCCGGATCACGGACGCCGGCCGGGCCGCACTGCAGCGGGACATGGACGCCCGCACGGACTGGCTGGCCGACGCGATCCGCGAGGAGACCGACGCCGAGGAGCGTGCGCTGCTGCGCCGTCTGCCCGAGCTGTTCGAGCGGGTTGCGCGTCGGGCCGACTGAACGCTCCCTCACCTTCCCGGGAGCCCGAGAAGTACAACACGGCTGTACAGTTGTGCGCATGGAGTTGACGAAGTACAACCACGCCACCGTCGTCCTCGAGCAGGACGGCGTCACCCTCGTCATCGACCCCGGGGTGTTCACGCCCGAGGCCGTCGACCTCGTCCGCGGAGCAGCGGGCGTCCTCGTCACGCACGACCACCCCGACCACTTCGACATCGACGCCCTGCGCGCGGGACTCTCCGCGAACCCGGACCTCGTCGTCCGCGGTCCGGAGACCGTCGTCGAGCAGCTCGGCGAACACCACGGCCGGGTCCAAGCGGTGCACGCCGGCGACACGATCACCGTCGGACCGTTCTCCGTCCGGGTCTTCGGCGAGCAGCACGCGGTCATCCACCCCGACATCCCGTCCACCGCGAACGTCGGCTACCTGGTGGACGACGCGGTGTTCCACCCGGGCGACGCGTACCTCGAGCCCGGTGTCCCGGTGCCGACCCTGCTGCTGCCGACGAGCGGTCCGTGGACGAACACCGCCCAGGCCGTCGACTACGTGCGAGCCGTGGCGCCGGAGCGGGCCGTGCAGATCCACGAGGCGATGCTGAGCGAGCTCGGCCAGCAGTCCGCCGCGCGGTTCCTCGGGCCGGACGGTCTCGGACCGGTGCCCGTCCTGATCCTGCCGGCGGGGGAGACGATCACCGTCTGACGGACGCGGGCGGCCCCTGGGAGGCGATCCGGGCCTCCCGAGCAGCATGGTGGGATGGCCGACGCACCCACGACAGCAGTCCTCTTCGACATCGACGGCACCCTCGCCGACTCGAACTACGCGCACATCGACGCGTGGTGGCGGGCGTTCCTGGCGGCGGGGGAGTCCGTCGACGCCTGGCGCATCCACCGCGCGATCGGGATGGACTCGGCGAAGCTGCTCGAGACGCTGCTGCCGGACGCGTCCCAGGAGACCCGCGACACCGTGAAGCAGTTCCACACCGCCTACTACGCCGAGCAGATGCCGCGGCTCCGGCTGCTGCCGGGTGCACGCGAGCTCCTGCAGGCCGTCGCCGAAGCGGGGCACGCCGTGGTCCTGGCGACTAGCGCGCCCGAGCACGAACTCGCCCGCCTGCGCGACCTGCTCGACGCGGGTGAGTGGGTCACCGCCGAGACCAGCTCCGAGGACGTCGAGCAGGCGAAGCCGGACCCCGGCATCATCCGGGTCGCACTCGACAAGGCCGGGGTCTCGGCCGACGACGCCGTGATGGTCGGGGACGCCATGTGGGACGTCGAGTCCGCCGGCAAGGTGGGGGTGCAGTGCGTCGGCGTGATGACCGGCGGCATCGGCGGCGACGAGCTCCGCGGTGCCGGCGCGGTCGAGGTGTACGACGACGCGGCGGCCGTGCTCGCGGCGTTCCGCGCCGGCGAGGGCCCGATCGCGGCACTCAGCCAGCGCGCCTGACGAGCGGCGCCGGTCGCGCCCGA